>ONLD01000050.1 GCA_900318565.1 uncultured Bacteroidales bacterium
GTTCTTGAGGTTGAGGGAGAAGTCGCGCTTGGTGCGGAGCTTGGAATGGGCAACATTGTTGCCTTTCATTCTCTTTCGTCCTGTCACTTGACAAACTTTTGCCATAACTATCTGATTTTTATTGTTTTCTTGAAATGGACCGCAAATATCGCTCTATTTTCTTGGATTTCCAAACGGAGAACTACAGAAATTTGAGGAATCGCTTCCATCTGATATTGTCGGGGAATTTCCGCCCCGCATCGGTGGAGAGCCAGATCACGCTCGGTCTTCCGACTATGTGATCTTCAGGAACAAAACCCCAATATCTGGAATCCAGTGAGTTGTGCCTGTTGTCCCCCATCATAAAATAATAATTCTGCTTGAAGGTATATGAGCCTGCGGCAAGCGCCGCTTTGACGTCGGAGTGCTCGTAGTCGCGGATTATGCGCTCGTAGAGCGGGAGGTTGCGTGCGGTAAGCTCGACCGTGGTCCCCTCGCGGGGAATCCACAGAGGGCCGAAACTGTCGCGGCTCCAGCTGTACTCAGGGCTGAAAGGGAAAATCTCCCTGTAGTCCTGGGATTCTTTCTGAAGCACCGGCTCGACCGACACCACATTCTTCATCGCCTTGACCTTTTCCAGCATCTCTGCCGTAAGAGGCATCTCGGGATAGCCCGGGAGGGCGGATGAGAAATGCAGCTCCCTGAGGTTAAGCCCCATCTGGTCGATGACCTTGGGATTGAGCTCCCTTCCGGTCGTCACGACCTTGTAGCTGAGCTGAATCCCGGGATAGACGGTCTGCTGCTCTCCATTAATCCATACGAGGCCGTCGCGGACTTCGAGAGTGTCCCCGGGAGTCGCCACGCATCTTTTGACATAGTGGTCTTTCTTGTCCATCGGCCTGACAATCACCGGTCCGAAAGCCTTCTCGGCAGCTTCGCGTCCCATATAGCGGACGACTGCGTGGTAGTCTTCGACCGGGGCCTTGCGCAGGACGGTGTCTCCGTTGGGGAAACCGAACACGACGTAATCTCCCTTGCGGACATCGCGGAAACCCGGAAGACGCTTGTAGCGCCAGCTGACAGACGTAGAATAAGATTCTTTGCTGCCTATGACGTTGTGCGTGAACGGGATTGTCAGCGGAGTCATCGGGAGCCTCGCTCCATATGTCAATTTGCTGACGAAGAGATGGTCTCCGGTATAGAGGCTGCTCTCCATCGAAGAGGAAGGAATCTTGAAGGACTGGAACCAGAAAACGTTGATCAAGGTCACGACCACTACTGCGAAGAGTATGGCGTCCACCCAGTCAAGAATCCAGTTCAGGACCTTGCTTTTAGTGCGAAATTTCTTCCTCCGGCTCACTTGAAACCTTTAATTATTTTACAGAATTGATGATAGCTTCGAATGCCTGGGGATTGTTCATTGCAAGGTCGGCGAGGACTTTACGGTTCAGGCCGATGTTCTGTGCATTGAGCTTACCCATAAACTGAGAGTAGGAAATACCGTACTGACGGGCAGCAGCGTTGATACGCTGAATCCAGAGGGCGCGGAAATTGCGCTTCTTGGCCCTGCGGTCACGATAAGCGTAGGTGAGACCTTTCTCGTAGGTGTTTTTCGCAACTGTCCAGACATTCTTTCTTGACAGGAAATTACCGCGGGTTCTCTTGAGAATCTTCTTGCGGCGCGCCCTTGAGGCGACTGAGTTGACTGATCTAGGCATAATTCAATACTTTTAGAGAACCAACATTTCTTTTACCCTTACCAGATCAGCCTTCTCGAGGAGGGCGAAATGGTCAAGATTTCTCTTGCGTTTCTTGGTCTTCTTGGTGAGGATGTGGCTGTGGTAAGCGTGCTTCCTCTTGATTTTTCCCGATCCGGTAAGCGTGAAACGCTTTTTGGCACCGGAATTGGTCTTAAGCTTTGCCATTGTTGTTAAATATTAATTGTTAATAAAAAAAAGGTTATTTCTTTTTAATCGGGGCGAGCATCATCGTCATACGCTTGCCCTCGAGGGTCGGCATATTTTCAGCCCTGCCGAAAGGCTCGAGTTCGACTGCGAAGCGGAGCAACTGCTTCTCGCCCTGCTCGGCGAACATAATGGAGCGGCCGCGGAAGAAGATGGAGGCCTTGACCTTCGAGCCTTCCTGCAGGAACTCCTGGGCGTGCTTGAGCTTGAACTGGAAGTCGTGCTCGTCGGTGTTGGGGCCGAAACGGATTTCCTTTATGACCACCTTGGCGGCGTTGGACTTCATCTCCTTCGCCTTCTTGCGCTGCTGGTACAGGTACTTCTGGTAATCCAGTATCTTGCACACAGGCGGGTCGGCCTTGGCGCTGATCTCCACCAGGTCCAGCTCCAGCTGGTCGGCGAGCTGCAGAGCCTTGGCTATAGGCCAGATGCCCGGCTCGGGGATGTTATCACCCACGAGACGCACTTGCGGGGCAGTAATCTGCCCGTTGATATTCAGTTCGTTCTCGTCTTTCTTCTGAAGACGAGGGTCCGGACGGCGACCTCCTGGTTTAAAGGTCGGTTTTGGTCTGTATGGTCCTGCCATCAAGCTAATTCTTCAGCAACTGCTGCATTAATGTATTGTACAAACTGTTCCACAGTCATTGAGCCCTGGTCGACACCCTCCCTGCGTACGGAGACGGTGCCTTCCGAGGCTTCTTTTTCACCGACAATCACAATCACAGGCACTCTGAGCAAGGAAATCTCGCGAATTCTCTTGCCCAAGGTCTCGTTGCGAGAGTCTATGGAAGCGCGAATATCGGAATTTTTCAACAATTTGCAAACTTTTTCAGCATAATCAGCATATTTTTCGCTGATTGGCAGCACTTTCACCTGGTCGGGCGACAGCCAGACCGGCAGGTGGCCGGCGGTGTGTTCAAGCACCACGGCGGTGAAACGCTCCAGCGAGCCGAAGGGAGCGCGGTGTATCATCACAGGGCGCTGCTTGCTGCCGTCGGCGTCAGTAAACTCGAGCTCGAAGCGCTCCGGCAGGTTGTAATCTACCTGGATGGTGCCGAGCTGCCACTTGCGGCCGATGGCGTCCTTGACCATAAAGTCGAGCTTGGGACCGTAGAATGCCGCTTCTCCAAGCTCCACGACGGTCTTGAGGCCCTTCTTTTCCGCTGCGTCGATGATGGCCTTCTCAGCCTTGTCCCAGTTCTCGTCGGAGCCGATATACTTTTCCTTGTTCTTGGGGTCACGCAGGGAGATCTGGGCCATATAGTCGGTCATCTTCAGGGTCTTGAAGACATAGAGGATAAGGTCGATGACCTTCTCGAACTCTTCCTGAAGCTGGTCGGGACGGCAGAACAGGTGTGCGTCATCCTGGGTAAAGCCGCGCACGCGAGTCAGTCCGTGGAGCTCACCGCTCTGCTCGTAACGGTACACGGTGCCGAACTCCGCGAAGCGCAGGGGCAGGTCGCGGTAGGAACGGGGAGAGCTGCGGAAAATCTCGCAATGGTGCGGGCAGTTCATAGGCTTGAGCATATACTCTTCGCCCTCCTGAGGGGTATGGATGGGCTGGAAGGAATCCTTGCCGTACTTGGCATAGTGGCCGGAGGTCACATAGAGTTCCTTGGAGCCGATGTGCGGAGTCACCACGGGAAGGTAGCCGAGCTCGGCCTGCTTTGCGCGCAGGAAGTTCTCGAGGATGTTGCGCATCACGGCGCCGCGGGGCAGCCACAGGGGCAGTCCGAGGCCTACACGGCTGGAGAAGGTGAAGAGTTCCATCTCCTTGCCGAGCTTGCGGTGGTCGCGCTTCTTGGCTTCCTCCACCATCTGGAGATACTCGTCCAGCATACTCTTCTTGGGGAAGGACACGCCGTAGATACGGGTCAGCTGCTGGCGGTTCTGGTCGCCTTTCCAGTAGGCGCCGGCGATAGCGGTCAGCTTGACGGCCTTGATGTCGTCCACGTGCTTGACGTGAGGTCCGCGGCAAAGGTCAGTGAAGCAGCCGTTCTTATAGAAGGTGATGGTGCCGTCTTCCAGGTCCTTGATGAGCTCGACTTTGTACGGGTCGCCTTTTTCGGTGAAGTACTTGAGGGCATCGGCCTTCGAGACCTCGGTACGTTCGAAAGTCTCTTTCGTGCGGGCAAGCTCAATCATCTTCGCCTCCACCTTGGCCAGGTCGGCCTCGCTGATCTGGCGGTCTCCCAGGTCCACGTCGTAGTAGAAGCCGGTCTCGACCGCAGGGCCGACGCCGAACTTCACGCCGGGGTAGAGAGCTTCGAGAGCCTCTGCCATAAGGTGCGCGGAAGAATGCCAGAAAATGTGTTTAGTTTCCTCATCGTCCCAGGGACGGATGGTGCCATCAGTAAATGCTATAGTCAACATACATTAGTTTTGGTTTGCAATCTGCAAAGTTATAAAAAATATCTATATTTGTGGTATGATACAACAAAAGATTGTCTGGAACGACGCAGCCCGCAGCGGTCTCGTGCTCGGGGGCGTGTCAATTGCCTATATGCTGTGTACCATTCTGCTGGGCAAGATTCAAGGAGGCGGCGCAGTGGCCGTGCTGGTCAATGTGGCGAGCCTTCTGCTGTGGGTGTTCAAGTTCGTGCTGTGCATCCGCCTGATGAAATTCTTTATGCTGAAGTTCGCCGCCTCGCACGAGGGCATAGCAAACAGTGACTCCTTCCTCTTCGGCACCGTCACGGCCCTGCTGTCGGCTCTCATCTATTCGGCGTTCTATATGGCCTGGATCAGTTTCATCGACCCCGAGATGCTGACAAGCTCGCTGGACACCATCCGCACCGCCTCGGAGTTCACCGAAGAGCAGACGGAAGCCATCGAGCGGCTCATTCCGAAGCTGCCCACGCTGACATTCTTCGTGAACCTTATCTGGTGTTTCCTGTTCGGCACCGTGCTTTCAGCCATATTCTCCCGCAACATCCCTTCCCGCAATCCTTTCGATACGGGCATAGACAATCAATAGTATGGACGTTTCAGTTGTCATACCCCTGTTCAACGAGCGCGAGTCCCTGCCCGAACTTAAGTCGCGCATAGACAAAGTGATGTCGGAGGAGGGCCTGAGCTACGAAATCCTGATGATAGACGACGGCAGCACCGACGGCAGTTGGGACTGCATACGGGAACTGGCAGCAGCCGATGCACGCGTCAAGGGCATACGCTTCAGGCGCAATTACGGCAAGTCCGCGGCGCTGTTCTGCGGCTTCGAGAAGGCGCAGGGCGACCTTGTTGCCACGATGGACGCCGACCTGCAGGACGCCCCGGAGGAGCTTCCCGAGATGCGCAGGATGATACTCGAAGAAGGCTACGACCTGGTCAGCGGCTGGAAGCGCCACCGCAAGGACAACGCCCTGACGAAGAACCTGCCCTCCAAGCTCTACAACGCCACAGCCCGCCGCATTACCGGCATAAAGCTGCACGATATGAACTGCGGGCTGAAGATGTACCGCAAGGACGTGGTGAAGAGCATCGAGGTGTACGGCGAGATGCACCGCTACATCCCCTACCTCGCCAAGAACGCCGGATTCACCCGCATCGGCGAGAAGGAAGTCCACCACGAAAAGCGCAAGTACGGCAAGAGCAAATTCGGGATGGAGCGCTTCATCAACGGCTTCCTGGACCTCCAGAGCCTGTGGTTCCTCTCCACTTTCGGGAAAAAGCCTATGCACTTTTTCGGCTACAGCGGTCTGCTGATGTTCCTGGTGGGATTCGTGATGACGGTATGGATAATAGTGGCAAAGCTCGTGCACCAGGCCCAGGGCATCAAGTTCAGGGCCGTCACCGACCAGCCGCTGTTCTACCTCGCGCTGCTCGCCGTCGTGCTCGGCGTGATGCTTTTCCTCGCAGGGCTTCTGGGAGAGATGATTTCCCGCTCCGCTCCCGAACGCAATTCATACAACATAAAAGAAGAAATATGAAAATAGGTATATGCAACGACCACGCAGGCGTGGAATACAAGTTCAAGCTGATTAAGTATTTGAAGGGCAAGGGATACGAAGTGGTCAACTTCGGCACCGACACCACCGATTCCTGCGACTACGCAGACTTCGCGCACCCGCTGGCCATAGCCGTAGAGAAGGGCGAAGTGGATAAAGGCATCGCAATCTGCGGCACCGGCAACGGAATGGCCATCACGCTGAACAAGCATCAGGGCATACGCGCCGGCCTTGCGTGGAACACCGCCGTCGCGCACCTGGTGAAGTCCCACAACCTTGCCAACGTGCTCGTGATGCCGGCCCGCTTCGTAAGTTACCGTATGGCGGTTTCGATGGTCCGCGAGTGGCTCACGGCCGAATTCGAAGGCGGCAGGCACGAGCGGCGCATCGCAAAGATTCCTATTAAATAATGTTCTCCCGCGACATCGCCGACTATCCCGACGGCATCGTGCTGCCGGTGGATAAACCGTACCGCTGGACTTCCGCCGACGTAATCCGGAAAATCAAGTGGGCCGCCTGCCGGCACTTCGGAAAGAAGAACCTGAAGGTCGGGCACGCCGGCACGCTTGACCCGCTGGCTACGGGGATATTGCTCGTATGCATAGGGCCGGCGACGCGCCGTGCCGAAGAGCTTCAGGCATCGCCCAAACAATATGTCGCCGGGGTGTGCTTCGGCGCCACGACTCCTTCCTACGACCTCGAGAAGGATATCGGCAGGACCTGCCCGCTGGACGGAGTCTCTCGCGAGAGCATTGAAGCGCTGCTCCCCTCTTTCGTCGGACAGCAAATGCAGGTCGCTCCCCTCTTCAGCGCCAAATCCGTGGACGGGGTGCGCGCTTATGAAACAGCGCGCCGCCTGCTGCGTGAAGCGCAGGCCAGGGGCGAGAGCTTCGATCCCGGGGACGTGCTGCAATCTTCCCTGATCGAGATTTACGACCTCAAGCTGCTCAGCTTCGAGGAGAGTTTCTCCTCGGCTCCCGAGCCGGTCGAGCCCACGGAAGGGCGCGGACGCATAAAAGTAGCTGACGTACGTGAGGCTTCGCTGAAGCACGCTGAGATACTCGTGGACTGTTCCAAGGGCACTTACATCCGCGCCCTCGCTCGGGACCTGGGCGAAGCTCTCGGCAGCGGCGCCTTCCTGGGCTCGCTCCGCCGCACCCGCAACGGAGGCTTCGACATTTCCCAGGCCCTCTCCCTTGAGTCCGTCCTTGAGATGCTGGGATAAAAAAAGCGATTCCAAATGTCTTGGAACCGCTTTTTTTAATCATCGCAGATTGCTAGTTGCTGGCAAACCCGCCGTAATCCACTGAGAATGCGCTGCATCGATAGACATTGGTCTTCTTGCTGCTCGGAATGGTCTGAGTAGCAACGACCTCCCAGTTCTTTTCCGAGCTGGGATTGCCGGATGCAGGCACAAAATACCAGTAGTGGCTGGCAGTGCTGGTAGTCCAGGTGGAGGTATTCTTGTTCAGTTCGTTAAAGAAGAATGAGCAGACGCACACATCGCAGCTGCCTCCGTCGCCAAGCCTCTTGAAGTCGCCGACCTTGACGCCGTTCTGGAACAGTTCAACCTTCCAGTTTGCTGCATCGTCGTTCCAGATGGCAGCGACGAACGCATTCTTGAAAACTGAATTGCCCTTGGCGAAGATGTTGGCGGTGCCGCCCACGTTGAGCGATCCGGCACCACCGCTGGATGTGGTGGTCCAGGAATAACGGTAACCTTTGGATCCGGTGTAGATCTGGTCGCCGTCATACACTCTCATCTGGGAGCTGAAGTCGTCCTTGGTGCTCTTGGCCACCCAGTTGGTGATGGTGCCGTTGACAGCGTCGCACTCGTACAGGCTGTAGCCGTTGGGCTGGCCGTTGGTGTTGAGGTTGCTGCTCCACCAAGCGCCGCAGGCCGCACCGTGCACGTGCTCGTAGATAGGGAGACCGCTCTTGGTCCTGTACGAGTTGTGGATGTAGTTCTGCGGATAGTGGGTATGGCCTATCATCAGGTGAGCTTCCTTGAAGCCTTTGAGGGCATTAAGGATTTCCGAGTAGTAAGCATCGTTCTTGTTGACGCTGGAGCCGCCGGAAGCCGATCCGCCGCGGAAAGGAATGTGGCAGCACAGTATCACGCACTTCTTATCCTTGTCGGGGACAAGCTCAAGATCAGCCTGGAGCCATTTCCACTGATAGGTTGTAAAACCGCCGTTGTAATTCCAAGTGCACTTGTTGGGGCTGGAATTCGTGGCGGTGGTAGTACCCATCACGTCATCCATCACGATGATATGGAAGTTCCCCCTGTTGAAGGAGTAGTCGGTGGGACCGAAGTTCTCGAAAAAGTTGGCTGTGGCGTCAAAGTCGGTGCTGGCCTTGCCATTATGATCGTGGTTGCCTATGCACTGGAAGAACGGCAGATACCTGCCGCCCACGTTGACGTTGGACATCGATTTCTTCATTCCCTCCCAGGTATTGGTACTGTCAAAGATAATGTCTCCAAGCGTTATGGCGTACGGATTGGGATATTCCGACGCAAAAGAAGAAAGAGTGCTCTGGATGTTGGGGACAGTCTCTGTAGCATACCTCTGGACCTGGGCATCTGTCTGGCACTGGGGGTCACCTATCATCACGAGGGTGAACTTGTCCTCCTGCTTCGTCTGGCGGGTAAGAGTAAAGTCATAGCGGTTCTGCTGATCCCTGATAATGGTACCGGGAGAGAAGAACGCGGGGAGATGCGTAGTCGGATCAAGAGGGACTTCATAGCCGGAAGGAATACTAAGATAGGCCTTGCGGGCATAACGGCTGCCCACTATCTGGTACACGCCGTTGGCGTCAGTAACCACATAGGTATAGCCGTCCGTCACGGGCACACCGGCAATGGGGTTGCCGGATGCATCCTTGACGATGCCTATCATATTGGCTTCCTCGTTGATAATCGTTCCGTTAAGTTCGGTTACGCGGTCGACATCTGTCTTGCCGCCCTTATCTTTGTCATCTGGATTTGTTTTGTCGCAAGCAGCCCCCGCAAAGAGGGCTGCCGCGACCAAAACGATATTGGTAAATCTTTTCATTTTATACTATTCCCATCCCCAGTTCTGGACGATGTTGGTATTCAAGAGAAGGACTGAGCTTGAGTTAATAGGATAGAGATACTTCTTCTGAGCAAACTCAAGTGCATAGTGGAAAATAAGATAACCGTGGTCACCCTCGGACAGCGAGAAGCTCTGGTCTGCACCGCTGTTGGCAATACCGAAAGAGGTTTCGGACGCCTTGGAGCCGAAGGTTACAAGACCGTGGACAAGGTCGAATCCGCCCTTGCCGTCTTTAGCCTTGGTGTAGGTATCGGTATCTTTGTCGTAGTTGTATTCTCCCTTGCCCTCGGTGTTTGCAGCAAACACGGGGTTGAACAGGAAGCCGTTCTTGTAGTCTTCCTTGGTAACCCAGATACCGCGGTTTCCGCGGCCGTT
Organism: uncultured Bacteroidales bacterium; assembly: GCA_900318565.1. Classification (GTDB taxonomy): domain Bacteria; phylum Bacteroidota; class Bacteroidia; order Bacteroidales; family UBA932; genus Cryptobacteroides. Next base: position 9,343 of record ONLD01000050.1, read on the forward strand.
GGTGTTCTTCTGGGTTATAAGGCTGAGGCAGTGCCAACGATGGAGGTCATCACCACGGAAGCCCTCGTATCCAAGCTCGGTAACCCTCTCACGGCGGATCTCAAGCAGATCGGCGGTAAGATGGGACTTGAGCTCATTGGCGCGGTTGCCCTGAAGGCCCTGCTCCTCAAAGTCATAAGCTGTAGCGTAGTAGTTGTACAGCATAGGATCTGCATCGACAGGGCGGCCGGTGTAGGTCAAGCCGGCACGCTGGCGGATAAGACCGACGGATTCGGCCCAGACAGCATCATCCATCTGGCCAAGCTCTGCCTTTGCCTCTGCATAGTTGAGAAGGACCTCGGCGTAACGCATAATAGGAATGGAGTTACCGCACTTTGCAACCTGGAACTGCTGCTCCTCCTCGATGTTCCACTTGGTAAGATTGTAACCCGAGTAGGTAAGCTGGCAAGGCATCCACTTGGCATAAGTCGCACCGGAAAGGGCCTTGTAGGTAAGGCCGATGTGGTTGACATTGTTGTTGAGGCGAGGGTCACGGCCGTTGTTTGCCGCCATTTCCTCATAGAGGGGAATCTGATCGTTGGTGATAGGGGTTCCGTCGATTTTGAGGAAGTGGTTGACATACTCCTTGGTAGGGCTGGGGCCGCCGACGGTGGAACCGCGGAAGTCGGAGGTCAGGGAGTGGGTGCGGGTAGCATCCTCGCCGGTCGAATACTCGGCCACCCAGATCATCTCGGGATTGCCCAGGAGGTTCTCGGTGACGAAGTTGTCGTGATAGCTGGCATTCAGCTGGAACTTGCCGGACGACATAATGACTTTGCTGGCATCCACTGCAATCTGGAGCAGCTGGTCGGCAGTTTCGTACTTGTTGGTCCAGGGCTTGTAGGTGGAGGTATTCACATCGAAATACTTCCTGTAGGTTCCCTCATAGAGAGCGATCCTGGAAAGAAATGCAGCAGCAACCCACTTGTTGATGACGTTCTTGTAGGTGTCGTCACCGAGGCAGTTGTCAACAGCAAACTGAAGGTCCTCGATGCACTTGTGGACTACATACTCGCGGTCATCCCTGGGAGCGTAGAGCATAGCGCTGTCCTTTGGATCGACAAGAGTCTCCTGCCACGGCACGTCGCCATAAGCTTTGACTTTCCCCCAAATGAAGTATGCCCTCCAGAAGCGACCGACGCCCTGGTAGTGGTTGTAAATCTCGTCCGACACCTTGCCTTTTGCCCGTACCATATTGTTGATAAGGACATTGGCACGACGGACGTTGTTATATGACCACGCTCCTTGATCAGAAGATTTGAAAATATCTCCCGGATACCAGAACTTGGAGGCATCACGCTTGGCCGTAAGATCGGAAGCGATGTCTGAGCCGTTGGCAATGTCATCGGCCGTAGGCTGATAAGTCTCAATCAGGCCGTTGGCAAAAAGCCTGAGCTCCTGCTCGCTCGTAAAGAAAGTATCGGCGGAAACCTCGTCCAGAGGAGAAACGGTAAGGAACTTCTCACAGGAAACAAGGCTCAACGCGGCAGCAACACTGATGATTGAATAAAATATCTTTTTCATTTCAAGTGCATTTTAGAAGGAGAGGTTGATACCGAAAGTGTAGGTCTTGAGCATAGGATAGCTGTAGCCTTCACCCATACCGTTGTAACCTTTGGCGTGGTTGTTGGTATCTTCGTCACCGGCCTCGATGACCTCGGGGTCGATGGCCGTACTATGCTTGAACAGAGGAGAGAATGTGAAGAGGTTTTCACCCGAGAAGAAGATGTTGAGTCTCTTGATGTTGATCTTGTCGGTAATCTTCTTGGGAATCGTATAGTCGATGGTCAGGTTCTGAAGCCTGATGAATGCGACGTTCTGCAGGAAGTGGTCGTTGGGAGTGGAAAGGGGACCAACGTTACGGTTGGACACATAACCACGCTGCGCAGTCCAATAAGGCTTGGATGCCATATTGGTAACGACCCACTTGTCGGTGCTGGTGTCGATATCGACCATATTTCCGAGGTGGCTCTTGAGCAGGATACCGTAAGGACGGTCGTACATTCCGTAGAACATACCGGAGCCGGTGGAGAAGTACCACTCCTTCTTGCCTACGCCGCGGAACGAAGCGCTGATGCCGATGTTGTTCCAGTTGGCGGAGAGCACCAGACCGAACTGGTAGCGGGGAGTCTCGTTTCCGATTCTCTCGAGATCGCCGTGGTCGTCAAGAATGGCCTTGCCGTAGTTGATGGTACCGTCGCCGTTGACATCGACGAACTTAAGGTCACCTGCGTATGTCCGGTAGATGGAGGTACCGTTCTGGTGGAACACGTCGGTAGCCCAGTCGTTGGACTCGTCATTGGTTGCAAAGATACCTGCCGTACGGTAACCCCAGATTTCTCCGAGTTCCTTTCCTTCGTAGAAGTTGAAGATGTCACCGGTCGCATTGTAGAAGCTGGTCACGAAGCAGCGGTTGTCGAACAGGGTCGCCTTGGCGCTGTAAGCGAAGGGCTTGCCGCCGAGCTTGAACTGGTCTTTCCACTGGAGCTGCAGTTCCCAGCCGATGTCGCGGGTGGAACCGTAGTTACCCTTCGGGGTGCTGGCACCTAGCTGCTGGGGAAGGGTGGGTCCGGCGATCAGGAGGTCCTTGGAATCCTTGATGTAGGCGTCACCGGAGAAGGACAGACGGTTGTTGAAGATATCGAAGTCCAAACCGACGTCATAGGTGGTGATGGTCTCCCAGGTAAGGGATTCGGGAACCAGGCTGGTAGGAGAAATGGTGTAAGGCACCTTTGCTCCCTGGATGAGGTTGCCGGACTTGGAGATTGACCAAGTGTCCATAAAGGCATAGTCGGAAATGTTGGCATTACCGAGGGAACCGGCGTTGGCCCTGAACTTAAGGTTGTTGAGCCAGGACTTTGCACCCTGCATCCAAGGCTCCTCGGAAATACGCCATCCGAAGGAAGCGGAAGGGAAGAAACCCCAACGCTGGGAGGCCGGGAAACGGGAAGAACCGTCATAACGTCCTGCGACCTCGAAGATGTACCTGTTGAGGAGGGTGTAGTTGATACGTCCGAAGAAACCTACCTCGGCACGGTCGTAACCGTCATCGTTGACATTGTAAACATCGAGGTCGAAGAGCTCGAAGGAAGGAATCTGAGGATACATCACACCCCTTCTCTGCAGATAGAGACGACGGTAATTGGTCGATGCGAGGTTCCAACCGGCAGTGACGTCAAGGTCGTGCTTTTCGCCGAGCTTGGGAGTCCAGTTACCCACGATGTTGGCAGCCAGGTAGTCGGTGTTGTAACGCCAGTCACTCTTATATGAAGAGGTGTATTCGTTGTAATTCTTCGTACCGTTGGGGCTGAGATAACCGGTCTGCATAGGAGAAAGGCGCAGCTGCGTGGAGCGGATGGTCTTGAAGGTCACGTCGCCCGTCACCTTGAGCACGTCCTTGATAGGAGTGAGCTCGAGGGTGGTGGTGGAGATGGCGTCGAACTTGTTGTTCTCCTGGTAAGCCTCGTCGTTATGCCAGGCGGTGTAGCAGGTTGCAGCGCCTGCAAAGGTATTGGTGCCGTCTTCGTTCAGAGGTACGAGCACAGGTTGTGCGCGGATTTCGAACTGACGCTGGATAACGTAAGAACCGGACACCACGGTAGGCTGATGGTATTTCCTCTTGAAGATGTAGGCGTTTTCGGAAATCTTGAACCAAGGAGTCACCTGTACGGAACCCTTGGCACGGAGGCTCAGTGAATTGAACTGCTCGTTGCCGAAATTGTAGATTCCGTCCTGATCGTAATAACGTCCGCTGACGCTGAAAGTGGTCTTCTCTCCGGAACCGGAAACAGTGAAGTTGTAGTTCTGGGTGGCGTTGTAGTCCTTATAATAAAGGTCATACCAGTTGGTGCTGCCGTAGTAGCGGTAGGTCCCGTCAGCCTCGTACCCATAAGGATTCTGATAGTACTCATAGGTAGGATCCTGCCAGCGGCGGCAGAGCTCTTCGTAATACTCGGGAGAGAAGGTGTCGTAACCGTTGACAGCAGAAGGATATGCACCGTTGAGGCCGCCGCCCTTCTGAGGGGTACTTGCAGAGAGCTGGGAGAAGAGGATGTAGTATTTTGCCCAGGTCGGACCGTCGGAGACGATCTCGTCTTCCCAGATACGGGTCCTGCGGTTGATACCGTAGGAGGCGCTGAAGTTTGCGGAGACCCTGTCCTTGGAGGGTTTCTTGGTGGTCACGAGGATAACGCCGAAAGCACCACGGGCACCGTACACTGCGCAGGAAGCCGCATCCTTAAGGACGGAAATGGTCTCGACGTCCTCGGGGTTGACGGTTGAAAGGTCACCTTCGACACCGTCAATCATAATCAGGCAGCTGCCTCCCTGACCCATTG
>ONLD01000052.1 GCA_900318565.1 uncultured Bacteroidales bacterium
CGTGGACGATGGAATCAATTATCCTCTGGCGCAGAACTCCAGCTACAACACCACCCACACTTTCTATGCATATCCGAATCCTCATTCCACCGACAATTTCGGCACTACCTGGGTCGCCAGGCATACCCGCCTCGTAATAGAATGTGATTATAACGGCAGGACCTGTTACTATCCCATCACGCTGCCCCAGAAGAAAGGTACGGATCCAGGGACCCTGGAGCGCAACAAAGTGTACCATATCAGCGAGCTCGTGCTGAAGCGCCCCGGCTCCACCAGCCCTGACAACCCGGATACGGAGGTGGAGTCGAAGGTAAGCGTGACCTTCAAGATAACCGTGGCCGACTGGGCCGGAAACACAAGTTACACCGAAACCTTCGAGTAGTATGCGGACGTTTCTCTGTTTCATTGCCCTGCTGTGCCTGTGCTCCTGCTCGGTCAAGGAAAACCGTTCGGAGTGCCCCTGCGACCTTTTGGTGCATCCGTCAGAGGCGCTGAAAACGGACGGGAGCGTACTTGTCAGCGTCATCCAGGAAGACGTGGTGGTGAAGCAGGGAATGATGAGCCGGGAGGACTTCGAGGCCGGCTCCTGCGTGCTGACTGTCCCCCGGCGTCCTTCACGGGTGACAGTCTTTACCGGGATAACAGATATGAATGCCATCAGCGGCCGCCGGCTCGACATCCGCTACGACCATCAGTGCGACGAGCTCTATAGCAGCAGCGACTTTGCTGACCTGCAGGGCGACACGTTCGACTGCGCCGTCCTGCCGCATAAGAATTATGCGAGGCTTTTCCTGACGCTCCTCGGGCTGCCGGAAGGCGGGGAGGTGACTCTCAGCGGCAACGTGCAGGGCTATGACCTGATGAGCCTTGACCCCTGCAAGGGCGTGTTCCAATGCACCCCGGGGCAGGACGTGGTGCTCTCGGATTATCTGGTGCGCATTCCCCGCCAGGTTGACAATGCATTGCGGCTGGACGCTTTCCTGGACGGAAATATGTTCCGCAGCGTGCCCGTGGGGGCTATGATTGAAGCCACCGGCTATCGTTACGACGACGAGGACCTGCTGGACATTTATCTTACTGTAGATCTTACGAAGTCCTTTGTCCTGGTGACCGTATCGGGCTGGGAGACGGAGACTTATCCTATCATAGAATACTAGACGATATGAAACGCTTTGCTTTCTTATTTGCAGCTCTGCTTCTCGTCGCTGCCTGCGGGCGGGAAGGCGCAGAAAGCGCCTTCTCCGGCCGCACCGGCACGAAGGAGGTCAGCTTTGAGATATCAGGGGATTCTCTCCCCGCCTTGGTGACTCGCAGCAGCGTGACCGCCCCGGAGGCGGCCTTGCGCACCGTCGATTTGTTCTTCTACGACAATTCCCGGCTGTGCGAGAATATGAGCGTCCACAGGAATGTGGGCGGGGCGGGCTCCTGCAGCATCGGCGTGGAGATGGAAATGGGCCACACCTACGAAATCCTGGCTATCGCCAACACGCCCGACCTTTCCGCGCCCGCAACCTTGCAGGAGGCCCTCTCGAGCCTTAAATGCACTGCGGACGGAATAGGCGGATGGAACAGTACAGGCATCCCGATGGCCGCCCGGAGGAGCGTTACCGTCACGCCCTCGACCTCCGTTGTCGTGCTGCCCGTGGAGAGGCTTGTGGCTAAGGTGAACCTGAAAGTGCGCACATCTTTGCTGCAGCACGGTTCGATACAGTTCAGTTCCATCGCCGTGCGGCAGATGAACAGGGTGTGCGGACTTTTCTCCCCGGCCAAGGCCGGTGTGGCGGACGGAGTCGTGGACGGAGACCTGGCATCTCCCTCTGACCTTGAGGCCGTCAATGCCGACAAGAACGGCTATGCGACCTCGTTCTACCTTCTGGAGAATCTGCAGGGAGACCTGCTTCCGGGCAATACCGACCCCGACAAAAAGATTCCCTCAAGCGTTTCGGCGCGGGGCTTCAACCCGGATCTTTGCACCTACATCGAGATTCTCGGCACTTATTCCGACAATTCCGGATACCTGACCGGTCTCCCGCTGACGGCGCGCCTGTTTCTGGGAAGCGACCCTTGCGTCAACTTCGACATCGTGCGCAACAATCAGTACGACATAGACCTTACCATCACGGACGAAGGCTGCCTGCGCGCAGATTGGAAGATAGACGGAAATCTCGTGGACAAACGCGAGCTGCGCTTCCTGTCGGAAAGCTCCACCCTCGGCACGGACTCGTCGGTCTCCGTCCCGCTCTCCACCAACCTGAGCCTTTCGCGCGGGGATTATTCCTATGCCGTCACCGGCGACCTGACCTGCCTGAGCGTCACGGCCGCCGCCGACGGGCGGAGTTTCACCGTGACCAGCCGCATCGGTGCTCCTATGGGCTCGAGCGTGGTGATAGTGGCTTCCAGCTGGGACGGAAAGCTTGTGACGAGCCACCGCGTCAGCGTGGTGCGGCAGATTATTTCAGGCTACAATATATCCTGGGACGAGTCCGGCGTGATGTATGTGGCCCAGCGCCGCGCGCTCCTCGTGCGGGAAAAGCTCTCCGGGAATTACCCTTCGGGCAACGTGCAGGTGACTTCCGGCAGCGGGGCGGTCTCGGTATGGCGCTCGGGCACGGTATGGTATGTGGACGGAATGATGGCGGGGGAGGATGTGCTGACTGTCAAAGTGGACGGGACGGTCGTGGGCAGTATGCCCGTCGAGGTGGTGGCTCCCGAGCTGAAGTTCCCTTCGGACAGGGTGTTCCTGCCGCTGGACGGAGCTGCCGCAGCCGTGGGACCGTATTACTATAGGGTGGACGGCTCCCGGCTGTACTGGGAAGACTTCGATGCCGAGCTCTACTCGGAGCTGCTGGACTTGTCGGCGCGCCGTACCCAGGACGCCGCCCAGAGGGGCCGGAGGTGGGGTGCGTCCCTCTCGGGAGGCTGCCCCGCGGTGTCGAACCGCAGTATGTCGGATGACTATTATTCTTTCGCTTTCTACATTTCCCGTCTCAGCTACAATGGCGTGGCCATATCGGATAATTATGATTTTTCACTCGGCGAAGTGGAGCTGGAGCGCATAACGGCTTACCCCGCCGACGAAGGATGCGGCGTGGCCCCGGTGTCGGCGGTGCTATACACTTCCGAGCCTTTCCGGGGCTCGCGGCATCTGGGCTCGCGGGCCAGCTGGGCGCTTGCAAGGTGGAGGAAGGAGCGTGTCCACGATGAACTCTTCTATTTCTCGTACCCGGATATGGTGCTGCCGGGCAATGATTACTCGAGCGCCTCGGCCGTGTACACATTCTCGCCGGAAGGGAAGTTCAGCTTCACCTTCACCTCCTCCAGTACCGTGGAGATGAAGATTCTTTACGGGAGCAATGTCGAGACGGCTATGCCGGAGCATTATTTCAGCCTGGCCCCGACGATGTGCAACCGCCATTCCGGAGAGGTTTATGTCTCGGAGGCTCGCTATACCGTGGACTTTACGGTGAACCTTTCCCTGGGAGCCGTGGCCCGGGACAACAATGCGGGCGGATGCGACGTGAGCGTGGAATGGGCCTTCCCGAGGCTGGACGACGGCCGCCTGGACTTTTTCGAGCCTTACGGCGTGGCCGGCATTGGGAGCGGCGGAGGATATGTCAAAGGAATGTACCGAAGGCTGTACTCGGCCTATGGATACAGCCCGGACGCTTATATGGAAATGGAAATCCCGAACTACAGATTTGCGGATATCGCTTATGCTCCGGGCTCGGTGGTGCCGCTGGAGGCGGATACCTACCACTTGCCGGAATCTTATTCTGAAGGATATGATATAATTGTCTGGAAATATTCCGCCCTTTATCCGGAAAGCGGCGGATGGTTGGAAAAGTAGTCGTAAAGCCGGGTGCGCAGACGCGCATTGGCGGCCAGGTCTTCGGGGCGGGCGCCTTTGGCTGTGGTGATGCCTCCGCAAATATCCACGCCGAGGATGCGATGCCCCGAGGCTATGGCCTCCACCCTTCGCAGCAGCTCGTCCGGGCTCATATCGCCCTGGCTCCAGTCAGTCCGGGAAAACTCCGGCGACAGTACGTCCAGGTCGATTGACAGGTACGCCGGCAGGCTGCCCGGTATCTCAACGGGATTGAGATAGTCGGCCTCCATCAGCGGCAGGCTGCCGCGGGCGGCCTTGACCCAGCTCCCGCAGCTCAGAATCTGCTCTCCGAAGGCTCCGGCCTGGTCGTCGGGGTGGTTGTCGAAAAGCGCGAGGCAGAACGGCACGGCAATCTTTTCCATCCAGAAGAGGGAGACATAGTGGTAGTCTCCAGTGTCTATCCAGTGGATTCCGCCTGCGGGGGAGTCTTCAATGGCCTTCCTGACAGCCTCTGCCGCTGCGGCGTCGCAGTAGCAGTTCGTGCCTTCGAGCGGGCTTAAATCGATGAGCCTGACCCCCTCCGGGAGCCAGGATTCTTCGTCATATACGCCGCTGAAGTTGAGAATTGTGTGCATAACTTGCCCAAATCTAAAAAAAAATTCTTAAATTTGCCCATTGAATGACCTAGAATCGTGTTTTTGATGGCCGCTGAAGAATTATTCCCTCTGGATCCCGAGAAAGTCTATTATTCGATGGACGAGCTGACACTGGACACCGACCAGGGTCCCCAGACCCTTAAGGTCGGCGCCTGGCTGAATACTGACCCTGTCCGCATACATCGGATGATAGTCAGGGAGAAAGTGCTGAAAGTGGATAATTTCGAGGTCCTCAATCCTCTGGTCAGCAAGCTCCGCCGGGCTGATCCCGAATACTACAAGCGCTTTATGGGACTCCAGCTCATCATCGACTATCCCGGCTACAGCACCGGCATCGTGGCCAAGATTCCTTATGAAAACGACCCGGTGGGTTTCTACAAGTGGTGGCGCAAGGGCAAGCACGAAGACAAAGTCTATCTTTCGCTCGGATACCGCATCAAGCTCTTCGAGAAGGTGGCGATGATGGATCCGAAGATGATTCTCAAGAAGGATTTGAAAGAAATTCAATAGCGAAATGCAAAGGATATCCCTTCCTGACGCCCTCCAGAGGCCTTTGTCCTTCTATTTGGCTATGGAAGAGTATGTGGCTGCGGCTTATGGCTGCGGCTTTTTTGTGTGGCGCGTACCCCCTACCGTAATCATAGGCCGCAACCAGGACCTGGAGTCGGAAGTGAACCTGCCGTTTTGCAGGGAGCACGGGGTCAGGGTGGTGCGCCGCAAGAGCGGGGGAGGCTGCGTGTACGCCGACCTCGGCAACCTGATGCTCTCCTACATCACCCCGCAGAAAGGAGTGGAACTCGTGTTCGGGGAATTCCTCGGGAGACTCTGCTCGTTTCTCTCCGGCCTCGGCCTGGAAGCGGTGCGCAGCGAGCACAACGACGTGCTTGTGGGCGGACGTAAGGTCTCGGGCAACGCCTTTTTCGTGCACCCGAAGGCCAGCATCGTGCACGGCACTCTCCTGCACTCTGTCGATTTCGATATGCTCCAGCAGGCCATTACGCCGTCCGCAGCCAAGCTTGAGAAGCACGCCGTGCGCTCCGTGCGCCAGCGTGTGGCCAACCTCTCCTCGCTCGGGCTCGGTCTTTCCGCCGAGGAACTCTCGGAGGCTCTTCTCGGGAGTTTCTGCGACAGCGCCCTGACCCTGGACGCCTCGGAGGTGCGCAGGATCGAGGAGATTGAAAAAAGCTATGAGGAAGAATCGTTTCTTCTTGGAAAAGCGCCATAAATACCGTATATTTGACACACTATGGACCAACAGCTGAAAACCACCTGCCTGCACGACGATCACATCGCTCTCGGGGCCAAGATGAGCCCCTTCGCAGGCTTCGATATGCCGATTCAGTACAGCGGCATCATCCAGGAACACAACGCCGTGCGTACGGCCGTCGGAATGTTCGATGTCTCCCATATGGGAGAGATTTTTATCGACGGACCTGATGCCGGCGCTTTTGTTTCACACATTTTCACCAACGACATCCGTAATCTGGAGCCCGGCCACATCCTCTACGGGATGATGTGCTATCCCGACGGCGGCGTGGTCGATGACCTCCTTGTCTATAAGGAATTCGAGTCCGGCTACCTGCTGGTCGTCAATGCTGCCAATATAGACAAGGACTACAAGTGGATGCAGGATCAGGCCGAAGGCTTCGAAGTCGAAATCTTCAACGACTCCGAGTCCTGGGGCCAGATAGCCCTGCAGGGCCCCAAGGCGGAAGACGCCCTGGTGAAGCTTTTCGGCATCGAGGAGCTGCGCGAGCTGGAATTCTATACCTTCTACGACCTGGAAGACGAAGAGGGCGGCCGCGTGATTCTCAGCCGTACTGGCTATACCGGCGAGGATGGATTCGAAATCTACGCTTCGCCTGACAACATTCGCGATATGTGGGCCGCTTTCCTCGAAGACGGCGTAGTGCCCTGCGGCCTGGGCTGCCGCGACACCCTCCGCTTCGAAGCCGGCCTTCCTCTGTACGGAGACGAGCTGAGCCCTGAAATCACACCCGTGATGGCCGGACTCTCTATGTTCTGCAAGTTCGACAAGCCCGAGTTTATCGGCAAGGAAGCCCTCGAGAAGCAGAAAGCCGAAGGCCCGGCCCGCAAGCTGGTGGGAATCGAGCTCAAGGACAACGCCATCCCGCGCGCCGGCTATCCCGTGGAGCTGGAAGACGGCACCGAAGTGGGCGTCGTGACCACCGGCTACCACTCCATTTCGCTTGACAAGAGCATCTGTTTCGCCCTTGTCGATTCTGCATACGCCGCACTCGGCACCCCCCTTATGATACGCATACGCAAGCGCGTATTCCCCGGTGAAGTAGTCAAGAAACGTTTTTACAAGACAAATTATAAGAAATGAGCAAGATCATTGAAGGACTCCTCTACAGCGAGTCACACGAATGGGTGAAGGTCGAAGACGGCCTCGCCGTCATCGGAGTTTCCGATTATGCCCAGGCAGAAATGGGTGACATCACATATGTCGACCTTCCCTCGGAAGGTGACGAGGTCAGCGCCGGTGAAGAGTTCGGCGCACTGGAGAGCGTGAAGGCCTCCAGCGAGCTGTACAGCCCCGTGAGCGGCACGGTCGAGGCCGTCAACGAGGAGCTTGAATCCGCTCCCGAGAAGGTCAACGAAGACGCCTATGCGGCCTGGATCATCAAGGTCCGTATGAGCGACGAGAGTGAACTCGAATCCCTTATGGATTCTGCCGCCTACGCCAAAATAACTGAATAAAATGGGAACTTTCGCCTATTTCCCCCATACTCCGGAGGATATTAAGGTGATGTTGGAGCGTATCGGGGTGGCCTCGCTTGACGAGCTCTACGCCGACGTGCCCGCGGAATTCATCCGCAAAGAGGAGTACGAGCTTCCTTCCGCAAAGAGCGAGGAGGAAGTCCGTGCGTGGTTTGAAGGCCTCGCCTCGAAGAACACCCGCCTCAAGGTGTTCGTCGGGCAGGGCGCCTATGACCACTACACCCCTTCGGTGATTCCCTACATCACTTCCCGTTCGGAGTTCCTGACAGCTTATACTCCCTATCAGTGTGAGATTTCGCAGGGTACTCTCCGCTACATTTTCGAGTGGCAGTCGATGATATGCGCCCTGACGGGCCTGGACGTCGCCAACGCCTCTATGTATGACGGCCCTACCGCCGCTGCCGAGGCTATGCGTATGTGCGTGGCCTGCACCCGCAAGCGTAACACTGTGGTGGCTTCTTCGCTGCTGCTTCCCAACGTGCTCGCGACGCTCCGCACCTACGCCCGCTACTCGGGCATCAACCTCGTGGAGACCGCCGAAGTGTACGAGGCAGTTGCCGAAGGGACGCTTGACCTGGCTGGCGTTATCGTGCCCTCCATCAACCGGTTCGGCATCGTGGAAAGCCACAAGGGCCTGTCCGGGCTGGTGCACGAGATGGGAGCCCTGCTTGTGGAATACTGCGACCCGTCCGCCCTCGCCGTGGTGAAGACCCCCGCCGAATGGGGTGCCGACATCGCAGTGGGAGACGGCCAGAGCCTCGGCATACCCCTGTGCTACGGCGGCCCGTACGTGGGCTTTATGGCCTGCCGAAGCGAGTGGATGCGCAAACTCCCCGGCCGCATCGTCGGACAGACCGCCGATGCGCAGGGACGCCGCTCCTTCGTCCTCACCCTGCAGGCCCGCGAGCAGCACATCCGCCGCGAGAAAGCCACTTCCAATATCTGCTCCAACGAGTCCCTGATGGCTCTCTGGTGCACTGTCTATCTCTCCCTGATGGGCCCCGAGGGGATGCGCAAACTCAACGCAATCTGCTACGAGCGCTCCCACAGGCTCCACGACGCCCTGCTGGAGACCGGCAGATTCGAAGACCCGTTCGAGGGTCGTACCTTCCTTAAGGAATTCGCACTCAAGCCTTTGTGCGATGTCGCCAAGCTGCAGCAGGTCCTGCTCGACGCAGGCTTCTTCGCCGCCCTGCCGACTCCTGAAGGCTACGTGACCTTCTGCGTGACCGAGCGCAGGTCCGACGAAGATATCGACGCACTCGTGAAAATTATAAAGGAGGCCGCGCTATGAGATACTACGACAGACTTATCTTCGAGCTTTCCCGTCCGGGACGCAGCGGCTACTCGCTGCCCGGCGGCGGCGAGAGCGTCAACTTCGAGGGCGGATTATGGAGGGAGAGTTCCCTCGTCCTTCCCGAGGTCAGCGAGGTGGACGTGGTGCGCCACTACACCAACCTCAGCCAGATGAACTTCGGCGTGGATACCGGCTTCTATCCGCTGGGCTCCTGCACGATGAAATACAATCCCAAGATCAACGAGGAAATCGTACCGGCGTTCAATGCCCTGCACCCCCTCCAGCCCGAATCGACCGTGCAGGGAGCCAGGGAGGTGCTGGACTTTATGGACAAGGCCCTTGCCGAGATTACCGGTATGAAGCACTTCACCTTCCTGCCCTGCGCAGGAGCCCACGGTGAACTGACAGGCCTTATGCTGATGCGGGAGTACCATTTCAGCCGCGGCGACACCGCCCGTACCAAGATTATCGTGCCTGACAGCGCCCACGGCACCAACCCCGCCAGCGCTGCTGTCTGCGGCCTGGACGTCGTGGTGGTGAAGTCCCGCCCCGACGGGCTTGTGGACGTGGAGGACCTCAAGCCTCTGCTCGGCCCCGACATCGCCGGCATTATGATGACCAACCCCAACACCCTGGGCCTTTTCGAGCGCGACATCAAGGAAATCGCCGCCCTGGTGCACGAATGCGGCGGCCTGCTCTACTACGACGGCGCCAATATGAACCCTCTCCTGGGCGTGGTGCGCCCCGGCGATATGGGCTTCGACATTATGCACCTCAACCTGCATAAGACCTTCTCGACGCCGCACGGCGGAGGCGGTCCCGGCAGCGGCCCCGTGGGTGTGGCCGAGAAGCTGGTGCCTTTCCTCGAGAAGCCGCGAGTAAGCGGATTCCACGGCAATTTCGGCGTGATTCTGCGTGCCTGCGCCTATATCCTGAGCCTCGGCCGGGAGAACATCAAGCTTGCCGGACGCCTGTCCACCCTCGCCGCCAACTACGTCAAGGAGTCGCTGAAAGACTGCTACAAGCTGCCCATCGGGACAGTGTGCAAGCACGAATTCGTCTTCGACGGTTTGTCGGAGCCCAATGGCGTCAGCACCCTCGACGTGGCGAAGCGCCTGCTGGACTACGGCTTCCACGCTCCCACTATCTACTTCCCGCTGCTGTTCCATCAGGCAATTATGATTGAGCCCACGGAGACGGAGTCGCTCCAGACCCTGGACGCCTTCATCGAGGCTATGCGCAGCATCGCCGAGGAAGCGAAGCGCGACCCCGAGCTCCTGCATTCCGCCCCGCACAACGCCCCCATCGGGCGCCCGGACGAGACCACGGCGGCCCGTCAACCCGTACTAAAATACAGTGCTGAATGAAACGGATACTCATTACGCTCTCCATAGCCCTCCTCCCTCTCGCAATGCAGGGAGGAGTGGTAAAGGGCCGTGTCACGGCCGAGGGCAAACCCGTCGCGGGCGTGCAAGTCTCCGACGGGCGGCAGATAGTCCTCACCAACGCCAGGGGCCGGTATCGTATGAAGACCGACAAGGCCGACAGCGTGGTGTTCATCACCACCCCGTCCGGCTACGTGGCCAAGATGATCGACCCCGTGCGTCCCGGCTTCTGGCAGCTGCTGACAAAGGCGCCGAAGAAGACCGAGGTGCACGATTTCCAGCTGCAGCCGCAGGACCAGAGCAAGTACAGCGTGATTTTCATCACCGACTGCCACCTCGCGGACGATCCGACGCGGGACTGCCTGAACCGTTTTGAGAAGAGCGTAATGCCCACGGTTCGCCGGGAATACGAAGCTGCGGCGGCTCGCGGGGCGGTCTTTACCGTGAATCTCGGAGATTTCGCCCACGACCGCTTCTGGTATGATTTCAATTTCAATGAATACGACGCCGAGCAGTTTCTGGTGCGCGCCGGTTTCCCCGGACCTGTCTATACGGTGACCGGCAACCACGACAACGACGGAGCCGTCGCCGGGCTTGGCGGCCGCACCGATTTCGTCTCGGCGTGGAACTACCGACACACCTGGGGCCCCGCCTGCTATTCGCTCAACGTGGGCCGTGACCACTGGATATTTATGGATTCGGTGGAATATATCAACGACGGCGAAAAAGACCCCCGCCACAAGAACATCAACGGCAAGCGCAACTACCGCTGCCGCATACTCGAGAAAGACATCGAGTGGCTGCGCGAGGACCTGAAATATGTGGACAGGGACGCCCGTATCTTCTTCTGCTGCCACGTCCCCCTGATCAACGACGCCTCTAAGAGCGAGGTGATGGAGGCCGGGCAGGCTGCGGTGCTGGACGAAGTGTTCAAGGACTTTCCGACGGTATATGTGTACTCCGGTCACACGCACAAGAATATCCATACCGCCGACTGCGGCTTCCCGCGCTTCAAGCAGTTCATCTTCGCTGCGACTTCCGGCAGTATGTGGCAGCAGCCCGAGGGCTACCAGTGCATAGGCTCGGACTCCAGCGACCAGTCAATCAACGTGATGGACTGCGTCGTCAGCGACCCTTCGCCGCGCTTCGTACACCTTTCCGGCGAAGGCAAGATGATGAGGGTCTATGACCTCAACGCCGTGGGCGATTTCTACCGTAGCGACGAGCAGTGCCGCATTTTCCACAGGCTCTATCCCGAGCGCAGCTGGTATGCGGACCCCCGTTTCGAAAATATGATTTATGTCAACTACTGGGACTACGCCCCGGGCCAGAAGGTGGAAATCTTCGAAGACGGTAAACCGCTGGAAGTCACCAAGTCCAACCTCGACGAGCCGCTGTACGTAATCACTTACGTGACGCCCAAGCTCGACTCGCGGAGCACTGCTTCTAAGTCTGCTGCGAAAGACCGCAAGACGCCCCATAGTTTTGTGGCCACGGCTGCTTCAGCAAGCTCTCAGGTGCTGGTGCGGGTGTCCGATGCTGAAGGAAATGTGCTGTATGAGGAGAATGTGGTGAGACCAAAGAAATTTGACAAGAATACCCATTAATTAATACCATTATGAAAAATTATTTTGACCTTACCGGACAGGTGGCAGTAGTCACCGGTGCATCTACAGGACTGGGCCTTCAGATGGCCAAGGCTTTCGCAAACCAGGGCGCCAAGCTCGTGCTTCTTGCCCGGCGAATGAACCTTCTCGAGGAGAACGCAAAGGCAATTACCGAAGAATTCGGTGTGGAAGTGCTTCCTTTCGCCTGCGACATTACCGACACTGAAAAAGTCAAGGCCGCCGTTGCCGCCACGATAGAGCGCTTCGGCCGTGTGGACATACTTATGAACAATGCCGGCACCGGAGCCGTCGCCCCTGCCGAGGAAATCACTGACGAGCAGTTCAAAAAAGAGCTCGAAATCGACCTCTACGGCACTTTCGTGTGCTCCAGGGAGTTCGGCAAGGAGATGATCAAAGCCGGTTACGGCCGCATCATCAACATCGCATCTATGTACGGCCTCGTAGGCAACCTTATTGTGGGCAGCGCTCCCTACCACGCAGCGAAGGGCGGCGTCGTGAACCTGACAAGGGCCCTTGCAGCCGAATGGGGCAAGCACGGCATCACCGTCAACAGCATCTGCCCCGGCTATTTCTATACCGACCTGACAACCGCCACCCTCGATTCCGATTTCTTCCAGGCAATCGCCAAGAACAACATCCCTATGGGACGTTACGGCAAGCAGGGCGAACTTGACACCTGCGCCCTCTTCCTGGCTTCTCCCGCAAGCACCTACGTGAACGGGCAGAACATTGCCGTGGACGGCGGATATACCTGTATCTAACCGATAATGAAAAAGATAAGCATAATCCTTTTCGGTGCCCTTCTCCTTGCCTCCTGCGGGGGAGGGAAGGGCCCCGATTCCATTTCCCGCAACGTCGTAGCCACCCTCGAAAACCTGCCCGACAGCAAGGTCAGCCTGGACTGGCGGCTGCGGACGGCCTGGGATGATGACGACGCCCTGTGCGTCTTCGACCATTCGGCCGCGCCGCGCCGTTACAACCTGGTGTCCAAGAGCGAGATGAACGATGATGCCATACAGGGCAAGGTGTGGTCCGTGGGCACTTTCACGGCTGCATCCTCGTCCAGCCTCGGTGACCGCAACCTCGACAGGCTCTATGCGGTAGCGCCCTGGACGGGAGCGGAGTCTATGGCCTCCAACGGCGTGATATCCATCAATATGCCGGAGCGGCAGTATTTCAATGCCGGCTCTTTCTGCAAGGACGCCCCCTTTGCCGGAGCAGGCTCGGGGGACGACCTGATGATGCGGCACGTCGGAGGTTATATC
>ONLD01000033.1 GCA_900318565.1 uncultured Bacteroidales bacterium
CAGATGCATGAATACATGTATGGTTCAAGCGCCACGACTCTCGATAAAGTAATCACACGATCTGCAAAAGCCTCGGTATATGTCTTTCTCGCAGCATTGCTGGTAATAGTTTGCTTCGCATTCTGCCAGATTTTCCATGTCACTAAAGATGACGAGAGCGTCACGCTGGCTACGGCGATGGGCATTCCCAAAATGAATCTCATCATCCAAATCATAATGCTCACCGCAGCGGCGCTGAACATAATGTTCTGCAAGGCCGATCCGAAAAAAGCCGTCGGTGGCGCCGTGTGGCAGTCTGGCATGGTCGCAGTCGTGGCAATATTCGGAATAGCATGGCTTGCCGACACTTTCTTCGGAAACTATCTTGAAGAAATGAAGACAGCCCTCTCCGGCATAGTGAGCCAGTATTCATGGTCCATCGCCTTCGTGTTTTTCCTCGTGTCCGTCCTCATAAACTCGCAAGGGGCCGTCGTAGTGGCGATGCTGCCGCTGGCATATTCATTGGGCATACCAGGCCCAGTGCTGCTTGGGGTTCTGCCGAGCGTCTATGGCTATTTCTTCATCCCCAACTACCCTTCCGACATTGCCACAGTCAATTTCGACCGCTCAGGCACCACCGTCATCGGCAAGTATCTGCTGAACCACAGCTTCATGATGCCAGGACTGGTAAGCGTCTGCGTTTCCACGATCGTCGGCTACCTGATCACCTGCGTCCTCTTCCCAGGTTATTTTGCCGGATTCATGCAGTAGCCCATCGAAATCCAGACAAGCGAAAAACGCCAAAGTGGCTTGAGGAAGGCTATTTAATAGCATGATTTTTATTATATTTGTCAAAATATATTAAAGAATTATGGCAAAAGAAATAAAGTTTTCCCTGGTGTACAGGGACATGTGGCAATCCTCCGGTAAATATGTCCCAAGGGTGGATCAGCTGGTGAGAGTGGCGCCAGCAATCATAGACATGGGCTGTTTCGACCGCGTGGAAACTAACGGAGGCGCATTCGAGCAAGTGAACCTGCTTTTCGGAGAGAATCCTAACGTGGCTGTCCGCAAATGGACGGCTCCTTTCCACAAGGCGGGCATCCAGACGCATATGCTGGAACGTGCCCTCAACGCCCTCCGTATGAACCCTGTGCCTGCCGATGTGCGGGAACTTATGTTCAAAGTGAAGAAGGCCCAGGGGACCGATATCGCCCGCAGTTTCTGCGGACTCAACGACCATCGCAACCTGCGCCTCAGCGTCGAATACGCTAAGAAGGCCGGTATGATTTCTCAGGCGGCCCTTTCAATCACCCATTCCCCGGTCCATACGGTTGAATACTACCTCGGGGTGGTGGACCACCTCGTCGAATACGGCGCCGATGAAATCTGCCTCAAGGATATGGCGGGCGTGGGCAGGCCTAGCTTCCTGGGACGCCTGACAGCCGAAATCAAGAAAAAGTACCCGCACATCAAGGTCCAGTACCACGGCCACAGCGGTCCCGGATTCAGCACGGCTTCTATGCTGGAGGTGGCCAGGGCCGGCGCCGATTACATAGACGTGGCCGTGGAGCCCCTCTCCTGGGGCAAGGTACATCCGGACGTGATCACTATTCAGCAGATGCTGCGCGCCGACGGCTTCCTTGTGAAGGACATAAATATGGACGCATATATGCAGGTCCGCGCCCTGACGCAGGAATTCATCGACGACTTCCTGGGCTACTGGATCAACCCGAGCAACTCCAGGATGACCTCGCTGCTGGTGGGCTGCGGCCTCCCCGGCGGTATGATGGGCTCTATGATGGCCGACCTCAAGGGCTTTCAGTCGGCAATCAACGCTGCCGAAAGGGCGGCCGGCAAGCCCGAGAGCAATCTTGACTCCCTTATGGTGCAGCTGTTCAGCGAAGTGGAGTACGTGTGGCCGCGCCTGGGCTATCCGCCCCTCGTGACCCCGTTCAGCCAGTACGTGAAGAACACCGCCCTGATGAACCTCTTCGCGATGGCGCAGGGCAAGCCCCGTTTCAGCACCATCGACAAGGATACCTGGGGTATGATTCTCGGCCGTATGGGCAAGCTCCCCGGACCTCTCGCTCCCGAAATCGTCGCGCTCGCGAAGGAAAAGGGCTTCGAATTCTACACCGGCAACCCCCAGGACGAGTATCCCGACGAGCTTCCTAAGTTCCGTCAGATGATGAAGGACGAAGGCTGGGACTGCGGCCCTGACGACGAGGAACTCTTCGAACTTGCGATGCACGAGCGCCAGTACCGCGACTACCGCAGCGGCATAGCCAAGGAGCGTTTCCAGCACGACCTCGAAGAGCTCAAGGCCAAGGCCGGCGCTCCCATCTGCGTCAAGCGCCCCGTGGTCGAAATGCCAGCCTACGATATAGAAAAGTACACGGAGAAGTATCCGCACGCCGTGCCCGTGCAGGCTCCTGCAAAGGGCAAGATGCTCTGGCAGATCGACGTGGAAGACGCCTCCACCGCCCCTGCAGCCGGCACAGCCGTCGAGGCAGGCAAGCCTTGCGGCTATGTGCAGACCTGGTACGGAATGGAAGAACTCATTCCCGCCCGCAGCGGCCGCATCGTCGCCGTGACCGCGCAGCAGGGCAAGGATGTCGTCAAAGGTGAAATCGTAGCATTCGTAGAATAATGGAGAATTATAACAAGACCCTCAGCGGGGCCCAGCGCGAAAAGCTCTCCCGGATCAAGCACGTCGCCCTTGATATGGACGGCACTATCTATCTGGGCAACAATATCTTCCCCTATACGATAGACTTCCTGCAGCGCCTTACGGACGCCGGCATAGGCTATTCGTTCCTGACCAACAACCCGACGAAGTCCGTGGCCGACTACCTCAAGAAGCTCGCCGGAATGGGGATAGAAGCGGGGGAGGACAATATGTACACCACATCCCTTGCCGCCATCGACTACATCAAGCGCACCTGGCCGGAAGCCAGAAGGCTGTTCCTTCTCGGCACCCCGTCAATGATCAGCCAGTTCGAGAAGGCCGGCTTCGAATCCTGTGAAGACAGCGCCGACGACCGCCCCGACGTGCTCGTGGTGGCTTTCGACCCCACGCTGGTGTATTCCCGTCTCTGCCGCGCTTCCTGGTGGGCAAGCCAGGGCATCCCGTACGTGGCGACCAACCCCGACCGCGTGTGCCCGACGGACCAGCCCACCGTGCTCGTGGACTGCGGCTCGCTGCAGAAGTGCATCGAGCACGCCACCGGACGGCGTCCCGACATCGTGCTCGGCAAGCCTGACCCCACGATGCTGGACGGCATACGCCTGCGCCACGGCCTGCAGCCCGAAGAGATACTTATGGCCGGCGACCGCATCTACACCGACACCGCAATGGCCCACAACGCCTCCGCGGTCGGCTGCCTGGTGCTCAGCGGCGAGACCACGCTTGAGACGGCCCTGAAGGTGGCCGCCGACGAAGAAGCCTGCGAAAAGGCAGGAACTACCCCCGAGTTTTACGCTCCCGACTTCATCGTACGGGACATCGCGGAACTCGGCGACTTGCTCATCGAGAGCCGAAAATAGAAAGCTATGCCAGGAGAAAACGATTTCTCACGTCTGGAACTGAGCCTGCCGGCGGCACGGCGTAACTACCGTTACTTCCGTTCGCTGCTGCGGCCATCCACTAAACTGCTCGTGCTCGTGAAAGCCAATGCCTACGGGCACGGAGCTGTGGAATTCGCATCTATGATGCAGGAAGAAGGCGCCGACTACCTCGCCGTGGCCCTGCCCGTTGAGGGCGTGGAGCTGCGCCGTGCCGGCGTATCCCTGCCCGTGCTCGTGCTGACGGCGGGCACCGACTTCTTCCCTGAAATAATAGACTACCGTCTCGAGCCCGGCATCCCCAACCTCTACACGCTGGAAGCCTTGTGCGCCCAGCTTCGGGAGCGCGGCATAAAGGGCTTCCCCGTGCACATAAAACTCGACACCGGAATGCACCGTCTCGGCTTCGTGCCTGAGGAGCTGCCTGCGCTCGCGGAGTTCCTTGCGGCCCACGACGAAGTGCGGGTGCGCTCCGTGTATTCGCACCTTGCCGTGGCCGAGGATCCGTCGGAAGACGAATTCACGCTGGGGCAGATAAATCTCTTCCGCGAGGGTGCCGAACGGCTGACCGAAGCCATTGGCTACAAGCCGCTTATGCACGTGCTCAACTCCGCCGGCATAGAGCGCTTCCCGCAGTACCAGTTCGATATGGTACGCCTCGGAATCGGCATCTACGGCATCAGCGCGCTGCCCGACGTGCACCTTTCCCCCGTGGCGAGCCTCAAAGTGAAGATACTGCAGATCAAGACCTTAAGCGAAGGCACGATAGGCTACGGCCGCCACGGCAAAGTAGCTCCCGGCGGCTCCCGCATCGCGACCATCCCTGTCGGCTATGCGGACGGCGTGAACCGGCATCTCGGCTGCGGCCGCGCCAGTTTCAGCGTCTGCGGGCACCGCGCCCCGACCATAGGCAACATCTGTATGGATATGTGTATGCTCGACGTGACGGGCATACCCTGCGAGCCGGGCGACACCGTGACCATCTTCGGCGCCGACCCCACCGTGGGCGAACTTGCCTCGCTGCTCGGGACGATTCCTTACGAAATCCTCACCTCGGTGCCCCGTCGCATCGAGCGAATAATAGTACGCAAATGAAAAGAATCCTCACCCTTGCGCTGGCGCTGACAAGTTTAGCGGCAGCGGCCCAGGGCACCGGCGGAATCACGCCCGCGATGCTCGACCAGATCAGCAAAGGATGGAGCGGCAGCAGCACCGACAAGGCCCTGCGCAACGCCATCGGGCAGACTCCTATCAACACCCTGGCGCTCAATGCCGAGAACGCCGCGATGATAGACACGCACTTCAGTGACCGTGTCCAGACGCGCGGCATCACGGACCAGAAGTCCAGCGGCCGTTGCTGGCTGTTCACCGGCCTGAACGTGCTGAGGGCCGCGGCAATCCAGAAGTGGGACCTTGGCGACTTCCAGTTCAGCCAGAACTACTGCTTCTTCTGGGACCAGCTCGAGAAGGCGAACCTCTTCCTGCAGGGCATCATCGACACCGCACCAAAGCCGATGGAAGACCGTGAGGTGGACTGGCTGTTCCAGAATCCCATCGGCGACGGCGGCACATTCACCGGCGTGGCCAACCTGGTGACGAAGTACGGTCTCGTGCCTGCCGACGTGATGCCTGAGACGGCCGTCTCCAACGCCACTTCGCAGATGAGCACGCACCTCAAGACCCTGCTGCGTCAGGACGGCCTGAAGTTGAGGAAAATCTATGCCGACGCGGGCCTGGACCATCTTCGCGGAGCCAAGGCCAGGAAGGCCGAAGCCGCGTTGCAGGAGGCTCTGCAGCAGGAAAAGACCGCTATGCTGAGCGAGGTGTACCACGTGCTTGCGCTCTGCCTTGGAGTGCCTCCGACGCAGTTCGAGTGGAAGGGGAAGACCACGACTCCGGTGCAGTTCTACCGGGATCTGCTGGGCTACGACCTCGAGGGCGGCTACGTGATGCTGATGAACGACCCTTCGCGCGAGTACGGCAAGGTCTATGAGATTCAGTACGACCGGCACCTGTACGACGGCCAGAACTGGCTCTACGTGAACCTTCCGATGGAGCGTATCAAGGAGATGGCGGTGGCATCCATCAAGGAGGGCGTGGCTATGTACTTCAGCTGCGACGTGGGCAAGTTCCTGGACCGCAAGAAGGGCGTGGCCGACCTGGCCAACTACGACTATGAGTCGCTGCTCGGAGTGCGCTTCACGATGGACAAGAAGGACCGTATCCGGACCCACGCGAGCGGCTCGAGCCACGCTATGACGCTGATTGCGGTGGACCTGAAGGAGGGCGTGCCGCAGAAGTGGATGGTGGAGAACAGCTGGGGCGCCGCTTCTGGCTACAAGGGGAATATCATTATGACGGACAAGTGGTTTGACGAGTATATGTTCCGGCTTGTGGTGGAGAAGCGCTTCGTGCCTGCGGACGTGCAGGAAATGCTTAAGCAGCAGCCGATTATGCTCCCCGCCTGGGATCCTATGTTTATTCCCGAGGAATAAGCTCCGTATCAGATTATCTGAACTGGATATTATATCCCTCGTCGAGCAGCGGCTTGACGAGGGATTTCATTTCGTCCACGCTGTACTTTTCGAGGTCCTGCTCCGGAGTAGGGCGGTCGATGGTATAGACCTGGACCTGACGCGGGTGCAGCTCTCGCACGATGTCCATCCAGGGGAGGAGCACCTCGGGCGAGCCGCTGTCGAACCAATACTCCGCCGGCAGAGCGGACGGCTGCTCCGCGTCAAGCACTCGCTTGCGGGCGCGCAGAAACATAGTCTGCAAGATAAAGTCCCCCTCGAAGCGCTTCAACGCCTCTACGGTGCGCTCCACGCTGTATCCAGGGGCCGGGCGGTTTATCAATTTCGCGAGGGCGTCCGTCGGAGCATCAATTTTCATAATAGGATTGTCCACCTTGCGCAGGGCCTCGAAAACGCTGTCCACGTGGACCCGCGTGGCATTTGAGAGCACCGAGACCTTGGCATCGGGATAGAAGGCGTCGCGAAGGCGCAGCGTATCGTCGATGATGCGCGGGAACTCCGGGTTGAGCGTAGGCTCGCCGTCGCCGCTGAAGGTGATGGAGTCCACCGGGGTCCCTTCCAGCATCAGGGCGCTGAGCTTGGCTTCCAGGGCAGCACGCACCTGCGCCGCGTCTGGAATCTTCGTGTCGCCCCTGCCGTCGGCATTCCAGCCGCACTCGCAGTAGATGCAGTCGAAATTGCATATTTTGCCCTTTGTAGGCAGAAGGTTGATGCCAAGGGAATTCCCGAGGCGGCGGCTCTTGATGGGCCCGAATACCGTTTCTTCACGTAACATAGAGGCAAAGTTGCGAAAAAAGTCCGTATGTTGGAAATAATTTGTCATCTTTGTGGTGTTATGCCGCAATGGATGGGAATAATCAACCTGACGCCGGATTCGTTCTTCGCTCCGAGCAGGGCAGGGTCAGAGGGCGGATTCCTCCGTATGCTTGAGGAATTCGTCTCGGCGGGAGCGTCGTATATCGACCTTGGAGCAGTCTCCACGAGGCCCGGGGCGGACCCTGTGGACGCCCGTGAAGAGTGGGCGCGGCTGGAGCCGGCCCTGCGCCTTCTGGCCTCCGACAACCCCTCTGACTGGCGCGGAAAGGGGATTCAGATATCCATCGACACGACCAGCGCCGAAATCGTGCGGCGCGCTTTCGAGCTTCTCGGTCCGTTCACGGTCAACGACATCTCATCCGGGGAAGACGACCCGGCGATGCTGCCCCTGGTCGGCGAGCTGGGCCTTAGCTACATTGCGATGCACAAGCGCGGCGGCCCCCGCACTATGGACGCCCTGACCGCCTATCCCGACGGCATAATCGCCGAACTGCTGCGCTATTTCGGCGATTTCGGGCGCCGTGCGGCAGAGACCGGCATCAGCGACTGGATTCTGGACCCGGGCCTCGGATTCGCAAAGACAGAGGCCCAGAACTGGGAAATCCTCGAGCGCCTTCAGGATCTCAAGGTCCTCGGACGGCCGATACTCATCGGAGCCGCCGACAAGCGCTTCACCCGCAGCGTGCCCGAATCCGTCGCGGCCCGCTTCCCGCGGGGCCTCAGCGGCACCGAAATAGCCAACCGCCTTGCCGCACAGGGGGGAGCGGACATACTTCGAGTACACAGAATACACATATGAAAAATACCGGAGAATTCGAACTGATAGGCCGCATCAGCGAGAGCGTGCGGGACAGCGTACCGGAGGGCGTCACCGGCATCGGCGACGACTGCGCCGTCATCCCGCAGCAAAGCGGCAGGGACACCCTCGTGACCACTGACCTGCTCGTGGAAGGCCGCCATTTTCTGCTTCCCGGAATCTCGCCAGGCGAACTGGGCTGGAAGTCTGCTGCAGTGAATATCAGCGACATAGCGGCAATGGGCGGCCGTCCCGAATCCGCATTCCTCTCCATCGCCCTGCCCGGCGGCTTCGGGCCGGAATGGGTGGATGAATTCATAGCTGGCTTCCGCGAACTTGCCGGACGCTTCGGCGTGGCTCTGCTCGGAGGAGACACCTCCGCCTCTCCGGACAAGCTCTTCATAAACGTCACTCTGCTGGGCAGTTGCGAGGGCGGCAAGGCTCTGAAGCGCAGCGGCGCCCGGCCCGGGGACCTCGTATGCGTGACAGGGACGCTCGGCGACTCCGGAGCGGGCCTGAGGCTCGTGACGGAACAGGCCTCTGGAGCGGCGACAGCGGAATCCGGGACTGCCCGGTACCTCCTCCGGCGACACTGTAAGCCCGAGCCGCGGGTAGCCGAGGGCCTTGCCCTGGCCGGCATCCCCGGCGTGCACTCGATGATGGATGTTTCCGACGGAATTGCCTCCGACCTGCGCCATATTCTGGATGCCTCGGGAGGTCTGGGGGCGGAGATAGAAACCGGCAGCCTGCCGCTGTCGGGAGAGCTGCTGGAAATATGCCGTGAGCGCTGCTGGGAAGCAGCCAGGCTTGCCCTCTGCGCAGGCGAAGACTACGAACTGCTCTTCACCATAGCTCCGGAGGCCCTGGGCAGCGTGCAGGCTGCGCTGGAGGCCGCAGGAGGCGCCGTCGCCACCGTCATCGGGCGCATCACCGAGGCAGGGACGCCCCTATGCTGGAAGGGCTGGGAAGGGGAGCCGCCCCGGGGCTTCACCCATTTCTAACGGATTATGACCGCGTTGGGTACGCGACGCTGCCCTGAGTGGTCGAATCTTCTGTTGTCGCAGGGATTGGAAATCACGCCGCCGGAGCGTGTCCAGAGGGTGCTGGAGCCGCCGCCGTCGAGGTTGAGGGCATTGTCCAGCCCCAGCAGGCGCGCAATCAGCGCAGTCTCGTGGATGGAGGCCCCGTCAGCCTTGCCCGGCGCGCGTCCGTCTATGACCACAAGGTATACCCAGCCGTCGCGTGTAGTGCCGACGAAGGTGCGCGGATGCCGTCTCGTGTAGAAGGAGTCCGAGGGCCACTCGTCGCGTGCCTCCCAGCCGTCCATAAGCAGCACGGGACCGGCGGCCAGCACGTCTGGACAGCGCTTCGTGGCGGCCTCGTAATTGAGCGTGTCACAGCGGATTATGTCCACCTTGCGCCCGCGGACGGCAAGCAGCCCGTCGGTGCGGAAAGTCTCTCTTCTGGTGGTGCTTCCCTCGATGCGGCGGCGCTCCTTGACGAAGGTCACCGGCTCGAGCGTCTTCATATTGAAGTAGCTGCCGTTGACGGCGGCGAGCGCTCCGTGCCTCAAAGCCAGGGCGCTGGTGCTGTCGGCCTCGCTGCCCGGGTCGTTGACTATTCGCATACGCAGGCGTTTCTCGGGGTAGCGGATGGCTGAGATGCACTGCCGGGAGCCGAAGAGTTCAGCCTGGATATAAGCCGCTTGCGCGCCTTTTCCTATGTCCGTCCATCGGACCCCGTACCGCCCGAGACCGGCCTCCTGACCCGTCACGGCAGTGGCGGCCAGAGCCAGCATAACAAAAGAAAAACAAATCCGTAATTTCATACCACAAAATTAAGAATAATTAGCTACATTTGCCAAAATCTACTATTATGGCAAACAAGTATTCAGGAACCCAGACAGAAAAGAATCTGGAGGCAGCGTTCGCCGGCGAATCACAGGCGAGAAACAAGTATACATATTTTGCATCCGTCGCCAAGAAAGAAGGCTTCGAGCAGATGGCCGAAATCTTCCTCAAGACCGCCGAGAATGAGAAAGAGCACGCAAAACTCTGGTTCAAGGAGCTTGAGGGCATAGGCAGTACCGCCGAGAATCTCGCAGCCGCAGCAGCGGGCGAGAACTATGAGTGGACCGATATGTATGAGGGCTTCGCCAAGACCGCCGAGGAGGAAGGCTTCAAGGCCCTTGCCGCCAAGTTCCGCCTTGTGGCGGCCATCGAGAAGCGCCACGAGGAGCGTTACAGGGCTCTTCTGCATAACATCGAGGCCCAGGAAGTCTTCGCCAAGAGCGAGGTCAAGGTGTGGGAATGCCGCAACTGCGGCCACATCGTGGTCGGCACCGCAGCCCCTCAGATCTGCCCCGTCTGCGCACATCCCCAGAGCTTCTTCGAAATCACGGCCCAGAACTACTAGTATCTGTCCGGAAGTGACGAAAAAGCCGGCCGCACTGACGCGGCCGGCTTTAATTCTTTTATGGCGGTTTATCTGTAGAATCCCTTCAGCTTCTCTCCGGTCAGTCCCGGGGACACTTTCAGGAAGACGACGCCGTGCGGGGCGACCTCGGTCTCCCAGCGCTCCTTGACAGCCACGGTGCCGATGTCCTGACAGCGCCAGAGGTCGCGCAGGTGCTGCTCACCGATGAGCCCCATCGCGTGCGGGATGAAGCCGATTTTCTTCGGCTGGTCGCTGAGGTTGAACATAGCCACGGCGAGCGTACCGTCTTCAAGCGGCTTGACGTAGGTCGCGTAGGTCTGGTCTCCGTACTGCTTCACTCCCTGTATGCCCAGAGGGTCCTGGTTGACGTCGATGACTTCGCTGTTGCAGAGCAGGGAAATCGTGAAGTCGTCGAGCTCTGCCATATCGCATCCGATGAGCAGCGGGGAAGAGAGTATGGACCAGAGCGTGATGTGCGTAAACTGCTCGTCAGCAGTTAGTTTTGTCCAGTGCGTCTTGGGGCCCCAGCCCACCTTGCCGACCACCAGCATATCCGCGTCGGGCCAGTTGCCGGGGGCCTTGAAGCCGGCCCAGCGGTCCTGCCCGCCAAAGCCTATTTTCACGATGCTCTCCCAGGTGTCGCGGATGTCGCCGGTGGTGCGCCAGCACTCGGCATTCTCGCGCAGCACCGGTCCCAGCACTACCTTGGAGGAGTTGGAAATCGAGTACACGATGTCGCGCCCGGTGGCGAGCAGCGCCTGCCGCATATCCTTGAGCCACCAGGGGTCGTTGTTGTTCCAGTCGTACTTGAGGTAGTCAACGCCCCAGTCTGCCCATTGCTGCGCGTCCTGCCGGGCGAAAGAGTACTCGCCGAAGAACCACACGGAGTCGCGTTTCATACGGCTGCGGTCCACTTTGTACACGCTGTCCACGATGCCCGCTTCCACCCAGGGGTAGGTGCCGTCGGCATTGGGGCAGGAGGAGCCGATGTGGCCGGCGTAGGTGCCGCTCCAGGGCCCGGAATATATGCCGAGCTTGAGCCCGCGGGCGTGCAGCCATTGGGCAAGACCCTTCATATCGGGGAACTTCTTGTTGGGCTGTATGCCGCCGAATTTGCCGCCGCGCACGCCCTGCCAGCCGTCATCGATGTTGATGTAGGCCCAGCCGTAGTCGGCGAGTCCCTTTTCGAGCATAGCCCGGGCGGAACTCATTACCTTCTCCTGGCTCACGCTGTTGCCCCAGCAGTTCCAGGAGTTCCAGCCCATCGGGGGAGTCAGGGCTATCTTGTCGCCGATTTCGATGCGAAGTTCGCGCTCGTAACTGCCCAGTGAATTGGTCGCGCGCAGCTTGACCAAATAGGAGCCTGCCTTGCGGGCGCGGCCGCTGATGATGCCGCTGACGGGGTCGAGCGTGAGGCCTTTCGGGAGGCCTGAAGCCTCGAAATGTATGGGTTTTTGGCCGGTGCAGGGAATCTTGAACAGAAAGTCGGATTTGGGACGGGCACCGTAGATTTTGGGTCCGTTGATGCGCGGAGTGGTCGGCGCGGGAGGGGTCAAAATGCGGTTGGAGTAGTCCGGGACGGTTTCTTGCGCGAGCGAAGGAACCGCGAAAAACGCCAGGCAAACGGCGAGGGAGAGTTTCTTCAGTAAGTTCATTTTAGATTCAAATTGGTTCAAAGATAATTTTATAATGCAAAGTTAATAAATTATTAGTATATTTGTACGCTGATTAATCACTTAAGATAATAGCGGGGGATTGCGGATACCGCTCTTGGACAGGAGCAGGACCGAGTGGGGCGGAGAAAGGCTCCAGGATCCCGGCCTTGACCGGACCAGTTATTCATATGGGGCCGGACAGGGTGAACTATACCCAATTTATGCAATTTCACATTTTCAGTCCCTACAGAGTCTGCCCGCTGGGCGCCCACGTAGATCATCAGAGAGGCCTTGTGACCGGTTTTGCAATCGACAAAGGCGTGGATTTATGGTTTGACATACGCTCCGACAGTGAAGTCAATCTCAAGAGCGAGACATTCTCCGGCGACGTTTCTTTCAATATCGCGACCCCTTCGCTCGTGAAGCAGGGCAACTGGGGCGACTATGCGCGCGGCGCGAAATTCGCCCTCCAGAAGCGCTTCAAGCTCGAAAACGGCATCGACGGCACCATCGCCGGCTCGCTGCCGGTAGGAGGCTTGAGCAGCAGCGCCGCCGTGCTCATCGCATACGTGATGGCCTTCGCCAAGGCCAACAACATACAGCTGACTCCCTTCGAGGTGATGAAAATCGCTTCCGAAGCGGAGCGCGAGTATATCGGGCTCAACAACGGCCTGCTGGACCAGGCCTGCATCGCCCTTGGCAAGAAAGACCATCTGCTGATGCTGGATTGCGAGAGCAATGAGTACCGTCTCATCCCCAAGGCCGCCTCTATGCCGGATTTCGAATTCGGCATTTTCTTCAGCGGCCTTACCAGGAGCCTTATGAGCAGCGACTACAACCTCCGCGTGACGGAGTGCAAGACCGCTGCCTGGATAGTGCAGGCTTATGAAAACGTGCCCCTGAAGACCCACGACAAGACTTTCCTGCGGGACGTGTCGGAGTCGATGTTCCGGCGCCACCGCGACGAGATGCCGCCGCGCTTCGCCAGGAGGGCGGAGCATTTCTTCGGTGAGCACAAGCGCGTGCGCGAGGGGATAACCGCTTGGGAGACCGGCAACCTTGAGTGGTTCGGGTCCCTGAGCAAGGCTTCTTGCGAGAGCAGCATTCATTGCTATGAGTGCGGCTCCCCTGAGCTTATTGCAATCTACGAGGCTATGCTGACGACTCCCGGCATCTACGGAGGGCGCTTCAGCGGGGCCGGTTTCAAGGGCGCGTGCATAGCGCTGATAGATCCGTCGAGGCGGGAGAGCATAGAGCGTGAGATTACGGAGAAGTATCTCTCAAAGTTCCCTCAGTATAAAGATTCTTTCCGTTGCTTTTTCTGCAAGAGCGACGACGGGGCTCGTTTCGTATGAAGACTGTAGTGCTGGCTGCCGGATATGCGACCCGGCTTTATCCGTTGACTGAGAATTTCCCGAAGCCGCTTCTGGAAATCGGGAGTTCGACGATACTGGGGCGTATGCTGGATGATATCGACGGGATTCCGGAGGTGTCGGAGCATATCGTGGTGTCGAACGGTAAGTTCGCTCCGGTTTTCGAGCAGTGGGCAGCCAAACGCGGCTCCCGGGTATCGGACTCAGAAACTTACGCTTCGCTCCATCCCTCCCAGCCTTCGGCCGGGCCCCTCCCGTTCACGCGGCCACGGGCGGCCACGGTTTCTGAGTCCGATACTCGGGAGCCGCTTAAGAACCATCCTGCGGAAGACTCCGAGCCGGATACCCCTGCGCCGGAGAATCAGCATAAGCCCGTGCGGGTGCTGTCGGACGAGACTTTTACCAACGAGACGAGGCTCGGAGCCGTGCGCGACCTGCTGCTGGCGATCGAGAAGTTCTCCCTGGACGAAGACCTGCTGGTGCTCGCCGCCGACAATATCCTGGATTTCAGCCTGAAAGGCTTCGTCGAGGAGTTCAAGAAGAAGGGGACTTCGATGATAATGTGCCACTACGAGCCGGAAATCTACAAGCTGCAGAGGACCGGAGTCATCGAGGTGGACGACGATATGAAAGTGCTTCAGATGCAGGAGAAACCGCAGGAGCCCGTAAGCCACTGGGCCGTGCCGCCCTTCTACATCTACCGCCGCGAGGACCTGCCCCTCATCAAGGGCGCCATCGAAGGCGGCTGCGGCTTCGACGCCCCCGGCAACCTCGCCCACTACCTTGTGGACCGCACCGAAATCCACGCCTGGAAGATGCCTGCCGGGCGATTTGACATAGGAAGTCTGGATACTTACGAACAGGCAAAAATTAAGTACCAATGAAAATTCTCGTGACCGGCGCCGCCGGATTCATAGGCTCTAAGCTGATGTGGACCCTAGCCTCCCGCGGGGAGCAGGTCTGGGGCATCGACAATATCAACGACTACTACGACGTGCGCCTCAAGTACGGGCGCCTCGCCGAATGCGGCTTTGAGGACCGCGCCTCCATCGAAAGCGGCGCGCCCCAGCAGAGCACCGTCTTCGGAAACTGCCGTTTCCAGCGTATGGACATAGCCGACAAGGCTGCCCTGGACGCCCTTTTCGAGGCGGAAAAGTTCGACAAGGTCGTCAATCTTGCGGCCCAGGCCGGCGTGCGCTACTCCATCACCAACCCTTACGCCTACCTCCAGAGCAACCTCGTGGGCTTCCTCAATATCCTCGAGGCCTGCCGGAATTACGGCGTGCGGCATCTCATCTACGCCTCCTCCTCCAGCGTCTATGGACTCAACGCCAAGGTCCCCTACAGCGAAGACGACAAGGTGGACAACCCCGTGAGCCTCTACGCCGCGACCAAGAAATCCAACGAACTGATGGCCCACTCCTACTGCAAGCTCTACGGCATCTCGATGACCGGCCTGCGGTTCTTCACGGTGTACGGTCCCTGGGGCCGCCCCGATATGAGCCCTATGCTTTTCGCATCCGCAATCAGCAAGGGTGAGCCCATCAAAGTGTTCAACGGCGGCGATATGATCCGCGATTTCACCTACATCGACGACATCGTCGAAGGCACCATCGGCTGTATCGACAACGAGCCCGCCCCCAACGAGAACGGCCTCCGCTACAGGGTGTACAACATCGGCTGCTCCAACCCCGTGAAGCTTATGGACTTCATCTCCGAAATCGAGCAGGCCTTCGGCAAGGAGGCCAAAAAGCAGTTCCTCCCTATGCAGCCCGGCGATGTGTACCAGACCAACGCCGATACGACCAAACTCGAGACCGAAGTCGGCTACAAGCCCCACGTCCGTCTCCACGAAGGCATAGCGGAGTTTGCAAAGTGGTACAACTCAGATAAAAACCCTCTCAAATGACTTACCGCGCACTCTCAGCCCCTGAAATAGCGGCCCTCGAAAGTAACGGCTGCCTTTGTGACGACTGGAGTAAGATTCTGGTTGCCTGGGGCGAGGATTCCTGGACTGACCGCATAGTCAACGTGACCTTCTCCGGGGACGTGCGCCTCGGCAGCTTCGACGGCTTCCACAGCTTCGAAGGCGGCGTCTCCCTCCGCAACGGGGTGCGCAACGCCTTCCTTCACAACGTGACCGTCGGCGACCGCGTGCTCATACGCAAGGTCGGCGAGTACATCGCCAACTACGAAATCGGCGACGGCTCCCTCGTGGACAACGTCGATGTGCTGGCTGTACGGGGCGAGACCTGCTTCGGCAACGGCGTGGAAGTGTCCGTGCTCAACGAGACCGGCGGCAGGGAAGTCGTCATCACCGACAACCTCAGCGCCCACGCCGCATACATAATGGCGATGTACCGCCACCGCGGCGGCCTCCACGGGCACCTCAGCTTCCTCGCACGCAGCTATGCCGAATCCCGCCGCAGCGCCGTCGGACGCGTGGGCAGGGACGTGCGCATATGCAACTGCGGCAGCATCACGGACGTCTCCGTTGGCGACTGCGCCACCCTCGAAGGCGCACGCCGGCTCCACAACGGCAGCATCAACTCCAACGCGGCGGACCCCGTGCGCGTGGGCAGCGGCGTGATTGCATCCGACTTCATCTTCTCCTCCGGCTGCAAGATCGAAGACAACGCGATGGTGTCCCGCTGCTTCGTGGGCCAGGCCTGCACGCTTTCGCACGGCTACTCGGCTTCCGACTCCCTGTTCTTCAGCAACTGTCACGGCGAGAACGGCGAGGCCTGCGCCATCTTCGCAGGGCCCTTCACCGTGACGCACCACAAATCGACGCTGCTCATCGCGGGGATGTTCTCGTTTATGAACGCCGGCTCCGGTTCCAACCAGAGCAACCATATGTACAAGCTCGGACCCATCCACCAGGGCATTCTGGAGAGGGGTTCCAAGACCGCATCCGACTCCTACGTGCTCTGGCCCTCGCGGGTGGGACCTTTCTCGCTGGTGATGGGACGGCACGTGACCAACTCCGACACGACCAACCTGCCCTTCTCCTACCTCATCGAGAAGAACAACACGACCTTCCTCGTGCCGGGCGTCAACCTCCGCAGCGTCGGCACCATACGCGACGCCCAGAAGTGGCCCCGCAGAGATGCCCGCAAGGACCCGCAGCAGCTGGACTGCATCAACTACAACCTCTTGAGTCCCTTCACGATACAGAAAATGGTCAAGGGCCTCAAGACCCTTGACAACCTGCGTTACGCTTCCGGCGAGCTGACGGACGTATATTCGTTCCACAGCACCAAGATTACCAACAACGCCCTGACCAAGGGCATCTGGTTCTACAACACCGGCATACGCAAGTTCCTCGGCAACTCGCTGATTAAGCGCCTCGAGAACCTGCCGACCGGAGCGTCCGACGCGCAGATGCAGGCCCTGCTCGCCCCCGACACGGAAGTCGGCCACGGCTACTGGGTGGACATCGCGGGCCTTATTGCCCCGAAGAGCGAAGTCGAGCGGCTGCTGGAAGACATCGAGGCGGGCCGCGTGGGCTCGATTGACGAAATCAACGGCCGTTTCCGGGATATGCATTCGCATTACTACTCCTACGAGTGGACCTGGGCGGCGGATATGATAAAGGAATACTTCGGCATCGACGTGGCCGAAATGACGCGGGAGCAGGCAATTGATATCGTGCGGCAGTGGAAAGAGGCCGTGGTCAGCCTCGACGAGATGGTCTATGACGATGCGAAGAAGGAGTTCTCGCTCGCCGCGATGACCGGATTCGGCGCCGACGGCACCCGCGAGGAAAAAGAACAAGACTTCGAGCACGTGCGCGGAGATTTCGAAGGCAACCCCTTCGTGCGTGCGGTGCTCGAACACATAGAGAAGAAGTCCGCCCTTGGCGACGAGCTCATCGGACGGCTTGAAAATTAATAACTTATGAAGATTGCAGTAGCAGGTACAGGCTATGTGGGCCTGAGTATCGCGACCCTCCTTGCGCAGAAGAACAGCGTGGTTGCGGTGGATGTGATTCCTGAGAAGGTGGAGAAGATCAACAAGCGCATTTCTCCGATTCAGGACGAATATATCGAGAAGTATCTGGCTGAAAAGGAGCTGGACCTCGTGGCTACGCTCGACGGGCGTGCCGCCTACAAAGACGCTGATTTCGTGGTCATTGCGGCGCCTACCAATTACGACCCCAAGAAGAATTTCTTTGACACTTCGCACGTGGAGGAGGTCATTTCGCTTGTGCTGGAGGTCAATCCGGACGCCGTGATGGTGATTAAGAGCACGATTCCCGTGGGTTACACCGTGGGCGTGCGGCAGAAGTTCTCCTACCGCGAGCGCCTCGCGGACGGGACGTTCAAGGTCGTGGTGCCGAAAATCATCTTCGCTCCCGAGTTCCTGCGCGAGAGCAAGGCGCTGTACGACAACCTGTACCCTTCTAGGATCATCGTAGGGTACGACGAAGAGTCCTCCGGACCTTCGTTGGCCGAAGCTGCGCATACTTTTGCGGCATTGATTAAGGAGGGCGCGATAAAGGAGGATGTGCCGGTGTTGTTTATGGGTACGACCGAGGCCGAGGCGGTGAAGCTGTTTGCCAATACCTACCTTGCGCTGAGAGTCAGCTATTTCAACGAACTGGACACTTATGCCGAGATGAAAGGTCTTGACACGCAGGCGATTATCGACGGCGTGTGCCTCGACCCGCGTATCGGCACCCACTACAACAACCCGTCCTTCGGCTACGGCGGCTACTGCCTCCCCAAGGACACCAAGCAGCTGCTTGCCAACTTCAACGACGTGCCCGAGAACCTCATAAAGGCCATCGTGGACTCCAACCGCACCCGCAAGGACTACATCGCCGACCGCGTGCTCGAGAAGGCGGGCTACTACAGCGCCAATTCGGCTTTCGACTCCAGCAAGGAGAAGGAAGTGGTCATCGGCGTGTACCGCCTGACGATGAAGGCCGGCTCCGACAACTTCCGCCAGAGCGCCATCCAAGGCATTATGAAGCGCATCAAGGCCAAGGGCGCGAAGGTCATCGTGTACGAACCTACCCTTGAAGACGGCAGCACCTTCTTCGGCAGCCGCGTGGTAGGAGACCTTGCCGCTTTCAAGGCACAGGCCGACGCAATTATCGCAAACCGCTATGACACAGCCCTCGACGATGTGGCCGGGAAGGTCTATACGAGGGACATTTTCAAGAGAGACTAACACTAAAACTAACCAATATGAACAGAATAGAAAAACTCAAGAAGAGTTATCTCAAGGAAGAGTTTATTCTTTGTCTGGATTTATTCCTTTCCCTGGTATCATCGCTGCTGGTGGTCCTGGGAGTCAAGCTGCTGCTCGTGAATGGTTTCTATACTCCCGGGTGGCTGCTTAAGTATATGGTGAGCGCGCTGGTGGCGTCGCTGCTGATGTTCTTCCTGACCTCCACCTTCAAAATCATCATCCGTGACTTCGCTAAGCTGATCATGGTCGCCCTCGGGCGGAAGATGATAATCAGGGCACATTGACTCGCCAATTTCGGCGCCAACTACAATTGAAACCGTCTTTCCGTCAGGAAAAGCAATTCCGGCTCTGGCGTCTGCGTAATAGAAACTATTCTGGCGATAATCATCACGGCCAGCGTCCGAAATATGACGTATCTCATCAAGCAAAGTCGACTTAATTACTTCCAGAACATAGCTCGAGGCTTTATCTAAAACCAAATCTCGATCACGTTTTTCGATTACAGTAACTTCTTTTCTGTCATTTCCCATATTTACCACCTCCTAGTGTCAGGGAATTAGTAAAAAACTCACCGTCCTTGACGGCGCTAACTACTTATATTATAACATCATTCTCACAAAAATCCAGCGTCATCATGATATAATGGAACTAATGTTAGCAAAAATAGAAAAACTAGTTCCTGGCGGCCAAGGCATCGCCACACTTGACGACGGCAAAAAGGCCTTTATTTGGAATGCTTTGCCAGGCGAAACCATTGAATTCGAAATTA
Organism: uncultured Bacteroidales bacterium; assembly: GCA_900318565.1. Lineage (GTDB taxonomy): Bacteria > Bacteroidota > Bacteroidia > Bacteroidales > UBA932 > Cryptobacteroides. The sequence goes on from ONLD01000033.1 coordinate 19,125, forward strand.
CTAAAAATAAGCGCAGCTACTGTGAAGGCGTCGCAACCAAAATTATCGAGAAAAGCGCGCA
>ONLD01000004.1 GCA_900318565.1 uncultured Bacteroidales bacterium
GCAATCCTATTATCTATAAGGACGACATCGTAATCGCGGTATCCCAGTCCGGCGAGACCGCCGACACCCTGGCAGCAATCGAACTCGCCCGCAAGGCCGGAGCTTTCGCCTACGGCATCAACAACGTCATCGGTTCGAGCATAGCCCGCGCCACCGACAGCGGCACCTACATCCACGTGGGTCCTGAAATCGGCGTGGCTTCCACCAAGGCCTTCACCGGCCAGGTCACAGTGATGACGATGATGGCGCTGGTCATAGCAAAGGCCAAGGGCACCATCACCGACGAATACTACCACGAAGTGGCTTCTTCCCTGCTGAAGCTGCCCGAACTCATCGAGAAAGTGCTCAAGCTTGACGGCAAGATTTCCGAGATGGCGAAGATATTCACCTACGCCCGCAATTTCATCTACCTGGGCCGCGGCTACAACTACCCGACCGCCCTTGAAGGCGCGCTCAAGCTCAAGGAAATCAGCTACATCCACGCTGAAGGGTATCCAGCAGCCGAGATGAAGCACGGAGCCATCGCGCTGATAGACGCCGAGATGCCCACCGTGGCCATCGTCACTCCGGACAGCACCTACGAGAAGACTCTGAGCAACGTGGAAGAAGTCAAGGCCCGCGGCGGAAAGATCATTTCCGTGATGGCCGAGGGAGACGAAATGGTGCGGAAGATTTCCGACTACACCATCGAGGTGCCCATCACGACCGACTGCCTTATGCCTGTGGTCATCAGCGTGCCGCTTCAGCTGCTCGCATACCACATCGCAATCTACAAGGGCCGCAACGTCGACCAGCCGCGCAACCTGGCCAAGTCGGTAACGGTTGAATAATCTTTTCGATTCCGCTAAAAATTGTTTGGCGGAATCGAAAATAATTTCTACCTTTGCAGTCCCTATTCCGTAATCTCGGATAGAAACTGAGTTGGTGGGTTCGTATAACGGCTAGTACTCAGGATTTTCATTCCTGCAATAGGAGTTCGATTCTCCTACCCACTACTAAATATTAAAAAAATAACATAATGGCAAATACAGCTTCCGCAAAGAAGGCCGATCGCCAGAGCGAAAGGCACAGACTGCATAACAGGTATTATGCACGTACGACAAGAAACGCTATCCGCGACATCCGCAACACCACCGACAAGGCCGAGGCCGAAAAGAACGCCCCCAAGGTGTACGCGATGATCGACAAGCTTGCTAAGATCGGAGTCATCCACAAGAACAAGGCTTCCAATCTAAAGAGCGGCATCCAGGTCTACATCAACAGACTTTCATAATTTATGAGACGCGTTCCCGACGCGTCTTATTTTTCAGACGGGATGTAGCGCAGTTGGCTAGCGTACCACGTTCGGGACGTGGGGGTCGTCCGTTCGAGTCGGATCATCCCGACAAAAAGAGCACTCAGGTTGAGTGCTCTTTTTGTCGGGATACCCGACTGCTCCGCAGTCGCTTCCCATCCCCCTGCATACCCGACTACCATCCCCCTGCACCCCCCAAGGGAGTTATTGATTTGGATAGAGTAAAGATATTGCGTATATTAGCACCTATGAAATATTGGAAACTATTCGCAGCTTTCGTGGCGCTCAGTCTTTGTGCCGCGGCATCGGCCCAAGACCTCAAGCCGGTCAGGGACCGCGATTCTAAACTCTTCGGTTACCAGGACAAGAGCAAGAACTGGGTCATTCCCCCTGCTTTCCAGTCCGCCAAGCGCTTCAACGGCGGTTTCGCCATCGTCGAACAATCCGGACTCAAGGGCCTTATCGACCAGACCGGCGCGTGGGTGCTTAAACCGGAATACGACAACATAGGCAAGTTCGACAAGTCAGGCCTCTGCGAAGTCACCGTCAAGGCCGACAGGGTCAAACGGCGCGGCCTCGCCGACCAGAGCGGCCGCCTGGTCATACCCGTAGAGTGCTACTCAATCAGCGTGGACCGCAGGGAAGACCTCATTCTGGCCGAGAAGGACGTGGAGGTGGAGCGCCTGGGCGTCAGGCCGATGTGGGGCGTATATGATATGCAGGGCGAAGAAATCTTCGCTCCCCAGTTCAGTTCCGCCCCCTCGTTCAGCGAAGGACGCGGGACCGCCACTTCCGCCTACAACTCCCTCAAGGGCATCATCAGCACCGACGGACAGACGCTGCTGCCCTTCAACAACCTCGCGATTTCGAGCCGCTACGGAGGCTACAGCGTTCTGACCTCAGACTTTGTGCGCGAGGTGTATGACTCCCGCCTCCTCAAGACAGAGGATTACGCCTACGCCGGCTACGTGCGTCCCTACGACCCTGCCGGCGACCCTGTGCGCGCCGCGGCCTGGAGAGTCGGCGCCGTCGGCCACAGGCTCAGCCGCAACAATCTCAAGGAGGTCAGGATGAACGACGGTTACCGCAACCGCAGCGCCAATTGCTCCGACCTGCGCCTGGACTGGGGATACGACCGCTTCGTGCGTCTCGAGCCCGCCGTGGATGAAGGCGCGCACCCCGGCTCTATGCTGGAGCCCAACTCCGGACTCTACTACACCGTCAAGGCTATACTGTACGAAAAGGACGGCACCCCCGTGGGCGAAGTATCCCGCTGGGGATGGTTCGAAGGCGAATGCGAGGAAGGCATAATCTACAATGCCGAAGGCGCCGGCCTATGGATGGCGATGCGCGACCTTAACTGCCCCGCAGTGCCCGCTTTTTCCACTTCCATAACCGGCTACCGCACCATAGACCACGGCAGCGTGCTGTCCGGACTCGGCCTGAGTTCCTACGAACTGGACAAGATGTACAATCCCGAGACGGCAGGAGAAAGATACGTGGAAATCATCACCGGAGAGAACCTGGGCATCACGGCTATGCAGGAGCGCCCGGCGCCCGACCTCAGGGCGATGCGCGCGCTGGACCAGGCTATGCGTCTTCCCATCTTCCGCCGCCGGTTCTATATGGGACAGGTGGTCAACTGCAAGACCAGGCCAGTCGAAGGAGGCCTCGAGCTGGAGCTTTCCGACAGGCTGGTGTGCCGCGTGGCCGACAATTTCGAAGAGCCCAGCTTCTCGATGAAGGGCGAAGAAGAGATATTCTGGGGGCCCGGTAACGCCCGCACAGTGGGTCTGAGCCTCGAATCGGTGCGCCCTGACCCCGCCTGCACGGCCGACGACCTCTACGACAGCGGCTGCTCATTCATAGTGGTGCTCAACCTCTATGAAGAGGACGGCACATTCCTCCGCACCCTCGGCACCGCTCCGGCCCTGGACTTCGCCACCGACGGGGCTCTCGTGTTTGAAGCCCTCGGAATCGCACTGCTCCCGGAGCCCTATGAGGCACCGGCATCAGATAACAGGCGCAGCAGCCTGGGCCGCTGGAGCAGCGACGACTTCAGGGCACCGGCCGGCGAAAGGGCATTCCGGAAGCAGGTTATCAACGGAGCCCAGCGGCTGCCCGCCACCCTCTCAGCGCTCAAGGGCGCAGGAGAGACGCTTCGTTCCGTCCGCCCCGCGTACAACCGCGGAGGGTATGGAGGCAGGAACAGTTACGATGGCCGGGGAAACTACGACCAGCGCGGCTATGAGAGCCAGGGCGGCTACGACAACAGAAGCGACAGCCGCAGCGTCCACCAGAACGGAGGAAGCTACCAAAGGGGCAACAACGCCCGCCAGCGTTAGAGTCAGCCCTTCAGACGGCAGAAAAGAGTGGCCTGGGTGCAGTCCAGCACCTCCACGTCCACGAAATCTCCTGCCTTGTGGGCGGTATCGGGCCAGATGCACATCTTATTGTTGCCGGCCCTGCCGCAGAGCTCCGACGGATTGCGTTTCGACGGTCCCTCCACCAGCACACGGAAAGATTTACCTACGTCCCGCCTGTTGCTTTCGAGCGACAGGCGGTTCTGCAATGCTATAATCTCCTCGAGGCGGCGGTTCTTGACTTCCTGGGGCACGTCGTCGGGAAACTTCCGTGCCGCAAGGGTGCCGGGGCGCTCGGAATAATAGAACATAAACGCGGCGTCGAAACCAACCTCCTCGAAGATGGAGAGGGTGTCCTTGTGGTCCTCCTCCGTCTCAGAGCAGAAGCCGGCGATGACATCCGTAGTGATGGCACAGTCGGGCATATAGCGGCGTATTGCCGCGACCCTCTGCAGATACCACTCACGGGTGTAGCGCCTGCGCATCTTCTCCAATATACGGTCGGAGCCGGACTGGACGGGAAGGTGGATGTGGCGGCAGATATTGTCGTGCGAAGACATCACCTCCAGCACCTCATCGGAGATATCCTGGGGATTGGAAGTGGAAAAGCGTATGCGCAGTCCCGGCAGGGCCTCCGCAACCATACGGAGCAAGCCCGCGAAGTTGCAGTCACCGTAGCTGTAGGAATCGACGTTCTGGCCGAGCAGGGTGATTTCCTTGTAGCCCCCCTCGAAGCACTCGCAGGCCTCGCGGACGATTGAATGATAATCCCGGCTGCGCTCCGCCCCGCGGGTGTAGGGCACCACACAATAAGAGCACACGTTGTTGCAGCCCCTCATTATGGAGATGAAGGCAGACACTCCGTTGCGGTCGATACGCACCGGAGAAATGTCGGCATAGGTCTCTTCGCGGGAGAGCTGCACGTTGATCTGCGGCTGCCCGGGAGCGGCGTTCTGCAGCAGCAGAGGCAGGGACCTGTAGGCATCAGGGCCGGCCACGATATCCACCTTGCCGGTCTGCAGCAATTCTTCCTTGAGACGTTCAGCCATACATCCCAATATGCCCACAAGCACTTCAGGACGCGCTTTTTTCTGCTGATTGAAAACCTCTATGCGGCCAAGGATACGCTGCTCCGCGTTGTCGCGCACGGAGCAGGTATTGGCCATAATCACGTCGGCTTCGGATATATCCTCGGTACGCTCGTAGCCGTGCTTCCCGAGGAGGGAAAAGATGACCTCGGTGTCCGCCACGTTCATCTGGCAGCCGTAGGTCTCGATATAGAGTTTCTTCATTACTTCACACGGACTTTTCGACCGAGGCTGAGAATCGTAGTCGGTTTCAGGCCCGGATTGAGACTGCATATCTTCGATACTGAAGTGCCGTATTTCTTGGCAAGGCCGGAAAGCGTGTCTCCGGAGCGTATCGTATGGTACCTGGCCGCGGCGCGCTCCTTGGCTATCCGTTCTTCCTCTGCTTTGATCTGCTCTTCGCTCATATAAATCTCCTCTTCCTCATCAATCGACTGGGGCACGTACTTGTTGTACGGAGACAGGTAGCTGCGCTTGAGCACGAAAACGTTCTTGCGCAGCACTCCTTGCTCGAAATCCACAATCCACTCAGGGTCGAATGCGTGGCCCCGGAGGCGGGTCTCGAAATGCAGGTGCGGACCGCTGCTGCGTCCTGTGGAGCCGCCGAGGCCGAGCAGGTCGCCGGCGTGGACCCACTGCCCTGCAATCACGTCTATCCTGGAAAGGTGCCCGTAGAAGGTCTCGAGGCCGTTTTCGTGGCGCACGATGACAAGATTGCCATAGCCCTTGTGGCGCTCGGCAAGGCGGACACGTCCGTCGAAGGCGCAGTAAACGGGAGTGCCGGTGGGGTAAGGCACGTCACAGCCGGTATGGGGCCTGCGGTGGCGAATGCCGAACTTGGAGAATACCTTGCCCTGGTGCGGGCACACGAAACGGCTCACCGAATCCACCAGGCAGATGGTAGTGCGGTAAGAGATGCTGTCCAGAGGCGAATCCTTGTAGGGATTGACAAGATGCTCGTTCCAGTCTTCCTTGAAGAGGTCGTCGTCAGCAAGGGCCGACACATTCTTTATCAGGTGCCAGGTATAGTCATCGTTCAGGACAATCTGGAGACGGTCGTCTCCCACGTCAAGCGTATCCACGGGAGAGCCCGTGCCCTTGGCGAACAAGGTGATGAACGAGCAGATGTCGGAAGGACGCACGAGGGTGTCGACCTGCCCGGCCTCGACTGCGGGAGGAAGGGTCAGGGAATCAGTCTGGGCGCGAAGCCCAGTGCACAAAAGGCTTAGGAAAATCAGTACTACGCTTTTTTTCATCAGGCTCGCGTCCCTCCGAAACGCTTCTCGATTATCTCCTGCACCTGCGCTATTTTCTCGTTGAGCACTTCGTCGGTAGTGGCTTCACAGATAAAACGCAGATAAGGCTCGGTGTTGGACGGGCGGATATTGAACCACCAGTCGGGGTACTCGGCCCTGTAGCCGTCAAAGTCCATAAATACGTCAGGGCGGGCCTGGGCGCAGAAGAAATCGCGCACGGCGTCCATCGCGCCCTTCTTGTCCTCGACACGGAAATTGATTTCGCCGGAATTGCGGTAGCGGGTAAGCTTGTCGATTTCGCCGCTCAGGGTGCGGCCCTGCTTCTTGAGGGCGGACACGATGCGGAGCACAATGATGGAAGCGAGCATACCGCTGTCGGAATAGAAGAAATCCTTGAAATAATAGTGGCCGGCAAGCTCTCCGCCCCAAAGTCCGTCGATTTCGCGGAGCTTGGGAGCGGCAAAGGCGCGTCCGACCCGCCAGGTGTGCATCTCGGCACCATAATCGGCAAGGAACTCGCCCACTGCCTTGGAACTGCGGATTTCCTGAAGCACGCGCGGCGCTTTCTCTCCCCTCTCGTCGCAGAAGTAATAGGCCATAAGCGCTATCACCAGGTCGGGAGCGACGAAACGGGCCTTCTCATCGACGAACATCACGCGGTCGGCATCGCCGTCGTAAATTACGCCAACGTCGGCGCCGGTCTTGCGCACAAGCTCCTTGAGGGGCTCCACGTTCTTGGGGATGAGCGGGTTGGGCTCGTGGTTGGGGAAACGGCCGTCAAGGGTGTCGAAAATATAAGAAGGCTGGCTTCCATATATGTCCTTGACATAGAGACTGGACATACCGTTGGAGCAGTCCATCGCTATCTTGAGGTTGCTGTAATCTCCCTTGTATTTCATCAGGAAGTCTATGTAGTCCTGATGGATATCTTTCTCGCGCACTTTACCCTTCACGGCGGCGGGAGGCGTGGGTTTCCCTTCCTCTATCCACTGCTTGATCTGTCCAAGGCCGGTATCAAGCCCGACGGGGAGGGCGTTCTCGCGGGATACCTTCATACCGTTGTATTCTGCGGGGTTGTGCGAGGCGGTAATCTGCACGGAGGCCTTGAAGCCGTAATTGGCCGTGCCGAAATAGACCATTGGCGTACTGCTCAGGCCCACGTCGCAGACGTCGGCACCGGCATCAGTGATGCCTTTGAGGAGGTAGTCGTGTATCTCCTGAGAGGATGTACGGCAGTCCCGGCCCACGAGTATTTCTTTTGCGCCGAGCAGTCCGGGGAGGAAATAACCCACCTTGTAGGCTGTCTCCTTGTCGAAATCCACATTGTAGATTCCGCGTATATCATATGCGTGAAATGCTCCCATAACAGTTATATTTTGTCAAAGATAATAATTTTTCTACAAACCCTTGGTTTTCTGCAGCAGCCAGGACGGGTAATTGGTGGTGATGCACCTCAGGTACTGGTATTCGTCCAGGAACTCCTTCACAGTAGCGTCGGTATAGACGGCGCTGCTGTTGCCGGACTGCTTGTCGATGTGGAAAACGCTGAGCTGCAAGCCGGCATTCTTGAATTCAGAGATAGTCCGGTTGCCTGTGCCCTTGTCGTCCCCGCTGCCCAGGGAGAGGTGCTCGCGGGTGTTGAGGTTAGCCCAGTTGGTATAGCCGCGGCTCTTGAAGGTGGATGCGGAAATGCTGCCGTTCATCCAGCCGCAGGCGAGCCCCGCCGCTTTCATAGATGCAGCAATCTTGCTCATCACCTGGTCATAGCCGGTGCAGATGAACTCGACGAAATTCTGCGCATTCTTCTCCTGGACGATTTCAATGGCCTTCAGGGCGGCCTTGGCAGGATAGTCGTAATTCATCGAAGGGCTGGTGATCATCTTGATGTCCACGACGAGCTTCGTCTTGCTGCCTTCGGACATCACCACGTCGATATATTCCTCGAGGGTAGGGATTTTCTCATAATTGGAGAGGCGCTTCGCCGCAATTATTTCAGCAGCGGTGGCCTCCCAGGGGTGCAGGCAGTTGACGCGGCACTCGCTGTCGGCGTGGGCCACTATGACCTTGTCGTCCTTGGTCCAGTAGATGTCGCACTCGGAGCCGTAGCAGCCAAGGCTCATCGCGTAGCGCAGGGCGGCCCGGGAATTGTCGGGATAGCCGCACTCGGTAGAGCCGCCTCTGTGGGCGACGACCTTGTTGCCTGGCTCCAACGGCTTGGGCAGGCCGCCGGTCTCGTCGGGAGTGTGCTTTTTCACCACGAGAGCAATCGTGCCGGAGGACTGCGGACAGGCCCAGGTATCCTTGTCGGAGGCGGAGCCGTATGCGGTACCGTTCACAGTCAGGGCATCGCAGACTACTGCGCTGAAATCCAGCGTGCTGACCCCGGCTACCGCGCCCGCCACCGCGCCCTCAACGCTGCCGAAGTTGGAATTGCCCTGCAGGGAAGCGGCCATAGTCACGCTGCCGAACAGTCCTCCGGCACCGCAGTAGCCGCTGCGTCCGGAGAGCAGGCGCACGGTGCCGTAGTTGGTGCAGGAAGACACGCCGCAGGCGCTGGACGCCCCGGTATCCTGTCCGAAAATGCCGCCCGCGTAGGCGTAGGGCTCCGAAGCGTGCTTGTTCTCCAGGCTCACATTGCCCCTGTTGACGCAGTCGGCTATGGACATCGTGGTAAATGGCATACCGAGGATTCCGCCGGCGCCGCAGCGGTGGTAAGTGCTGTTGCCTATGGTATTCACGGTCACGCTCACGGCCCCTTCATTCGTGCATCCGGAGATTTCTCGGGCAGAGCCGTTGCCCTCCGAGAAGCCTGCGATGCCGCCCGCCCCCTGCCATCCGGTGATGGCCTGGGAAGAATTGTCGAGAGTCACGGCGCCGGCGTTGGTGCAATTGCGTATGGCGCTGTTGTTGAGGTCGCCCATCACGCCGCCGATTCTGTTGACCTGCAGGCGGTTGGAGGAGACGGGGCCGTCATTGCGGCAGTCCTCCACGAGGCATCCGCTGTAGGTATGGGCCACGACGCCGCCGATGGCGAGGAAGCCGCCCTCTGTTGTGTTGCCGTCAAAACTTATGCTGCCAGTGTTGGTACAACCGGAGACGGTATAGTATTCGGTGTAGCCGCTGACGCCCGCGAGGCGGAAATTCTTGCCGCCGCACGAGGCGCTGACAGGGCCGCTGTTGGAGCAGGAAGTGATGCTTCCGAAAGTACCGGAGACGCCTTTTGCATAGGCGATTATGCCGGCGGCGGCAGATTCGGCGGTGATGGCCTCCGAAGCGTCGTGACTGACGGCGCCCGCATTGGTGCAGCCGCTAATGGCAGAGCCGCGCCCGTCATAGCCCACCACGCCGCCGACCGACGACACTCCGGGGTTGGTAGTGCTGACGGCCCCGAAGTTGTGGCAGCCGGAGACGCTTGTCCGCACATCGAGGAAGCCTACGACGCCGCCCACGAGGCTGCTGCTCAGGGTCGCGTCGGTCGAACTGGCCTGCCCGGTCTTCGAGGCGGCATTACGCACCGTGCCTCTGTTGACAAGGCCCTCGCAGGGGGCGCTGCTGGCCCAGTTGCCCACCAAGCCGCCGATGCGTGTCTTGGACACGGAGCTTGCCGCGACCTCGACGGTGGCAAAATTCACCACGTCCGAGACTCTGGCGGTACCGGAGACCTTCGCAACTGCACCGGCGTAGTACCAGGTGTAGTTGTTGGACGGTGCGGAGTGGCTGATTATGCTGACGCCGTCGTAAGTCGAGCCGTCGCGACTGCCGATGACGACGTTTTTCACTACAGCGGAACCCGTGATTTCACGCAGGAATCCGACATAGGAACTGCCTGAGACCTTGAGCCCGCTGATGCGGTGGCCGCAGCCGTCGAATGTGCCGGCAAAGTTCTTGGGCGTCCAGGGCTCCCCTTCCATATCGATGTCGGCCCCGAGCTTGACTTCGTCCGAGGCGTCGGCGGGATCGCGCCGCTCGTTCCAGTCGAAGAGCTGCTGCTTCGTGAGGATTACCCTCTCCCATTTTGCCACGCTCTCGATGCTGCCGGCGTCAAGCCCTTTGTTGCGCCGGAACACGACCTCGCGACTGGCGGTGCGGGTGGCGGAAAGGCCGTCGGAGCGCACCAGGGTGATGGAAAAGCCATTTGAAGGGGTGGTGCCGGGGAGCAGGGCCGCATAATAGCTGCCGGGGGCGAAGACGCCACCTTCGGGAAGCAGTTCGATGCGGTCCTCTCCTTCGGAGACGCTGCCCGTAGTCCCGTCCGGGGACACGACTGCAGTGCCCGCTATGCTGCTGCCGCAGATTATGACGGAAGAAATGTCAGAAGAAGCGATGCTCACTTTCAGCAGAGCCGGGACGTTCTTGAACCGGAGAGAAGTCCCATCCGCTTTACCCACGGCCACAAGGGCTTTAGGATCGGCGGTACGGCCTTCGGGGACAGTCTGAGCAGCTGGCACACGGACTGTAAGCCGTCCGCTTTCCAAGCCCAGTCCGGCTTCTTCAGGATAGACGGCATAGAGTTCGCCGCCGGACGAAGACACCTCTCCGCGGAAAGTCGCGGAACTGCCGTGGTTGCCGCCTTCGGGAATGCTGAACCCGTACTTGGAAAAGCCGTCGAAGACAGCTATCCGGTCGGTATCCTCCCAAAGCAGCGCCGGCAGGTCGAGGATCACCTTGGCCCCGGTGCTCTCTCCGCTTGCTTCAAGCACTATTTCACGGCCGCCCGCGCCCGGCACGGGCACAGGCTCGGTTGCCTGCTCCTGACTGCAGGCGAAAAGCACGGGCAGGAGGACCGCCGCTTTGATGAGAGTTTTCCAGTTCATAATTTTCAAATATACTGTTTTTTCACTTCAACTCCAAATGGCAAGAGCGGCTGATGGAAACACCTGTATATCGGAAGAATCCGTCAGCCGCTCTTATGAGGACTACTTATTTTGAAACGGGCACGGGCCCGGAACAAACTCTATTCATCGGCGCTGTGTGCCACATAGGTCGGGGTGATTGTGCCTTTGTTGGCGGGGCAGAGCCAGGCCGCCTCGTCTGCTGCGGAGGCTTTGGTGACGCCGTTCACGGTCACCGCATCGCACAAGGTAGCCGATAGAGATATTGAGTTGACACCCGCCACGGCCCCGGCATTCGCACCTTCCACGTTGCCAAAATTCGAGCCTGTCGCTGAAGTAGCTTTACCTATCTTTCCGTAAAGCCCGCCGGATGCATTTTTGAGCTTGCCTGTAGTATTGGATATGGTTCCGTAGTTTTTATTGCCGGTCAGTGTAGCGTTAAGCGTAACCTTAGGATCATCATCAAGGCCCATAATGCCGCCAGCATAAGAATAAGGAGAGTCGGCATTGAGGTTGCAAGCCGTTACTGAACCATAGTTGACATTGTTGCTTATGGGAATGTTGTTGACGGGTTCGCCGATAATGCCGGCGACACCGAAGCGGTCACCATAATCTTTGTGGATATTGGTGTTTATCTGTGCCGACACATTCCCACGGTTGACGCAGTCCCTAAGTTCCCAGGTGCAGCCTGCAGAAGTGCCTTCGGTGAAACCGACAATGCCGGCGACTGCCTGCCAGTTATTGAGCACAACATCATCCGGAGTCTTCACGGTAACGTCCCCGGTGTTGGTGCAAGAGATGACGGAACTTGAGTTTGACGTACCCACGATTCCACCCACGCGGTTAACCTGCTTGCGGTCGGAGAACACGCTGCCACTGTTGGCACAGGACTCGATCTTGCTGTTCTTGTACATATGGCCGACGATGCCACCGAGGCAGAGATATGAACCTTTACACTCGGTCTCGTCTCCCATCTTGTATTCGATGGCTCCGCTGTTGTTGCAGTTCTTTACCGTGGTATTGGCCACGAGATATCCGGCGATACCGGCAATACGTACTACGGCGCTGCCCTGATTGGTGTTGGTACTCACCTTGCCGTTGTTGGAACTGTCCACGATGCTATAGCCGGCGCCTCCTGCAAGATATGCCGCTATACCACCGATGCAGATGTTGTTGTTTTTTGCGGCAGCTGTGTCATCGACGGTGCGTTCTATGTCGCCTTCGTTGGTGCAATTTGTAATTTCTACTTTGCCCTTTCCGTTGAGCAAGCCGACGAGTCCGCCGATAGAATCAATATTCCTGTGGGTAGCCGTCAGGTTTGCGAAATTCTTGCATCCATTGAGGCTTATCGTACCTTCGTTGGCGGCTGGAGAATTACCGATGATGCCGCCGATAAATGCCCTGCTGGCGAAAGTGGAAGGACAGAAGGTGATGGTCGCATTGGCGCCGTTGACACAGTCTGTAAGGGTGCAGCCGGTATTCGAGCGGCCAATGATGCCGCCGGCCTTGCACTCGCCGTCGCAGGTGCTGGAGATGGGGCCATCGTTTTTGCAGTTAATCAATGTAGAATTGCCTGATTCAGCGATAATTCCGCCGACAGCCATTGCACAAGAGCCCTCGGCAGTAGCAGCGAGTTTGCCTGTATTGATGCAATCGCTTAAATTAGAGCCTGCCGTTTTGTCGTAGGCAAGGATGCCGGCAATGTATTGCGTCTTGAGATTCGCCGAAGTCACGTTGCCGTTGTTCTGGACGGAACTCATCGTAACTGCTGCATCTGCCCAGCCAACGATTCCGGCAATGGAGCCTGCGGATATGGGAGTTTCTGCGTCGTTGGTCACGGCCCCCTTGTTAGCGCAGTTGCTGATGGTTGCAGCTCCTGCGACCACGCCCACAAGTCCGCCCACGCGGGTCTTGCTGGTGGAGGTGGCGAGCACGGTCACGGGCACGAAGCTGGTCACGCCGTCAAGCGTGGAACCTTCCGCGAGGCGGGTCACAAGACCTGCGTAGCGCCAGGCGCTTTCCGAATTGTCTTCGGTATTCTCCTGGACAATCGCGCTCTTGCCGTCATAAGAACTGCCGTCGGAAGTACCGAAGGAGATGTTCTTCATCGTGCCGGTCAATGTATTGAAGAATGATGCGTTAGCTTCGCGCTTGACGTTGAGGTTGTAGAGCTTGTGGCCCTGACCGTCGAAGGTGCCCTTGAAATCCTTGGGCACCCAGGGTTCCTCCTCCATATCGATGTCGGCGCCGATGACCACGAACTCATCTCCGGACTCTTCGGTGACGACGCGATTGGCATTCCAGTCGAAGAGTTCGGCCATAGTCTTGATCTCGGTACGGGTGGTGAGCTTGTCGAGGGACCCGGCGTCAACGCCCTTGGCGCGGGTGAAGGTGACGGGGCCGGAAGCCTCGCGTATGCCGCTCGAAAGGCCCTTGGTCAGGGAAATGCTGAAGCCTTCAGGGGTGGTGCCGGGAAGCACTGCCACGTAGTAGGTACCTGCCGGGAATATGCCGTCCGCGTGGGTCAGGGTAATGCTGTCCACGGGCTTCTGGGCCTCGGTGATGGTACCGTCGGCGGAGACCTTCACGGTGCCGGCAAGGGCGGCGCCGCTGATGACTATCTCACGCACGTTGGTGGCCTTGAAGCTGACCTTCAGGAGGCCGCACACCTGCTTGAAAGCAAGCTTGCCCCCTTTGGCTCCGGAGGCCACTGCCACAAGCGCGGCGGGGTCGGCGCAGCCTTCGGCGGGAATCACCTGCGCGGAAGGCACGGATACGCTGACTGCGCTGCCGTCCAGGGCGAGGCCGGCGTCGGCGGGGTAAACGGCGTAAAGAGTGGTTGCAGCATCGGATGCCTCACCTTCGAATACAGCTGAAGAGCCTTGGTTGGATCCGGCCTTGATTCCGAACTCATTCTTGGAGGTTCCGTCAAACACGGCTATCTTGTCGGCGTCCTGCCATTTCACGTTGGAAGCCTCGTCAGCAAAATCCAGCAGCACCTTGGTAAGTTCTTCCCCGGTAGCCGTGAAACTAGCATAAGATTTTACGCCCTCGGACGAGGGGATGGGAGCCTCTGCAACTTCCTTGTTGCAGGCAATGGCCGTCAGCAAGGAAAGTACGGCGATACTGAAAAGTCTGTTCTTTTTCATTGTCGTTCCTCCTTACCAAGTCAAGTCTGTAAATTCCCCGTCGAATCCTTCGAGAGAAGAATCGGCATCTGCGGGGCTGACAGCAAGAGCAAACAGATAATCTGCATTCAGCTCTGCAATCTCCGGTTTAACGTAGTACTTAATCATATTATAGAACATAAAAATTTGCGTGTCTATTATTATACAACAGACACGCAAAAAACACCTAATAGAAAAAACTATTTAATCTTGGAATTGTACCGCGTGGCCACTTTGCCGTGCGATATGCTCTGGAGTTTCTTGGCAATCATCTTGCGGCGTATGGGAGCTACCAGGTCGGTGAAGAGGACTCCGTCCAGGTGCGACATCTCGTGCTGGACCATACGGCAGCCGAACTTGTCGAAGACTTCAACGTGCTCCTGGAAATCTTCGCCGTAATACTTCACCTTCATACTTACGGGACGGCGCACGTTGCAGTACACGCCGGGCACGCTCAGGCAGCCTTCCTCGTATTCGCACTGCTCCTCGCTCTCCTCAAGTACGACAGGATTGATAAGGGTGCGCCTGAAGTCCTTCAGATAAGGATATACGTCCTGCATCTCGTCACCGTCCACGATGACCACCCTGAGGCTCACTCCGATCTGGGGCGCAGCGAGCCCGACGCCTTCGGAGCGCTTCAGCGTGTCCTTGAGGTCTGCTATAAGGGCGGTCAGCTCTTCTTTCTTATTCAAATCGGCCTCGGCCGCCCGTTCGCGGAGCACCTCGGAGCCATAAAGGTAAATCGGCTGTATCATTTCTTCTTGTCCAAATAAGCTTGCAATATAATCGCCGCGCTGATTTTATCCACGGAATTCTTGTCTCTCCTCTCGCTCTTCTTCATCCCCCCGTCAATCATCGCCCTGTGTGCCAGCACGGAAGTAAACCTCTCGTCTTCCAGGGCTACGTCCACTGTCGGAAAAGCACCTGTCAGCTTTTTCAGGAAGGCGTCCACGTCGGGAGCGGCCGAGGCGTGGGAGCCGTCGAGGTTGAGCGGATAGCCCACGACAAACTTGGATATAGTCTCCTTGAGAGAATAATTTTGAAGATATTCTATTATCTTTGCAGCAGGTACAGTCTCAAGGGGAGACGCGAAAATGCCGAGCGGGTCGCTTTGTGCCACTCCCACTCGTGCGCGTCCGTAATCAATCCCTATGATTCTGTCCATAATTTTGCAAAAATAGCACTTTTTATGGGGAAAAGCAATCTGAACAAAGTATATCGGCTCAGCGTGGTGGAAGACGACAGCCACAGGATGGTACGCTCCTTCCGCTTCAGCCGCCTGGGCTTCATCGTGACGATACTCACCGTATTCGTGGTAGTGCTCGGAAGCCTCTACGCCCTTGTGGCGTTCACTCCCCTCCGCACCACCATACCCGGCTATCCCGATGCCCATTTCCGCAGGGTGGCCGTGGACAACGCCATCAAAATCGACTCCCTTGAAAGCGCCCTGACGCGCTGGAAGCTATATTCTGAGAACCTCTCCCGCGTGCTGGCAGGCGACACGACAATCAACATCGACAGCCTGCTCCAGGCCAAGGAGACTCCAGACTCACTCGCAAAATAATGAAGAAGAGAAGAATTGCCATTCTCGGGTCCACCGGTTCCATCGGCACCCAGACCCTCGACGTGGTGCGCCAGCACCCGGAGCTTTTCGAAGTGGAATTGATTTCGGCCGCCAACAGCGTGGACCTGCTAGCCCGGCAAGCGCGCGAGTTTGACGTCAACAACGTGGTAATATGCAACGAGGCCCGCTACGAGGCGCTTTCCGAAGCTCTCAAGGACAGCGACGCCAAGGTCTGGACCGGAGTTGACAGCCTGTGCTCGCTGGTACGGGGCGAGGCGGTGGATATCGTCGTGGGCGCTATGGTGGGATTCAGCGGCCTGCGGCCCACGCTCGCCGCGCTTGAGGCGGGGAAAATCGTCGCCCTGGCCAACAAGGAGACGCTCGTCGCCGCCGGCGGACTGGTGACCAAGGTGATGCGTGAGCACGGGGCGGTGATACTGCCCGTGGATTCCGAGCACTCGGCCATTTTCCAGTGCCTGCTGGGGGCTCAGGGCAACACGGTGGAAAAAATCCACCTGACAGCGTCCGGAGGCCCGTTCCGCACCTGGGACAAGAAAAGAATCTCAGGGGCGACTGCCGCCGACGCGCTCAAGCACCCGAACTGGAATATGGGCTCGAAAGTGACTATCGATTCCGCCACGATGATGAACAAGGGCTTCGAGGTAATCGAGGCGCGCTGGCTCTTCGATGTGGCGCCCAAGGACATACAGGTCGTAGTGCATCCCGAATCCATCATCCATTCGATGGTGGAATATACTGACGGTGCCGTCATCGCGCAACTGGGCTGCCCGGATATGCGCGAGCCCATCGGCTTCGCACTCTCCTTCCCCGCCCGCATCAGCGTGGGCAACCGCAAACTGGATTTCGCCACTCTCGGGAAGCTGACTTTCGAGGCCCCGGACCTGTCCCGTTTCCCCAACCTGCGCCTTGCCTACGAGGCCATAGAGAGGGGCGGCAATGCTCCCTGCGCCCTCAACGCAGCCAACGAAGTGGCCGTGGCGGCCTACCTCAGAAATGAGATTGGCTTCTACGACATCTCGCGTATCAATGAGCACTGCCTTGCTGGCCTGAATTTTGTTGCAGACCCTACGCTCGAAGACATTTTCGAGACAAACGCAGAAGTAGCAAGGATAGCAGATGGTTGCATTAATTAAAACCCTTCAGGTCATACTCGCCCTTTCGTTGCTCATCATAGTGCACGAACTTGGGCACTTCCTTTGGGCCAAGTTGTTCAAGATCAAGGTAGAGAAGTTCTACCTCTTCTTCGACGCCGGCGGCCGCGCCTTGGCCAGATGGCATTGGGGCGAGACCGAGTTCGGCATAGGCTGGGTCCCTTTCGGCGGCTACTGCAAGATAGCCGGTATGGTCGATGAGTCGATGGACCTCGAAGGTCTGAAAAAGGAGCCGCAGGAATGGGAATTCCGCACCAAGCCTGCCTCCCAGAGGCTTATGGTGATGGCGGGAGGCGTAATCAACAACTTCATCTTCGCCGTCCTGGTGTACTGTCTCATCGCTGGTATCTGGGGAGAGGCTTTCATCAGCAACAAAGACGCCCGCATCGCCCCCTCCGAGCTCGCCCGCGATATGGGATTCCGCCTCGGAGACCTTATAATCAGTTTCGACGGCTACCAGCCGCAGAATTTCGGTATGCTGCAGGCCGACCTGGCGCGGCGAAACGTGCGGTCCGCCCGCATCCTGAGGGGCACGGACACGCTCGAGCTCTACATCGACCAGGCATATATCGGAGACGTGCTCAACACCCCGGGGATGTTCGACCTTGCCGTACCTTTCGTCATCGACTCGATGCGCTTCGACGGGCCCAACGCCGGCTGCGGGCTGGAAAGCGGCGACAGGGTGCTCTCGTTTGGCGGCAAGAGCATAGGCTACCTTCAGGACGCCCGGGAAGTGCTGCAGGAGTACCGAGGAGGGATGGTTGACGCCGCATTCGTGCGCGGAGCGGACACGCTGCAGACGCCGGTGGCCGTGGATACTCTCGGGCAGATCGGCGTGTACCTGAAGCTGCCGCAGATAGAGAGACGGCAGTACTCCTTCTTCGAGTCCATCCCGGCCGGGCTGCGACTGACCTGGGAGACGATGAGCGGCTACGTGCGCGACCTCGGCCTGCTGGTGCGTCCTTCGACCGGAGCATACAAGTCCGTGGGCAGCTTCATCGCAATCGGACAGGTCTTCCCCGCCGTCTGGGACTGGTACCGCTTCCTCAATATCCTCGCGCTGCTCTCCGTGATGCTCGGCATTATGAACCTGCTGCCGATTCCGGCGCTCGACGGAGGCCACATAATCATCACCCTCTACGAAATGGTCTCCGGACGCAAGCCTTCGGACCGTTTCTTGATAGTCACCCAGATGATAGGTATGGTGCTGCTGCTCCTGCTTATGATGCTGGCTTTCGGCAACGACATCGCCCGGCTAATACATTGATACCAAATATGAAAAAAGTACTTTTACTGCTCAGCGTCGCGCTCAGCATCGCGGCCTGCAAGAACACCAAGGCACTGCTTCCCAACGTGAGCGGCAAGGCCGGCGAGATAATCGTGGTCATCGAGAAAGCCGACTGGGAAGGCAATCTCGGCAGCCAGGTACGCGACCTCCTTGCCTGCGACTGTCCCTACCTGGCTCAGAGCGAACCGCTTTATTCCCTGGTGAACGTGCCGCCGGGAAGTTTCAGCGACCTTTTCAAGGTGCACCGCAACATCATCTATTTCGCCATCAACCCGCAGGTGGACAGCAGCAGCGTACGCTACCGCCAGGACGTGTGGGCAGCGCCGCAGTGCCTCGTACAGGTCAACGCGCCCGATGCGGAAAGGGCGGCAAAGTTGCTCTCGGACAACGGCAATACCATAGTCAGTTTCGTGGAGCAAGCTGAACGCGACAGGGTAATCCGCAATTCCATACGTTACGAGGAGAGGGAAATCGCCCCCAAGGTAGCAGCGGTATTCGGCGGCTCCCCGCATTTCCCTATGGGATATAAGCTTAAGAAGCTGACAAGCGACTTCGCCTGGGTGGCCGACGAGAAGCAGTTCACGATGCAGGGCATCCTTATCTACAAGTACCCCTCCACCGGCGCAGCCGACGAGCTGACCCTCGCGAAAATCATCAACCGCCGCAACGAGACGCTCAAGCAGAACGTGCCGGGAATGTTCGAGAACACCTGGATGACCACGGGCAGCTATATGCCTCCGCAGCTTGAGTTCATACGCTACCGCGGCCGCGATTTCGCACAGGTGCGCGGGCTTTGGGAGGTTGAGAACGACTATATGGGCGGCCCGTTCGTCTCGCACACTTTCTATTCCAAGGAAGGCGGCGATATCATCGTGGCGGAAGCCTTCGTTTATGCGCCCAAGTACGACAAACGGCAGTACCTCCGCCAGGTGGAGTCAATCCTCTATTCCTGGGAGTGGAATAAATAACTAGAAATTGCAGCCCACGGCTACGAGCGCCACATTCCGAATCCTTCCGTCGAGGTACCGGGGCGCTTTGAGCATAGAGGTGATATCGTCGGAAATCCTGGCGTAGAAAGCAAAGCGGGCTGAGATAATACGGGTATAGCAGAACTCCGCTCCGGCTCCTCCGGCCGGGGCGGTGTCGTATTCATACTGACGGTCGAGATATGAATCGAAGCTCTGGAGGCTGGAGGCCGATGTGGATGCATAGGCGCCGTCCTGTTTGGGCGTGCCGGTGCCGGCCAGGAAACGGGCCCGCAGTCCGACGGTGAATATGGAGCGCCCGCTGAAAAACGACCTCTCGGCGAAGGCCTCCGAAGATAGTGCAAGGAGGCTGGTGTTGCGGTAGAAAGGATACAGCACGGTGTGGCGGTAGGTCCCGCGGCCTTCGAGCTCAAGGCCGGCGCGCCACTGCGGCCTGTAGCCATCGGTACCCCTGTACCAAACATAGGCCGCCTTCACGTTTCCGTAGTGACGGTCCTGGATATGGTTGCTTCCGGAATACTCCACCCTGGTATTCTGACCGGCAGGAGTCACATAGCGGAACACGTTTTCGTTGTTGCCGAGGAACTCATAATCCAGGTCCAGGCTGAATTTGTGCAGGTTTTCGCCAGAGGCGGAGATGAAACGCCCCTTATAGCCGGCCCGCACTCCGGAAAAATCAAAATATACTGCGGATTCCGAGGCCCGGTTGCCCCAGTGTCCGTTGCGGTACATCACTTCCAACTCGTTGGAGACGTTCTTTCCCGCGACCTGGAGGCCAAGCCCGAAAAAGCTGTTCTGCATCGGCCTCGTATTGTTCAGCGGCACGTAGTTGCTCTCCCCTGCGAGTTCGGCCACGCTTCCCAGGTATCCTCCCTTATCGGTGAAGATGAAATACTGTTTGTCGGTCGTGCCGTAAATGCCCCCGCGGACCTGCTCGATGGTGCTGCGGTATATAAGGGAAGCGCCCAGCATCAAATCCGGCGATGGGCGGAATGCGGCTCCGGCCCTGACCGCAAGGTCCATCCATACATTATAGAACCGGGGATCCTTGACCTTGGTCTGGTCGGCGGACTCGTATTCCGCGCTGAAACCCAGGGACCACCGCTCTCCAAGGCGATATGACAGGGCTCCCAGCAAACTGTAGTCCTCCTTTATCTTGCGACCTGCCGTCTCGAAGCTGCTTTCGTAAAAGCCCACGGGGTTGTAGTCCGGGTCCATAAGGACCGGGCCTCCCATACGGCTTCCGGAAAAATAAGACCAGTTTATCTTACCGTGGAAGGCAAGACGGTCTGAAATACTTATGTAAGAATCAGTTAAAACTCCTGCCTTATAGCTGTCAGGAGAATCCTGAAGTCTTATGAAGGCTCCGTTTTCCTTGCAGAATACCGCTTCCGCCATTGAAATGTGGCCCCGGAATCCGGACAGGACGGCGGGATTGGAGGAGAAGAATACCGGGTCAGTCTCCGTCCGGAAACGATAATCGCGGCAAGGCTCCGCCTCCTGGCCGCCGAGCTGTACGGAAGCCAGGAAGCAAATGCCTGCCATCAGGATACGAAGTCTCATCGATTCTACTTTTTCAGGGAAGCGACTCTCCTCTGGTGGAAGTCCTTGGAGCAGTCGAGGGTCTGCTTGTAGATAATATGCGCTCCGGCCGCGGCGGAGGCCTCAGCATCGATGCCCGAAGGGTCGGTGGAGCCGCCCACGTCTTCCGTGCCCTTGTAGCCATACACCAGTTTGCCGGCATTCTCTGGCAGGGCCTCCGTGGCTTCTTTATCCACGTTCCTGTAGATAGAATAACCCTTCTGGTTGGTCAGGCTCACGGCGCCGTTGTTGAGGTCCGAAGAGAAACGCGGAAGGCTCTTTTCGATATTGGCGGCGGAGAACACCTCCAGGGCACCTATGACGTTGGCCTTGGGGAACTTGACGGCCCAGCCTACGCTGTTGGTGCCGCCCGTGAGGTCGAATGCGGCGGTATTGGTGCACAGCTCCTGCAGCTGGCTCTGAGGCATCTTTGCAATGTAAAGGGCGGGAGAGCTGTTGGAGAGCACCCAGGCGTTGCCCTGGTTGATTCCGTAGCCGGACAGATAGTGGCTGGTGGGAATCACTTCGGAAACGGCATACTTGGCATTCTTGAATGCGGGAATGTCGGAGTTGGACATCCAATAGTAATCGGCGTTGGCCAGGTTGACGGAAGCGCTGACGGTGGCCGTATGGTCGATTGCTCCGAACACGGCGATGACAATCTGGGAGTAAGGAGGTATGGTCACGGGAGACTTGAAGTACCAGGCCGCGCCGCCGGCGGGAATCCAATTCTCAGCGGCATAGATCAGGGACTCACCGGAATAGTACTTGTTGATGGCGTGTCCGTTGTAAGGGTTGAGGTTGCCGATGACAATGTCAGAGGCATCCGCCTCGAATTCGGAGTTGTTGTACAAGATGATGTAGGAATCGTTGGAATAGGCGCCCGAAAGGTCGTTCTTAGGGCAGCCGCCGTTATAGAGTTCCTTGATGATAATCTGCTGGGAGACCACTTTCTGGAGTTCGAGTTTTACGGGCTGCTCAGCTGTGGCGGCCGAGACGATGATTCCGTTGGCTGAACCGCTGTATGCGGCCCGCACGCCGTCCTCGACGGTCTGGAAAGTAGAGGACACGTTGTAGCTGCCCTCCAGCAGGAGGAACGCCGCCACGCCGTCTCCGTCAGTCACCATATCATATACTGCGGTACCGGCCGCGTCGGAAAGGCTCACGGGAACGCCTTCTCTCGCAAAGGGCTTGCCGTCGCTGTACAGCTGGACGGCAATAGTATAAACAGGCGCAGGCGTCTCGCAGGCTGTCATAAAGAGCATCAGTGCAAAGGCTGCTGCAATACTTTTGATAAAGTTTCTCATCTTATTAGAATTTAAATCTTACTGTAATACCGTAATAGAATGACGGGATAAAGCGCGTCAGCGAGGAATAAGTCTTGGTCTTGGAGCTCCACACCAGGGCGCTGTTGTTGAAGAAGTTGTTGGCATAGAAGGAAATAGATGCCAAATCCCCTATCTCCTTGGTCACGCTGACATTGGCGCTGAAATAAGGCGAAATGTAGTCCTTGCTGAAATGGTAGAGATAGTTCGAAGTCACGACCAGTTTCGAAAGGTCGGAATAAAGTGCAGGGTCCGCTGTCCTGGCCCATTTCAGTTTTTCCAGGAAAGGCTGCGGATTGGGGTCGTCGAACGAGACATAGTAGTCCGGGAACATAACCGTATATGACTCGCCGGCATAGATTGAAGCGTCCTCGCTGTAGCCGAGCAGGTCGCTCCTGTCAGGGACCACGTAGGAGCGGCGGCCCGACGCCTTCTCGCTCAGCGCGCAGGAATAGTTGAGCAGGCAGGATTCGAGCTTGAGGGACAGAATCATACGCACCTTCGGGATGTGGGTGGTAAGGGTGATGTTGTTGTGGATGGTACGGGTCTCCCGGCCGTTTGCGACGGCATTGCCCCCGACGTAGTAGCCCACATACCGGAAAGGCAAGCCGTCATAACCCACGGTGACTTCAGGGTAATAGGCCCCGATATCATAATCACAGGAACGGTAGGAGTAGAAGTTGCCGTCCAGGCGTATGGTGGTGTGGATGGGACGGATTTCCTTGAAATCCACGACCCACTCAAGTCCGTAACGCGTAATGGGATAGACTTCGTTTTCCTCGGTCGTAGTGCTGATAAACTGCTTCCAGGTACGGTAGGGGGCTTGTATCGAAGGCTGGGAGCCTGTCTTGTCGCTTACGGTCACCACCCCGCTCGCCGGATCCAGCGTATATATCCTGTCGGCCGCCGGAATGGGCAGGCCCTGTACGTCGGCCGTGCTGGTGTAGCTGTAGCTGAAACGCTCATAGTCCTTTTCCAACAGGTAAGCGTCAATTGTCTTGTTGTAGAACGCCACCAGCGAAACTTTGTTGCCTGCGATGTCGGCGTCGATGCCGAATTCAGACTGGTGGTTCTTCTGCCAGCGCAATGCGGCATTGTATTCTATGCTGCGCGGCTGCACGTAGAATGCCCGGTGCACCACATTGTCGGCGCTCGCCGTGGACGTAAAGACGTTGATGTCCATATAGCTTGGCACGGGGTACAGAATGGAGAAAGCCGGCTGCTTCACCGCCACGCCCCAGCTTGCCCTCATAGTCAGTGAACGGAAGGTGTCCCTGCGGCGGGACGGTCCTCCGAAAATGTTGTACTTGGCGTTGAAGCGCGGCGAGAAACTGGAAGTCAGGCCGTAAGCCGAACCTTTTATATAGGTGTTGTCGCAACGCACGCCGGCAATCAGGTTCAGGTGCCCGCCGCCGATCGGAATCATCAGGTTGTCTTCAAGGTAGGCCGCGAAATTGTTCATAGAAGGATTGTCGCAGTAGCGGTACTCGCGGAACGTGGGAGCCGTGGCGGGGTCTTCAGAGTAAACGCCCACGCCGAAGTTGTGGTCCAAATTCCAGTCGCCGCCTATCTTGAGCTTGTTGTTCAATTGGCCGAAATTGCGGGCCCAGTTGGCCTTGAGCGTGATTTTGCCGGTCAACGGACGGTCGTCGACCGCCATCACGTTGTACCACGAGCCCGGAGGAATCATCACGGCGCCGTTGGCTGCCCCTTCCCTGTACTCCTCGGACATCAGGTAGCCCTGAAGCGGGCTGTGCATCGCTATCTGCGTGATGCCGGTGTGGTAATTCTTGTTCTCACGGGTAAGGCGGTCGCTATAGACAGTTGAAGCATTCAGTTCGATATTGGTAATCCAGGGCAGGCTCAGCAGCCAGTTCGCGTTGATGTTGGCGCGGACTGTGTTGTCACGCTGCTTTATGAACACGTCCAGGAACTTGTCCGGATCCGCGGAGTCGTCCAGCCCGCCGAGGTTGCCGGCGATTCCGATGGAGAAACGCAGCGGCCTGGATGCGAACGCGCCGCGTGAAATCAAGTTGCTGTAGGTCAGCGAAAGGTTGCGCCGCAGGTAAGAAGTGTAGGGCGACATCTGGTCCGAGACCGAGCGCGTGTATTCGAGACTGCTGTTGAGCACGCCGCGGGCCGCTCCGGCTTTCGTCACGCCAAGGCCGAATCCCTTGCTGACGGAAACCTGCTTGGTGCGGGGACTGGAAGACATCGTAAGCGACCAGGGGGTCTTGCCCTTCTTGGTGTTGATTTTCACTATTCCGGCGCCCATATCGCCGTATTCCACCGAAGGCACGCCTGAAATCACCTCCACCGACTCCACGTTGGCAGATGCTATGTTGTTGGTGGACACGCCTTTGATATCGGAATACGAGGCGTTGTTGGAAAGCCGCACGCCGTCCACTTCCACGGCGGTGCCGAACGATGAGTTGCCGCTCTCCCCCGCTCCTCCGCCGCGGATGTCGAAATGCTTGTCGCCGGTGAGGTCGTTGGAAGTCGTGGCCCCGCCGGGCAGCAGGCTGGAGATGTCGGAGACGTTCATCATCTGCACGTGCTCGAGGGCCGCCTTGTCGATGGTGCGGGAGGTCGTGGCGGAATTGTCCTTTTCCTTGGCCGTGACCACCGCGCCCTCCAGCGCAAGGTTGTCCAGCTCCAGGGAGACCTTGTAAGATGGAATATCCTTGCTGACCGTTATGATTTTGGTATCGGTCTCATAGCCGAGGCACGAGACCGTAATCGCCGTACGCACCGGGCGCACGCCGCTGATTGTAAAATGTCCGTCGCTGTCGGCGACGGCCCATTGCTCGGTCGCTTCTATGACGATGGTCGCAAACTCCACGGGGCCGCCGGTGGACTTGTCTGTCACAGTGCCCTTGATGGTATATGTCTGCGCCAGCAGCTTCGAAGGGAGCAGCAGGCATAGCAGGATAGCAAGATATTTCAGAGGCGAGGACACTTTATTCCGGTTTTAACTCTGCAAGTTAAGTATTTTTTGAAAAAAGAGTGCTATATTTACGGGTATGAAACGCATATTTTCATCATTTGTTATGATTTTTGCCTTCGCCGCCATATCATTCGCGGACGAAGGGATGTGGAGGTATTCCGAGCAGAACAAGCGTACTCAGGCATTGTGCAAGAGCATTGTATCCATTGATTTTATGGGTACCGGGAGCCTCATTTCACCCGACGGACTGGTGATTACCAACCACCACGTGGCCTACTCCGACGTTGCCGCTATGTCGGACAAGAAACAGAATTATCTCGAAGACGGCTTCTGGGCCGCCACGCTCGGGGATGAGATTCCTATCCGCGGGCGCAGCGTGCAGATACTCAGGGAGTCCCACGACGTGACCGCGGAAGTGCAGCAGTTGCTGGACGCCGGGACCGTGAAGCCGGGACTTATGATGATGCGCCGGCTGAGCGGCATTATGGAAAAGCGCTGGAAAGAGAAGACCGGCTATGAGGCCGTGCTCAGCAGCGACTGGAAGGGCAGCAAGTACTATATCGACCTTTATAATGAATATAAGGACATCCGCCTTGTAGGAGCCCCGCCTTCGAGATTGGGAGCTTTCGGCGGAGACGAGGACAACTGGGAATGGCCCCAGCACAAGTGTGATTTTGCCCTGCTGCGCATTTACGTGGCTAAGGACGGTTCCGCCGCCACCTACTCCCCCGAGAACGTGCCGCTCCATACGGATAACTACCTGAAGATATCCACCAAAGGCTACAGGGAGGGTTCCAAGACCACCATCATAGGATTCCCGGGCCATACTGACCGCTACGCCAGTTCGGCGAAGGTGGATTATATGACAAGCGTGCAGCTGCCTATCCAGACCGGCATCCGCGGCGCCCAGATGGATATCATCAAGAAATGGATGGACCGCGACCCTGAAGTGCGCCTCAAGTACTCCAACTTCTTCTTCGGGCTTTCAAACGCGCAGGAACTGTATCTGGGCGAGCTCCAGTGCTACAAGCGTTTCGGAGCCGCCGAGGCAAAGCGCGAGGCCGAGGCCGAACTGTCGGCCTGGCTGGACGAAGATCCGGCCCGCAGGGCTGAATGGGGCGACCCGGCAGGGCAGCTTCGCAAGAGTTACGAGGCCGTCGCCGAGCCGCAGAGAAACTTCCAGTATTTCAGGGAATGTATCATCCGCGGCACCCAGCTGGAGCCCGTGGCCACTCGTACTTTCATCCTCCTGGGCCGTTATTCTCCCGACAAGGTGCCGGGCGTGCGCAAGTCAACGCAGCGCAATTACGAACAGACCGACCTTCGCGTGGAGCGAGAGCTCTTCCGTATGGGGCTGGAGACTTTCTATGAGCACGTCCCCGACGGCCTGCTCGGCCCCTGGCAGAAAGAGGTCAAGGAGAAGTGGGGCCGGAACTACGACGGTATGTGCGCAGCCCTCTGGGACGAAAGCTGGATGACAGACCCGGCGCAGATAGCGGTTTTCCTGGATCCCGGCTCCGATATGAAGTCTTTCCTGGAGGCACGCACGGATGATCCTCTGGTGCGTTTCTTCAACGACGTGAGGGTGTCGCGCTACAATGAGGCCATCTCCGCCGCGCAGGGCTCTCCCGACATCAACGCACTGGCCAAGGACTACACGCACGCGATGTACGCGATGCAGCTCGACAAGAAGCGCAATCCCTATCCCGACGCGAACTCCACCCTGCGGGTGAACCACGGACGCGTGCGCGGGCTCTCGCCGCGTGACGCCGTCCACTGCGACTACTACAGCACCGTTGCCGGACTGCTCGAGAAGCACGATCCAGATTCCTACGACTTCTGCCTTCCGGCCAGTTGGAAGGCCGCCCTTGAGAAAGCATCGCCCAAGATGAAAGTCAATTTCATCACCGACAACGACAGCACGGGCGGCAACTCCGGCTCCCCTGTCCTCAACAGCCGCGGGGAGATCATCGGACTGCTCTTCGACGGCAACAAGGAATCTCTCGCGTCGGAGGTCCTGTTCACGCCGGAATACAACCGAAGCGTCAACGTGGACATACGGTTTGTGGTGTGGACTCTCAAGGAGTATGCGCATTTCGACCGAATTGTTAACGAAATCGGGCTTTAAAATTTGCAGGTACAAAAAAGATTTGTATCTTTGCAATCTCTAACACGGTGCGATTAGTTCAGTTGGTAGAGCACCAGATTGTGGTTCTGGGTGTCGTGGGTTCGAGCCCCACATCGCACCCCAAAGATAAAGGCCTCCTTCGCGGGAGGCCTTTATCTTTGGGGTGCTGCGCACTACTATCCCCCTGCACCCCCAGGGGACAAGGGGATGGTTCCCCTTGCGCTGCTTCGCAGCTATCCCCTCTGTCGGCGCATAGCGCCTCCGATGACTTCCGTTAGATGTTGCACGATTGAAAAGTTTTTGTAACTTTGCAGAAGTCATCGAGAGTTAGAACGATAGACGAAGATATGGACAGGCATCTACCCTTAATAAGTGCCTGTTTATTATAAAGAAACACAACCGAGGGGAGGTACTGATACAAGGAGGCCGTTGTTGATGTTCTTGATTACCATCTGCATACATTTGTCATCCAGTGGACGTGTGCAGCCCCAACTCTTGGAAAAGTCTTCAAAGCCATTTTCGTCGCAGAAGTAGATGCTGGCCTTGGGATTGGCCTTGTAGTGTGCCACACGGAGCGAGAAGGTGTTGGTGGCGAAGTAGAACTTCTTGATACCCCCTCGCTTTCGAGGTGCCAGCATAGCTTTAGTGCAAGAGATATAGGCGGTGGGGAGCGTGTCGGCCATCTTGGCAATGAGGTCTTTCACGCCTTTCAAAGCAGGATTCTCAGGCATCTCATCGCTGACCAGTTATTCTTTATGCCAACGTTTCAAATGAGGGAAATACATCTTCATTTGTCCGATATACTCCTCTTTGGTCATTGGCTGGGGCAGGTTCTTGTTGACCTCGTCCACGAACTGGGCGCAAAATGCGATCATTTCTTCCATCGTGCAGTCCTGCAGGAACTTGCCGTCCTTGTAGCAGTAGATGCAGTAATCTTCATTCTTGCTTCCGTCGGCATTAGTGCCGAGGATTTCATCGGTGAGCGGCATTCCGCAACTCTGACAAAATTTCTGTTTCATCATTTGTCCGCTTTTTATCTGCTGCAAAGTTAGTGCATCAGGCGTTACGAAACAATAATCGATGTGGACAATTATGTGGACAATCCAGCCCTTTACACACAATAACCCTTTTGCGACCGGCATTTGGCTGCATCGGGAAGTTTCTTTAATTTTGTGATAAAGAATGTTTATGGCGAAAGGAATTAACATAGATGCAAACGGCCTGCAGGTGGAGGTGCGCTATGGCGGAGCAGCCGGAGATTTCATTTCCCTGACAGACATTGCCAAGTAGCGGACGGCCGAGAATCCGGGATATGTTATCCAGAACTGGATGCGGACACGGAACACCGTCCGTTTCCCGGGCCTGTGGGAGCATTTCCACAATCCGGAGTTCAATTACCTCGAATTCGAGGCAATTGAACGTGAGGCAGGCTTGAACAGTTTTGTGCTCACGCCAAAAGATGGGTGGAACAGACCGGGGCCAAGGGCATCGTAACCAAGCAGGGCCGGTATGCCGCTACCTTCGCACACCAAGACATAGCCTTTGAATTCGCGTCCTGGACGAAACAGACGAAAAGAGACTGCTGGAAGGATAGAAAGAAATCGCATGACCAGAATCTACGTTGCTTCCAGCTGGAGGAACCCATACCAGCCCGAAGTGGTGGCCGCCCTCAGGAAGGCGGGGCACGAGGTGTATGACTTCCGCAATCCCAAGGACAACCCCGGCGGTTTCCATTGGGCCGATGTGGACGAGAATTGGCAGGACTGGCAGCCGGAAGAGTATATCCGGAACCTCACCCACCCTGTTGCCGAGAAAGGCTTCAAGGCCGACCTCGACGCCATACTCTGGGCCGACACCTGCGTGCTGGTCCTTCCCTGCGGAAGAAGCGCCCACACCGAAGCCGGATGGTTCGCCGGGAAAGGACTCAAGACTATCGTATATATGCCGGAGAAACAGGAACCGGAGTTGATGTATAAACTGTTTGACCGTGTAATTGGTAACTCCCAAGAACTGGTTGATCACCTTCAATCAATTGAATGTAAATAGAAGAACTGCAAGACTGACAAGTCTTTCATCGTCCTGATTCATTTTGAATCTGTAATTCAGCCACGTCTCTTCATTTGCCGGCAAAGCTTCTTTGAAGTTTGGATGTTCAGAGATGCTGCTTTTGACACCATTGATGGCCGTAGACATTGACGTTCCTCGGACGAAAATGAGGAGTGCTGTTTTTGTGTCACGCCAGGTCAAATAACTCAGCAACTGGGAAATAGCATCGAGAAAGACCTGTTTTCCGTGCCAAAACTTGCACTCGGCAATGAAGACGATGCCATCCTTATGCTTTACCATTATATCCGTTTTCCCGCTCTTGTTAAACGCCTCTCCTGTTGCGGATTCAGACTTGAATGATGTCTGTATTTGTGCAAGAAAAAGATCCCTCAAAGTTTCTTCGCCCATATTCTTTGTCACATTAGGCAAAGACTCATACATCTTTCCTATCGTGTGAATAGAATCCAGAATTTGATTATACTTCCGGGCATCCATAATTGGTGTCAGTTCTTCTGCCTTCTTGGAATTGTTTAACGTTTTCGGCGGACCATATCTATGGGAAACGGTCGGGACTGAATATGTCCTTGGTTTTCTCTGATCTGCCGTCGGTATTCCGAGGCTAGCTATAAACGAGTTTTCTCGTTTGATTATCTCTTTCCGTGACGAAAACACCTTGCGGGCGATTTCCGGAAGCGCACGGTTATATGCTTTGATTGCTTTGTCTAGATGTTCAAGCATTTGCAGGCAAGAATCCCTCTCTGACTCATATTCACGTGTTACTTCCTCAGCTTTACCGTTCAGCGAGAGAATGTCAGTATAGATGTAGTTGTGCTCAACATGAAACCGTCCTGAGCCAGAGGAGAACCAGATGGGAGGATGGAAATAAAGCAGATCACGATCTCCTTCAATCGGTACAATGTAACGTACCATCGTTGCTTCGTAGGAATCTTCAACACCCCAATAATTCGGAAGATACTGCCTGTCAACGAGAACTTTTCTAGTTTCTATGTGGGCATCTTCGAAATGAACTTCTGGCGTATAAAGGCTAAACTCTTCAACTAAGTAGTTGATATAGTCCTCTTCTGCAATATTCAGGACATAATTGTCTTCAAGAGCGTTCACCTTGCGCTCCATCGCTTTAGTCTGGGACGGGATAAGGTCTTCGGTGCGATATTTTGAAAATATGTCTCCCCGGTCTATGCGGAATCGTTCCATTACGATAGAATTATGTCCAATAGAGAAACAATAATAAAGATTTTCTACGCGATTCGGTAATGACGTTCCTGTTTCTCCCTGACCATGCCAACAAACTGCTTCAAAGAAAACAAGTCATTCCTGTAAGGTTCAGCAAATGAACTTCTGTTGTCCTCTGGAATAACGAGGATTACCCGCTCGTGCTTCATTTCCTGCAACTGGTTGGCGGAAATACTCGGCTGGAGTGTAAACAGGTATTTGGTGTCGATACGGTCTGCCTCGTTGAGGACCTGACGCCAGCGGTCTTTGCAGGTTGTCTTTGCCCCAAGGAAGGTCAGGTCGTCTGCCGGGAAGAGGAAATCGTGATACTCTGCACCACCCGGGAAAAGGAAATCAGGGCGTTTCTTATCTTCCGTGACGGGCTGCTCCTCAAAACGGAGTTTGGAAGCCGTGAAAATGTGAGCCAGATGATGCTCCAGAGATTTTCCGAAACGGGATTTACGACGATTCAGGAATGAGTTAGCTGCATCGGCGAAGTCCTTAATGGAGTCAAACGGGGTAGAGTACATCGGACGGTAGAAGATGTCCTCAAACTGATAGAACAGATCGCTTTCTGTCTTGATCCAATTCCTGAGGATTTTGTCCGGGTCGTCTTGTATCTTGCCCTCTGTGATGCCGAAAACGTCGTTGTAGATCTGGCTGGCCAAAAGTGAAATCTCCTTGGTTTCAGGAAAGTCTGTCATTGTTCCGGCTATCTCCAAAAGGCGTTGTTTCAGTTTCACATCAGGAGATACTGTGGCATGAGGGTCGATAAAGTGATTGGTCTTCTCAGCGGAGAGGTTATACTCTGCGAAAAACTCATCAATGTCCTCATCATGCTCCAAGACGATACCAGTATAATCATCCGTGTCCATCTGACAGATTATCAAGAGACTGCCGACATATTCTTCTGAAAGGAACGGAAAGCCTTTTCCGAAGCGTGTAATACGGTATTCGTTACGCGTACCGGTTCCGTAATAGATGAAGCGACTGTCTGTCTCAAAGTCATTCTGCCAGCGGATTTTCACAAAGCGGTCTTTATTGCTCCCTTTGACTCCCGGCTCATCAAATAACAATGCCGCTGCCTGTTTCGGGACATAAAACCCTTCCTGATGGGAGGTCATACTTACATCATTTGCTGTGATGTACCGGCAAAACGCCTTTTTTGAGCGATTTACCTGAGATATGGCGTAGTTGAAGATATCGCTCATACTTTCTTTTTCATTGTCTTGACCAGCTGCTCGGAAACGGCAGTGATAAGTGGAACTATAACGGAATTGCCGCACTGACGGTAGGCCTGCACCTCCGATACGGCATTGATGATGTATTCATCTGGATAGCCCATCAGGCGCGCGCACTCACGAGGTGTGAGGCGGCGAGGGTTGACGCCTTCACCTTGGGGAATCAGGATTTCTGAACCGTCTTTGTAATACCGGGCGCTAAGAGTGCGGGTAATTCCGTTGAGATCCACAAGGCCGTATCCGAAGCCGTTGCCCTTCTCCTTGTGCTTCTGGGCATAGTTCTGGAGATAGCCCCAGAGTTTGTCAGAGAGAGTGTATTTGGCCGGGACATTCTGTTCCAGTATGTCACCGATGCAGTTCATCGGTTCGCCCAGCTTGGGAAACTCGAACTGCTCTTTTCCGCCGTAAACCTTGCGGTCATAACCGACAATCATAATCCTCTCACGGTGCTGGGGTACAAAAGACTTACCGTCCAGAACCTCGTAATGGATACTGTAATCCAGTTCTTCCAGTGTTTCGGTTATCACCTTGAACGTGCGGCCTTTGTCGTGGGAAACGAGATTCTTCACGTTCTCCAGATAGAAAGCCTTAGGGCGGTGACGGCTGATAATGTCAGCCACGTCGAAAAAAAGTGTGCCCTGCGTTTTGTCCTTGAATCCGGTCTCACGGCCGAGGCTGTTTTTCTTGGAAACACCGGCAATGGAGAACGGCTGGCAAGGGAATCCGGCACATAATACGTCAAAATGCTCAGGAATATAGGATTTGGTTTCGTCCTTGGTGATATCGCCAAAGGGCATATCGCCGAAGTTGGCCATGTAGGTTTTCTGCGCGTACTGATTCCATTCTGACGAGAATATGCATTTTCCGCCCTGCGCTTGCATTGCCAGACGGAAACCGCCCATCCCGGCAAACAGGTCGATAAACGTAAACTTGGGCTTTTCCGGCTCCGGGAACGGTACGTCAAAGAACTCCTTGAAGTAGAGTTCCAACGGATCGTCGTTCAGAACGGATTCGTTTCCTTCTTTTTTGTCTAGGACTTCCTCCGATATGAAGGAGAAGGCCTGTTTCTTGCCATCCGCGGTCATGTACTTGCGGTTGTGCAGGTACTGAGTCAGGACGGAAAGGCCGTCTTTCTGTCCTTTTTTCTCGCATTGGGCTAACAGGGCCTGAGAATCAATGCAGTTCAGATATGGATATCTTTTGCTTTTAAGCATCGCGCAACGTATTTAAGTTGCCAAAGTTACGAAATTTCACCCAAAACATTAACATCACCTGGCAAGATTCGACAGAAATCAGTAATATTGCATAAGGAAAAGCCAGAATAATGCCCGACACCCTCACACCCGCCCAGCGCCACGCAAACATGGCCGCCATCCACTCCGCCTCCACCAAGCCGGAGCTGCTCCTCCGCAAAGCCCTCTGGCGCCTGGGCTTCCGCTACCGCGTCAACGACAAGCGCCTCCCCGGCAAACCTGACATCGTTCTACCTAAATTCCGCACCGTCATCTTCGTCCACGGCTGCTTCTGGCACGGCCACAAAGACTGTAAGAACTACACCGTCCCAAAGACCAACACCGACTTCTGGACCGCCAAGATAGCAAGGAACCAGCAGCGCGACCAGGACACATGGCGCCAGCTGGAAGCCAAAGGCTGGGCTGTCCTCATCGTCTGGGAATGCGAACTCAAACGAAGCCGGCTCCCTGAAACCATCACGGCGGTGGCCACCCAAATCCACAAGAACGGAGAGATCCTTCGCTCCGCTCAGGATGACAGAAGGAAAGCCCGCACCCTCTATGCCGAAGAGCGCAGGCAATCCAAACAGCGCGAAGCCGCCCTTACGGAGGAACTTCATCGGAAATACCCTCACTGAGCTCCTCCACCCTTCAAACCTCCAGCCCCAACTCCTCAATGTCCAGAAACGCCACCACCTTACGGCCCTTCAGCACCAGCAGCCGCTCTTTGATCATCGACTTCGCGCCCGTGGCCAGCCAGAGGGACCTCGGCATCAGCCCCGTGCAGATCTCCGCCGTCTTCTCACTCTCCACCAAGGCAACCACCTTCCCCGGATACTGACGCAACAGATGCTCCCCGAAGAGACACTGCGTGAGCTCCCAATCCTTGGGCAACTGCCCCGAAGCCTTCATCAGGGAGTGAACCCAGTTGATCCGCCCCGTGCAGTTCTCATCCTTGATGCAGAGCCCGGTCTCCGGGTCGTACTTCATAATCTTGCCGGTGCGGCAGGGGCCGAAAAGCCCCTGAGAGCGTTCTTCATTTGGATTACAAACATAGTTACTTTATTCAACTAATCTTTTAGGTCTAATTGATACAGTTTTGAGAGAGTGTCGGCCTTGCTGGCAAGATTATCTTGATACATTTCAAGACAGATACAAGGCCCTCCAGACTCCACCTCAAAGAAACTGATCCGGGTGGCGTTGTGTCTCACGGATAATACACTTGAAGAAGTCCTCAACGCCGAGAGGAACCCCATTCAGGGCTTTTTGGGTGATGTGCTTGCAGAGGATCCGGCAGCACTTCAACGTGGAACAAGAGGAAAATGCTGGAAGCCGTCAGATGATGAGATTTCCAGATCAAACAGTGCGAGAGAATGTTGCATCAAGAAAAATAATGATTATCTTCGCCTTGTGATTTGTTCACTATATTATTGGAACACATAATACAGACATCTATCCTCTAAATGGATGTCTGTTTTCTTTTAAAAGGCCCTTAACCGAGGGGAGGTGCTGAAACGGGTATCAATCCTCAAATGGCTAATTAACAATACAATACGAATCGTCCTGCGGGAGGGTGCCCGCAGCTGGAATCGTAAATCGCTGAAAGCCAAGGAGTACGACAGGATGACGGACTGCCGCGGCGGAGTAGCGGAGAAGGCTCGGAGGCTCTAGAACGAGAGTTTGTCGGTATAGAGGATGCCGTCGAGGTGGTCGCATTCGTGCTGGAAGATGACGGCGGTGAAGCCCTGGATGCGCTCGAGGGTGTCGGTCAGGGTCTTGGGAGAGGTGTAGCGGATGTCAATGTCGCGGTAGCGGAGCACTTCTCCCCTGCGGCCGGGCACGCTGAGGCAGCCCTCGGGCCCGGGCTCCTTCTCCCCGCGGAACTCTACGATACGGATATTCGGATAGACTTCGAAGGGCTCTCCCTCCTTGTCGAAGCGCTGCACGGCCACGATACGGCGGGAAATCCCAACCTGCGGTCCGGCGATGCCGACTCCGTCCTGTTCGGGCGAAGTCACTGTGGATATCATTTTCGAAGCCAGAGTCTGATACTCTGTAGAGCGAAGCATTTCAGCACCGAAATCAAGACAAGGCCGGCGGAGCACGATTGAATCCTGGGGATTATCGACCACCAGCACTCTCATCACATCGGGAGAACCGCTGACAAGAGCCTTTTCTTCGGCCGTCCAGCCGCCGCGTGCGCAGGAAATACAACTCATCACGGACAAAACTATAGCAGCAATACGTCTCATATCAAACCCTCCAGCCTCCAAAGGCCTCTTACAATACGGTCAAGCCCTTCTTCAAACAGAGCGGCAGGGCAAGCCATATTGATACGGATATAACCGTCCTGACCATACATCAGGCCGTTGTTGATGCGCACCTTTTCCACTTCAACAAGGCTCCGTTCCACCTGCTCGGAGGGGATTCCGAGCACACGGCAGTCCAGCCAGGCAAGATAAGTCCCTTCCAGAGCGTAAAGCCGGAATCCGGGAAGGTCATCGCGGACGCGCTGCCGGAGAGTGCGGTAATTCGACGCCAGGTACTTATTCAGTTCCATAAGCCACTCATAGCCCTCATCCGTATATGCAGCCTGCAGGGCCACCACTCCGAATGGGTTGACATCGCATATCTCGTTGACGTTGACCGCCTTATCCACACGCGCCCGGATATCCGGGTCGGCGCAGATGATGTTGGAAATCTGCAGCCCGGCGATATTGAATGCCTTGCTCGGGGAGTTCAGCGT
The DNA here is from genome assembly GCA_900318565.1 of uncultured Bacteroidales bacterium. Taxonomy (GTDB): domain Bacteria; phylum Bacteroidota; class Bacteroidia; order Bacteroidales; family UBA932; genus Cryptobacteroides. Next base: position 35,490 of record ONLD01000004.1, read on the forward strand.
CACGCAGGCGCGCTCGAACTCGGGGCGCACGGAAGCGAAAGGCACGAACTCCACGCCCGGCATAGTGAATTCACAATGGATCTCATCGCTGACAGGCACTATGCCGTGGCGCAGGCAGATGTCTCCGACCCGCTCCAGTTCTTCCCTGCTCCACACGCGTCCGGCCGGGTTGTGGGGCGAGCAGATGAGCATCATCCGGGCCATCGGATCGGCCGCGGCACGCTCGAGAGCGTCAAAATCTATTTCGTAATGCGGCTGCCCGTCCTTTTCTCCGGTCTGCAGCGGCACGTCGAGCGCCGTGCATCCGTAATTGCGTATCGATGAGAAGAAGCAATTATAGACGGGACTCATTATGATAACCTTGTCGCCGGGGTGGGTGAAGGCGCTGACACAAGCCGAAATCGCGGGTACGATTCCCGGGCAGTATATAATCCACGATGGGTCCGGACGCCATCCGTGGCGCCGTCCGAACCAGTTGCATACGGATTCGTAATAGGACGCAGGCACGGCCGTGTAGCCGAAGACGGGGTGGGATGCACGCTCGCGCACCGCCTCCTGCACGCAGGGAGCGGTCTCGAAGTCCATATCAGCCACCCACATAGGCAGCACGCCCTCGTCAACCGCGTCCCATTTGACGCAGTTGGTCCCCCTGCGGGGCACTATCTTGTCGAATCCGTATTTCATAAGCTAACGCGTGAGAATCTTGCAGTCGCCGGGAGCCTTGATGTTGGCGTCCAGGATGATTTCGCCGTAGGAATCAGCCACGATGCTGCCGGTGCGGGGGTTCTTGACCGAAGCCACGGCCCCGCGGATGTCAGCCTGCACCTCGGAATACTCAAAGGCAAGGTCGGCATCGGGCTCGAAGGTGCAGCCTTCAAGCACCAGGCCCTCGGCATAACAGAGAGGCTGGGTGCCGCCGATACGGCAGTTTATAAGGCGGAGGTTGCGGGAATACCAGCCAAGATATTCGCCGATGATGACCGAATCACGCACAGTCACGTTCTCGGTCTCCCAGAACGCGTCTTTGGTATGGAGCACGGAGTCGCGGATCTCCACGTTCTTGCAATATTGGAATGAGTAGTTGCCCTGAAGATTGAGATTCTTGATTCTGATATCCGAGGAATGCATCAGGAGGTAGTCGCCCTTCTGGACTTCCACGTCTTCCAGGTCAACGCCGCGGCAGCTCCAGAGAGTCTCGGCGGCATTGGGGATGCGGACGCGGCGCAGGCGCAGGTCCGACATCTCGCGGAACAACTTGGGAGCCTCGACAAGCGTATCCTCCATCAGCAGATTGCGGCTGTACCAGAGCGCGGCGCGGGCACCCTCGGCAAACACGCAGTTACGGACGGTAAAGGAGTCGCAGCACCAGAAAGGGTACTTGCCTTCGAACCGGCAGTCTTCGGCCTCTATCGAAGCGGTCTCCTTGAGAGCCGACTCGCCGGCGTGTATCGTGACATTCTCGAGACGGATGTCCCGCTCGCAGTAAAGGGGCCTCTCGCCCCCGTATTCTTTATTGCTTATTAATTTCATTCTTTTTTTCCTTATACAGGAAACGTTTGATTTTCATTGTAGCCGTCTTGACGAAGGGCTGTTTCTCGACCTCGACCTCCTTGATGCGGCTGCTGCGGTTGACGTGCGAGTTGACGAACTCGAGAATCTCCTGCTTGCGGCGCTCCAGATCTTCGATGAAGCGGTCCTGGTTCTCGTAGTCCCAGTCCAGCACGTTGTCGTTGAAATGCACGAGGGCGACAAGATGCCCGTCACGCTCTACGACAAGCGACTCGTTGACGTCGTGGATATTGTTGATGACATTCTCGATCTCCTCCGGGTAGATGTTCTCGCCGGAAGGGCCGAGAATCACCGAACCTATGCGTCCCTTGATTGAATAGCGGCCCTTCTTGTCCACGGTGGCGAGGTCACCGGTGCGGAACCAGCCGTCGGGAGAGAGCACCTGGAGGGTGCGGTTGTAGTCTTTATAGTAGCCGCGCATCACGTTGTCTCCCTTGACCACGATTTCACCCTCGCCGGTCTCGGGATTCTGGTTGTCGAGGCGTATCGTCACTCCTGTGGCGGCAATGCCGGTGGTGCCCAGATGAGTCTGCTTGGGATTGGCATTGCAAATCAGAGGCGCGGTCTCGGTGAGGCCGTAACCTATTGCATAAGGGAACTTTGCCTTGCCCAGGAAGGCCTCTACTTCAGCGTCCAGCTTGGCGCCGCCGATGCCGAAGAAATGCAGGCGTCCGCCGAAGGTGTTCTTCAGTTTCATACCCACAAGCAGGCAGAGCAGAGTATGGCTGAATTTGTCCAGCCAGGTGAGGTATTTGCTCTTCTGGATGGTCGGGAGAATGCTGGAGCGGTAGATTTTCTCAATGACCAGCGGCACCGACAGCATCATAGTGGGCCGGATTTTCTTGAAAGCCGGCATCAGCACGGAAGGGGTCGGCGGGCGGTTGACATAGCAGATCTTGGCACCGACGGAGAAGGGGTACAGCATACCGACGCTCATTTCGTAGGTGTGCGCCAGCGGCAGTATCGACAGAAACACGTCCCTGCGACCGGCCGGGGCGGCCTTCCAGGAGGCGAAGATGTTGGCGCAGAAATTCTTGTGCGTCAGCATCACGCCTTTGGCGGCTCCGGTCGTGCCGGATGTGTAAATGATGCAGGCAAGGTCGTCCGGAAGCGGATTTGTAATATGGCCGTCACAGGTGTAGGCCGTATCTTCTGCCCGGATGACGGAAAGATCGTCCGTGCAGATGACTATATGCATCTTGGCAAGAATCTCTTCTGGCACCTTGGGCAGCAGCCTCTGGCTCACGAAGAGAGCTTTCGCATCGGAGTGGGTGAGGATATTGGTAATCTCATTTTCCGAGAGTTCCGTCAACATCGGCACCGCAATGCGCCCGAACGCCGCCACGGAGAACAGCGCCACCGGCCAGTTCGGCATATTCTGCGAAAGAATCGCCACCTTGTCGCCGGAATTTATTCCGAAGTTGGACAACTGGCGGGATATTCTCCGGCAGCAGTCGCCGAAAGAAGCGAATGTATAGGACTGAGAGTCGTCAATCGAAGTAAACGCAGTACGCCCGGCATATTTTGCCGAGCAATAGTTAAGTACGTCGTAAAGAGATTGAAAATTGTGTCTCATCAATGCGTAATGTATTTTTCCGGATGTTTCCCGGTCAGATGCATCTGCTCGTAGAGCTCCTGGATGCGCTTCATATCGGCGCGGGGGTCGTCGGTCAGTTCAACCCGCTGTCCGCGCCCAACTCTCTTCCGGCCCCAGTCGAAATATCCCAGATACACGGGGATTCCGGCGGAGCGGGCTATCAGGTGGAAGCCGGTCTTCCAGTTCTTGACAGGCTTGCGGGTGCCTTCAGGAGCGATTGCCAGATGGAAACGCCCGGGGCGTTCCATCTCCTCGATAACGCTGCGAAGCATATTGGTGGGGCTGCTGCGGTCCACCGGGATACCGCCCATCGCCCGGAGGAGCCAGCCTACGGGCGGGAAGAAGAATTCCTTCTTTATCATACACTTGGCTTTTTCCCCGCAGGAGCGGTAGAACAAATACGATATCACGAAGTCCCAGGCACTCGTGTGCGGGACCCCGAGAATTATGCACTTGTCTTCTTCAACGGAACCTCCGTCAGCCGTCCAGCCCAACATTTTCAGAAGGGCGCCACAACATTTACCCCAGACATCCATTTTTTGCTTCCTTTAACAATAGGTTGCAAATATACTAAATTAAATAGAAAGTAGGAACTTGGGGATAAGGCCAGACCTGCTGAAAACGGCACGTTCGGACGATGCGCTGCCGGAGGCGGGACGAAGAGGCTCCGCGGGCACACGGACGGTGGCCCAAATCCCGGCTGCACGCAGGACGCGCACGAAGCAGCGTTCAAAATCATCCTCGGCAATCTTTCTCGAAAAGTCCAGGTTAAGCATACCGCCATATCCCACGCAAGCGCAGGAGCCGAATCTCTGGCGGGTACGGCCGAGGATGAAATGAACATCCTTGACATACTCGGTCATCCCTTCGGGAAGAGAGATATTGCCAAGGTTGGAAAACGTATAGGTGCTGTAATTGTCGCCCTTGAGGTGGTTGATGATATTGATTACCGGCCGCTTGATGAAGAGCGGGATGCAACGGATCGCAAGATTGTCTTCCAGCGCCACGTTGGCGGCTATGCGCCGCGTCAGATGGCTTTTCTGCACGTAAAGGCGCTTCTGGTATTTCACCTCGCGGACAGCGTCTTCAAGGCTGAAATCCCCGTTCGTCACGTCGAGGGTGATATACACATAGGAAGAAAAATTGCGGAGAGTGCTGCTGCCGTAGATTGGACGCAGGTTCACAGGTACCTCCATACGGATGAAGGGACTCTTGCGGCGGCGCTTGTCGCGGGCGCGAACCTCCTGCAGCGAAACCATCATAGCTGCACAGAGCAATTCGGTCAGAGTGCAGTCAAGTTCTTTCGCCTTGGCCGCCGCCTGCTCGACGCTTACCTTGACGCCCAGCGAATTGAGCACGTCGTGGCGCTCTTCGAGGCCCTTGACGTGGTACGCCTTCCGCTCGCTGTCGAGGGACCCCTTGGTGCCGGAGAAGCGGTCGAAACCGTCTTCGAGTTCTTCTTCCTGAGGCTCGGAAGAGGGGTCATAAACCCATTTGCCGTACTCGATTTCAGCACCCCGCACGGCCTTCAGGTACTCGGCGACCACGCTGAGAAGGAAGGTCATCGCGCCGGTGCCGTCAGTCAAGGCGTGGAAGACGTCAAGGTCGACGCGGGGTCCGGTGCAGGACAATTTAAACATATAGCCGGCATTGCCTCCGATGTCGAAAGACTCAAGACGGCCCGGGTTGCTTACGGCGGGCTCGTTCTCGAGACGGCGGAGGAACCACCAGAAAAGCCCGTTCCTGATGCTGAAACGGAAACTCGGGAAACGACGTATAACTGTTTTCAGCGCCTCATCGAGACGCGAGGGAATCACATCCTGGTCAAGGCATACTGAGATACGGTACACAGACGCGTACTTACGAGTCTTGCAGGAAGGATATATAATGGCTGAATTCTCAAGCCGGGTCCATTCGGGTACTGTCATAGCTTCAGTTTTTGCGTTTGGCAATGCAAAAGTAGAAAGCGACCCTTTTCGGAAAAAGATTTTGCCGTCAATAGTTGAAATTTGTGACAAAACAGACCTAATTGTGACAAAACTCCCGGATTTTTGTGACGAAAAAATTAATTTGCTATATTTGTCACAACAAAATTTGTGACAAAATGAAGAAGTATCCGAAAGCTTTAAGCCGGTTTTTCCCGAATCTGGTGTTTGCGCTGGCCATTCCCGCGTTCTTCCTTGTCAGCGTACTGCTCTACGAGCCCGAAGCCCTGTGCCAGCTGATGAGAGCCGGCGAGGGCGTGTCCAGCCTCGAGAATGTCTTTATTTTCAACGTCATAATCTCCTTCACTATCATACTGGGATGTATGATACTGACGCGTCTGCCTCTGTGGCTGATGCGGAAGACGCTGAATATGGATTTGTACAAATATACCCTCTGGTGTCTTGGCGAGATTCTTATCTGCTGCGCCTTCGTGGGAATGTACCTGGCGCTTATGGCGAAAGGAGGAGGCAGCTGGTTCAGCTGGTTCGGCCGCTGCATCTCAGGCTTAGGAGCCGTTGCCATCTACCCCTACCTTATTCTTACCCTCCTTATTCTTGCCACGGAGAATTTCAACGCAGAAAGCGGCGAGGAGAGCGCAAGGCTCAAGTTCTACGACAGCCGCCACCAGCTGAAGTTCATCACCGAAGCCTCTTCAGTGCTCTACATCGAGTCAAACGAGAATTATATTGTCATCCACTACCTGGAGAACGGCATCGAGAAGCGCTTCCAGCTGCGCAACTCGATGAAAAACATAGAGCCGCTTTGCGAAAAAGCCGGCTTCGCCCGCGCCCACCGATGCTTTATCGTCAACCCCCGCTACGTAAAGTCCATTCGCAAGGATGAGTCCGGCACCAACTTCGCAGACCTCGGCTGTGACCGGGAAGAAGGCATCCCGGTGTCAAAGAAATACTACGGCAACATCGCCGCTATGCTATAAAAGTCAAAAACTTTTGTTAGCTTTGCACTCTATTTACTAACCACTAAATTGAAAATGAAAAAATTCTTTATCATTACGCTCCTTCTCGCAGGAGCAAGTTCGGCCCTCTTCGCACAGGATGAGCCGGCAAAGGAAAAAGAAATGAAGAAGGGCTGGAGTTTCGGAGTCCTTCCCACGGCCACATATTCCGTCGACAACGGATTCCAGGCAGGTGCATTCGGAGACGTGTACTATTATGGAGACGGTTCCACATATCCCGATCCGCTTCATAAGATCAGCTGGGAAGCCTCTTACTTCACCCACAGCCAGCGTTCCCGTTTCTATCTGGCCTACGATTCCAAGTATCTCATTCCCAATATGCGCCTCAACGCCTCCGCGACTTATGTCAACGACCCTCTTTACAGTTTCTGGGGTTACAACGGCGGCGCTTCCCTCGCGGGCCTGCCTCAGCCTTACGACACTTACTGGACCAACAAGACCACCAACATCAACTACTTCGGTATGAACCGCCAGATGCTGCGCATACTTGCCAATGTCCAGGGACGCATTACCGACAACCTGAACTGGGCTGCCGGCGTGAACTTCTGGAACTGGAGACTCAGTGATATGAAGGACAGGGGCTACAATGTGGAGGGTAAAGATGACAAGCAGTTCTACGACAAAGAGAACACCCTCTACAGGGACTACCAGAAATATGGTTTGATTACCGACGCCGAGAAAGACGGCGGCACCGCCCTGGAAATCAACGCCGGCGTCGTGTATGACACCCGCGACATCGAAGCCGCTCCCAACAGGGGCATCTGGGCAGAGGCCTACCTCAACGGAAACGTCATCGGCCAGCGCTACCTGAAGGCCTGTATGTACTTCCGCCACTACATCGACATCCCCATCCATATTCCCGCCGGCGACCCCGTGTTCGCATACCGTCTGGCCTGGCAGCAGACCATAGCCGGTGAGACGCCCATCTATATGATTCAGAACAACCCCCTGCTGGTGCAGCGCAATATGATTTCCGAGGGATTCGGCTCTTCCAACACCATCCGCGGCCTTCGCGAGAACCGTATCCTCGCCGAGGGTTTTGCCTGGGTCAACACCGAACTGCGCGTCAAGCTTGTAAACTTCAAGCTCTTCAACCAGTATTTCTACATCGCTCTCAATCCGTTCTTCGACGCAGGCGTCATCACCAAGCCCTATCGCGCCGCTGCATTCGAGAAAGCCAAGTCCCTGACTTTCACGGACGAGAACAAGCCGTTTATGAGCCTGAACGAGCTCTACGATCCTTCCAAGGTCGGCGACTTCGTATATAGCGCCGGTGCCGGTCTGAAGATTGCAATGAACCAGAACTTCATCGTCTCCGTCGAGCTTGCAAAGTGCTTCTACAAGCCTCTCGACGCAGGATTGTGGCTTGGAATCGGTATCAACTACCAGTTCTAAAAGCCGGGACATATCAACTAAAAGAGGGTGTATTCCAAAACTCAGGAATACACCCTCTTTCGTATGGCAGGTCAGAACTTACAGGGTCTTTGCCTTCTCGAGGAAGTCGTGGACACGCTGAGTGTACTCCTGCGGATGCTTTGCATAGGAATTGGCGTGTACGGCGCCGGGAGCTATCCACAGCTCTTTATAGCCCTTGGTCTTGGCCTCGTAGTTCTTATAGACGTGACTGGTCGGAACGAAGTCGTCGGCATCGCCGTGGATGAAAAGCATAGGCCTCTCGCACTTTTCGAGCTGCTTTAAGGAAGAAGCCTCCCAGAAGCCCCAGCCGTATTTTTTCTTGGTCACGAGGCTTGCGCTCTGGAGCACATCCGGCGGGATAAAAGCGAAGCTCTGCTTGCGGTTGTTGTTGAACTGGGCCACGACGGAAGAATAGCCGCAGTCCTCGACGAATGCTCGCACGTACTCAGGCAGTTCCTCGCCGCTGGTCATCATCACGGTAGCAGCGCCCATAGAGACTCCGTGGAGCACCATAAACTTGTCGTGCCAAATGTTGTGGGCAACATCTATCCACTTGATGACATCCAGGCGGTCATTCCATCCCATCTGGGCGTGGTCGCCCTCGGAATAGCCGTGGTACTGGAGATCAGGGAAAAGGACGTTGTAGTTGAACTCGTCGCGGTACATACGCACCAGATACAGGAACACGTAGTGGTTGTCACTGTAGCCGTGGACCACGATGGCGGTACCTTCGGCCGTTGCAGGATCGGCTGCGGGCACATAGCAGGCGTGCACCTTGAAATCCCTGTAGCCGACAATCGTGGTATCCTTCAGCAGGCCGATGGTCTTGAGGGAATCGTACCAGGCCGTACTGCCGGGGCAGAGGGAATCGGCCTTGTGGCGCGTACGTTCGATGTCGGCCACGCCGTGGGGCTCGAAGTTCAGAGCGAACTTTGACATAAACTTACCGGCAAGGCATCCGCTTACTGTGAACGCAAGGAACACGAGGCCGGCAAAAGAAAGGAATCTTTTCATAAAAGCAAGTGTTATTAATTATTTAGTGTAAGTAAAATGCTCAATGTTGAAATAGCCTGTAAATATAGGAAATTCCTGTCTCAAGTGCAACTCAATAAGATTCACCGACGTTTTTCAGGATGAAGGAATAGATGTCGGCCTGCTCCTCAAGTACCTTCGCAAGCGGTTTTCCGCCGCCGTGACCGGCCTTCGTATCGATACGGATAAGCGCAGGCGCGGGGCCGGCCGCACATTCCTGCAGGCGCGCAGCAAACTTGAACGAATGGGCGGGCACCACGCGGTCGTCGTGGTCGGCCGTGGTAACGAGCGTAGCCGGATAAGACACGCCGGGTTTCAGATTATGCAGAGGAGAGTAGCCCAGCAGGTACTCGAACATTTCCTTGCTGTCTTCGCTGGTGCCGTAATCCGGCGCCCAGTTCCAGCCGATGGTGAACTTATGGTAGCGCAGCATATCCATCACGCCCACCTGAGGCACGGCAACTGCGAACAGGTCAGGGCGCTGCGTCATACAAGCCCCGACGAGCAAACCGCCGTTGGAGCCGCCCACGATGGCGAGCTTGCTGCTGGAAGTCCAGCCCTCGGAAATCAGGTATTCGGCAGCGGCGATGAAGTCGTCGAAGACGTTCTGCTTGTGCATCTTGGTGCCGGCCTGATGCCACTCCTCGCCATACTCGCTGCCCCCGCGCAGATTTACCTGGGCGTAGATGCCGCCGTGCTCCAGGAAAGGCACCCTTGTGGCGGAGAATGAAGGCGGCAGGGAAATGTTGAAGCCGCCGTAACCATAGAGGTACACCGGGTTGGAGCCGTCCTGCCTGAGTCCTTTCTTGAAAGTAATGAACATAGGCACGCGGGTGCCGTCCTTGCTCGTGAAGAACAACTGCCGGGTCTCGAAATCGGAAAGGTCGAAATGCGTAGCCGGCTCCCTGTACACGCGGCTCTCAAGCGTCTGCAGATCGAAGCTGTAGATGCTGCCGGGCGTCGTGAAGGAAGAGTAGGAATAGTAGCACCAGGGCTCGCCCTTCCTGGCCACGAACGATGCGCTGCCCACGCCGGGGAGCGCTACGGGACGGCGGTCGCTGCCGTCAAGGCCGCATAGATATGCGTGCGTAGAAGCATCTTCCTGGTAGCAGAGAATCAACTTGTCACCAGCGAACGTCACATCCTCCAGCACGCAGTCGCGCTCGGGCACCACGTCCTTCCATCCCTCGCAGCGGGGATTCTTCAGGCTAGCCTTGACGAGGCGGTTCATAGGGGCTCCGTAGTTGGTGAAGATGTAAATCGTCTCGCCGTCCGTCTCGGCCACGGACACTTCGCTCTTCATATCCGCGGTCATCAGCACGAAGGGAGAATCGCGGAGCAAATCCTTGACATACAAGTTGTTGCCTGCATCAGCCCCGCTCTCGTAAAGGAAAGCCATCGTCTCTTCCTCGTTGACGCTCAGGGTATAGAAGCGCAGGGGTTCAGCCGGATTGCTGTAGAACAGGGTATCTTCACTCTGCGGCGTACCTATCTTGTGGTAGTACACTTTGTGGCCTTCATTCTTGACGCTGTAGGCTCCCACGCCCTCAGCGGGAGCATCGTAGGCGCTGTAGAAGAAGCCGTCTCCCTTCCAGGCGGCCCCGGAGAACTTCGCCCATTCGATATGGTCCGGGAGCAGTTCGCGGGTGGCGGTATCCATCACGTAGAACTCCTGCCAGTCGCTGCCGCTGCGGGAGATGCAGTAGGCCGCATACTTGCAGTCGTGGCTGAAATACACGCCCTTGAGGGCCACGGTGCCGTCTTCGCTGAGGGTGTTGGGGTCCAGGAACACGCGCGGCTCCCCTTCCGGAGAATCCTGCTCATAGAGCACGCTCTGGTTTTGCAGGCCGCCGTTCTTATAAAAATACCATTTGCCGTTGGAGCGGCGCACGGGAGCGCCCATCTTCTCATAGTCACTGACCTCCTTGAGGCGCTCCAGCAACTTGGCGCGGAACGGAATATGTCCAAGGTAGTACGAAGTCGCACGGTTCTGGGCTTCGACCCAGGCCGCAGTCTCGTCGGAACGGTCATCTTCCAGCCAGCGGTAAGGGTCGGCCACCTCGGTGCCGAAATAGTTGTCGGTAGTGGCGTCCTTGCGGGTCTGGGGAGGCTGCGGGGCGCAGGAGAGAACGGTCAGAGCACACATTGCTGCAGGGAACAGAGCTTTCATATTATATTTCTTTGATATAGCTGCGACGTCGCATATAAGGCTCCATCTCGTAGTACTTGCCAAACATCGAGAGAGCCTTTACGTTGGTCTCCAGCTGGGGATTGGTAATCATCTTGCGTATTCCGTACTTCATAGCTATAAGCTGCATATCCTTGAGAATCATCACATTGGCGCCGTTGCCCTGATGCTCTGGAGCCGCGCCCACTATCATAGCCTCCACAATATTGTTGTGGTACAGCGCGTGGAGCACACGTATCCAGCCGAAGGGGAACAGCCGGCCGCGGACTTTCTGTATGGCACGGGCGATGGAGGGCACAGTGATGGCGAAACCGACCACCTTTTCGTCCTTGTCCAGAATCATACAGATGAAGTCTTTGTTCACGAGAGGAAAATACTGATTGATATAGTCGGTTATCTCCCTGTCGGAGAGCGGTGCGAACTCATAGAGATTGGTAAAGGCGGCATTAAGCACGTGGAAAAGTTCTTCCGCCTTGGACTGGAGCTCTGCCCGGTTCTTGGGACGGAAAATATGCAGCCCGTAACGCTGTTCCACCACCTCGGCAAGGCGGAAGAACTCCGGCGGCTCGGGAGGAAGCGTCACAAGGCGCTGTATCCAGTCCGTGTCTTTACGGAATCCGCAGGCTTCCAAGTGCTTGCCGTAATAGGGATAATTATAGATACACGTAAACGGAGAAAGGTTCTCAAACCCCTCGACCAGAAGCCCTTCCCTGTCCATATCGGTGAATCCGAGCGGCCCTTTGATCGTATCCATCCCCCTCTGACGCCCCCAATCTGCTACGGCTCCTACGAGGGCGCTGCACACTTCCACGCTGTCGATGAAGTCTATCCAGCCGAAGCGCACGGTCCTGGCGTTCCAGCGCTCATTGGACTTTGGATTTATAATGGCGGCTACACGGCCCACGATCGTGCCGTTTTCATCTTTGGCAAGGAAACAATCGTACTGGCAATACTCCAAAGATGGATTGGCCGGACTGAAGGTCTTCATCTCATCCGATACGAACGCGGGCACCCAATTCGGATTCCCTTTATATAGCTTTTCCGGAAAAAGAACGAAACGCCTCAACTGGCGACGGTTCTTCACAGTTTCAATTGTTATCTTCATCACGATTCTGTTTATCAAACAAAGATAACAATTTATTTTGTATCAACGGCTGCCGCCGCCGTGGCCGCCGCCGGAAAAGCCTCCGCCGCCTCCAATGGAAGAACGTCCGCCAAAACCGCCGGAAGAGCCTCCGGACCTCTCCGCATCTTCACTCTGCGCCACCCGGGAGGCATCTTTTGACAGCGCGGTCCAAGTGTGGACAAACGAAGACATCTCTCCACGAGGCACTCCAAGCCGCTCGGAATAGTCGGCAAACTCATCGGGATAAAGCTTCGCAAGCCCTTCCTGCACCTTGTCTGCTATACCGAAAAGCTGGGCGAACACCAGATACTCACCCCACAGGTTCACTTCAGGAGCCTCCTTCTCGGACGCTATGGTAAAATCGGAGAGGAAATTCTTGAACTGCAGCAGCTTGGCCGCTTCCGCCCGTCCTTCCTCGTTCAGATCCAACGACCCCTTCTTAACAATCCAGGGCGAGAGGGCCTCCTTGCCGGCGGCAATAACCTTGTCGGGCCACTTAAGTACGGCCTTGTAATGCACTTTAGACCACTTTGAGAACTCATCTTTTTCGAGCAGACGGTTCTTCCCGGCAGCTTCCAGGGCCATATTGTACAGAGCCTCTTCGCAGCTGATTCCGAATGCGGGCTTTTCTTCGGGGAACTGAAGGTTGAAATGCCCCTGCCCGTCTTTCTCGACCGTAACAAGCCCGTCCTTTATCCACTTCAGGAAATAGGCGCCGATGGCCCTCTCGGAAGGTACCACGTGCAGCAGAAGCCTCTCTCCTTCAAAGAGAAGGGCGGCAGCCTCGGGGATGCTGCCGTCGAAAGGCGGCTCCCTGTACCAGCCATTGAGCTTGGAACTGCCGAAAGTCTTTGGAGACCATATCCGGCCCAGGACGCGGAGGACTATATCCCTGACGACAAGAAATACAAAACCGACGCCAAGAAGAGCAAACAGTCCGATAAACAGGAAACCTACAGCTATCAGCAGCCAGTCATAAAACGATTTGGAAGAGCCTTTACCGGAATAAGAACTGCCTTTGAACGCCTTCTTCTGCATCTTTTCGAACTTGATGTCCCTGCTGCGCTCCGGGGCGAACAGCCCCTTGTCGAAACGCATCATCGCAATCAGGCTGTTATCATAGGTCATAGGGGTATCCGTCTCGAAATAGATGTCTCCCGTTTCGGTCATTTTCGACTCGCCGGAGCAGCCGAAAAACCAGAAACGGGTATTCTCCTGCGAAAGAGGCTCGCCGGAAATCTTGCTGAAGAGGATTGAGGCTCTCCCGACAGGACTCGGCTGTCTGTCGTTGATGAACATAAAGTTGAAAGCGTCGTAATCCTCCAGGGACCGCACGACGCCCTTTACCGCAAACCGGACAGTCCAGACGTGATGCCCGAATCCGCCTTGTCCCCAGCACAGTTCTACGCCGTTCCGGCCCTTGTCCACTATCCCGCAGCGCCCTTCTTTCTGGACGGCCGAACGGGATGAGTCCCAGCCTCGTCCGTCGCTTTCGAACTCTTTCTCCCCCTCGGAAACACGCAGGTCGAAGACATCCTCCCCGTCAAGATTCTCTATCGGCACATACCATTCGGTGCCGCTGTCCACCGTCACGTCCCAGCGCTGGGTAATGTACAGAGTACCGTCCTCACCAAGCCCGACGCCGATATCTATCGAGTGTATCGTCTGTGCGTTTATCGCGGCTGAGCCCAGCAGCACTGCCGCCAAGAGAAAAAGCCTTTTCATATCTTTTGTATTTGCCTGATTTCCAGAGCTTTCTTGAATTCGTCCAAATCCATATCGCTTTCCACCCGCACGGTCCGCGAAGAACCGGCAGGAAGGTCGAAATAATTGTCGGAGAAATTACGGGCGCAGCAGGCGCCGGGCAGCGCACGGCCGTCGGGAGAGGTCCGCAGAAGCGCTCCGCGCAGATTAAGATACACGCCCTTTGCAAAATAGTCCGTACCCACCGTGACTTCGTAACCCCCTTCGCACTGGCGCACCGACACGGCAAGGGCGCTCTTCGGCAGTTTCGCCTCGCGCACGGAAGTCAGCATACGCAGGTTCTCATAAGTCTTGCCGGCGGAATCCGTAAACACCATCCGCACATACAGCAGCTCGGGATCGGCCCCAAGATGCGACAGCAAGTAGGAGCCCACGCGCGCAGAGCCGTTGGCCCCGACCTTCACCTTGGAGCCTGCGTGCAGCACGCAGCGGCCTGAATAATCCTCGAAGTACACATCCAGCCGCCCCTGGACAGGGTCAGTGCGATCCGAGACGAGCCACACTTCAACTCTGTCGTCGAGCACCGCCGCGCTGGGAAGCACGTCCCTGAAAGCGTCACGCAGGTAATAGTGGAGCGGCTTCCAGGTACCGTACCAGTCACGGCTCGACCAGGAAGCCACCGGCCAGCAGTCGTTGATCTGCCACACCAAACTCCCCCAGCACAGCGGCTTGTCGCGACGGTGCGACTCCACCGCCCGCCGGATAATGTCTCCCTGCGCTATCTGGCTGAGGTACACCTTCTCCTCGAAGCTGTCAGGCAGGTAGTACTCGTCTATGAGCTTGTTCATCATACGCTGGTTGGCGAGGGTGCCGCCGCGCTGGTGGAACATCATCATTTCGGAGCCTTCGTCCCAGTCGGCAGCGTCAGGGGCAAACTGGCGTATCGTCTCCACGCCTGCAAACGACTGGAAGCCGTATTCACTGTAGAAGCGGCTGTGGTGCCGCTCGAACTCGAGGCTCGAAACTCTTTGGCCCCAGGGCGTCCAATAGTGGCAGTCGCCCATCATAGGGTCCATATTCCGGCTCCCTTCCGGGCTCCAGGGCGAGGTAGGCGAATAAGCGGTGCCGGGGCTCAGCCTCTCCACCACCGACGGGAGGTCCCGGTAGTACTGCTGATTGTACTGCTCCTGCGCCACCTTGTCGAAAGGAACGCCCTGCTGGGCTCCCCAGCCGTACCACATCTCGCTGCATTCATTGTTGCCGCACCAGAGAGCGATGCAGGGATGATTGCGGAGACGCCGCACGTTTTCTTCCGCCTCCAGCAGCACGCTGCGACGGAACTCCCCTTCGTAAGGATAGATGCTGCAGCTGAACATAAAGTCCTGCCACACAAGGATTCCCGTCTCGTCGCACAGCCGGTAGAACAATTCGTCTTCATAGACTCCCCCGCCCCACACACGGAGCATATTCATCCCGGCCGCGGCGGCATCTCCCACCACGCGGGCGTACTCCTCAGGGCCTACCCGCGGGAGGAAAACATCGTTGGGGATATAGTTGGCGCCTTTCATAAACACGGGCTCGCCGTTGACAATAAACCTGAAGCTGCGGCCGCAGGCGTCGTCATTGCGCTCAAGTTCTATGGTGCGCACGCCCACCTTGTCGCGGCGGCTGTCAATTTCCCGCCCGTCCGATACGAGGGAGGCCGTAAACTCATATAGATACTGCTCCCCGAGGCCGGCAGGCTGCCAGAGCCTGGGGCGGCGGATTTTAAGCTCCGCCCGTACCAGGTTCCCGCCTTCGGCAAGGTCCTGCCTCACGCTCACTTCCGGCACTCCGGGGGCGCTGAAGCGCAGCACCGCGCCGGGAATGGGCTCCAGGGCATCCACGCCGGCTTCTATGCTGAGTATCGCCCAGTCAGAGTCCGCCTTCAGCGTGCGATAGAATACGTCGCTGATGCGGGCATCTCCGCTGCCCTCGAGACGCACGTCCCGCCAGATTCCCGAAGTCACGATACGCGGGCCCCAGTCCCAGCCGTAATGATAGCCGGCCTTGCGGGCGAAAATGCTAATGCAGCGGTCCAGGAGGCCGCCGTTGCGGCTCTGGTCGTTGCCCGGATCGTAATGTACGGGGTAGGCTTCCCACTTCGGCATATCCACCTTGACGGGAGAGTGGAAGAGGACCTCCAGCCGGTTGCCTGCCGGCTGCAGCAAGCTGTCCACGCGAACCCGCCAGCGACGGAACATATTGTCCGAGACAAGAATCTTGCGCCCGTTCAGGGTCACGTCCGCATAGGTATCGAGCCCGTCGAAGCAAAGCTCCACGCGGCGGCACTTCAGCAAAGCGGTATCCACATCGAAGCTGCGGCGGTACACCCAGTCTTCCTTATCTATCCACTGCACCGCCCTCTCGCCGAAGCCGATGAACGGGTCGCCGATCACCCCGGCGGCCATAAGGTCGGTGTGGACGGTACCCGGCACGGTGGCGGGATACCAGCCGAAGCCGCGTGCCTGCCGCACTTCCCAGCGGCCGGCAAGACTCTGATTCCGGGCTGAAAGCGTGCCGCACAGCAAGACGGCGAGCACGGTTAAAAGTCTAGTCTTATTGGTCATAACGACCACTAATATAAGACTTTTCTACGAAAAAACTATTTTGGATACTTACTAAAACGCCCAGCTGACGGCGAAATAATAATAAGGCGCTCCGGAGCCGAGAGAAGAGAATGGATAATGCAGGTCGTGGAAATGTCCGGCCGTCAGGCGCAAGTGGTCATAAATCTCGAAGCCGGCGCGCAAATACAGGTCAGCGCTCCAGTAGTTGTGGGCGTAGATGGAGTGAGACATAGTGGCGTGGCGGTACTGAGCGCCGCCGCCTATTCCCACGAAAGGAGCGAAAACGCCGAACTTGCCGAGCTTGTACTCGAATACGATATTGGCCGTATGATACCTCGTATTGATTGAATATGACGGGGTCTCGTCCACGGACGTGACGACAGGCTCGCCCTTGTGGTTGGGCACGAAGCTGTAGATAAGGCCGAGGCCGATTCTTTCCGTAAAGTTATACCGGTATTCGCCAATAAAAGTCGCGGTGCCTTTTTCCTTTGTCGAAAGTTCGCCCCCAAGGAGTTCGCCCGGGGCGGCATATCCGATGCCGGCCTCGAAATGGTGCTTTCCCTGCGCTGCCATTCCGAGCGGGAGAAGCACGAAAAGAACTAAGAGAATCTTTTTCATAACGAGGCAAAGATAATTATTCCCCGGTAATAAAAAAAACGATATATTTGTCTTTTCAAGGAGAAGTGATTATGAGAGTGTTCAGCAAAGAGCTGATGGAGAGAGTCTGCAGGCGGCTCAGCATAGAGAGGCCCGGCACGGCCAGCATTATGGACTGTGCAAAGCTGTCTTCCGAGCTTGAGGCCGAGGCCGGCGTCCCGATGATACATATGGAGCTGGGGTCTCCCGGCTTCGCTCCCAACCGCATCGGCGCAGAGGCGGAAAAAGCGGCTCTCGATGCCGGCGTGGGCTCCAAATATCCGCCCACGGACGGGCTTCCGGTACTGAAGGAGGCCTCCTCGCGCTTTGTCAAGGCTTTTCTCGGTCTGGACCTCGACCCTCTGTACCATATTCCCACCACCGGCTCTATGCTCGGGGCTTTCGGAGCCCTTGCCGCCGCCACGCAATGCGTCCCCGGGCGCAGGAAGGTGCTTGTGCTCGAGCCCAGCTTCTCCGCCAACAAGCAGCAGATGGCCATACTCGACATCCCCTGGAAAGGCGTGGAGACGGAAAAACTGCGGCAGCGCGGCTTCGAGGCCGCCCTTGAAGAAGAGCTCTCCGACGGGGACTATGCCGCCATAATGTACTCCAGCCCCAACAACCCTTCGTGGATGTGTCTTTCCGAAGCTGAAATCCGGGCCGTCGCGAGGGTCGCATCCAGCAGCGGAGCCATTGTGATAGAGGACATTGCGTATTTCTGTATGGACCTGCGGCAGGGCGGTTACGGAGTGCCCTGGTCGGCGCCGTACCCCCCGAGCATTTCCCGCGAGGGAGGGCGCTACATCCTGCTGCTCTCCGCCTCCAAGATATTCTCCTACGCCGGGCAGCGGATTGGCGTGATGTGCGTGAGTCCGGAGTTGTACCACGAGCATTATCCCGCCCTGCAGAAGCGCTACGGAGGGTCCGGAATCTTCGGGCTCACCCTTACCGGCGGCATTCTGGATATGATTACTTCCGGCTGTACCGCCAGCACCCAATGGGGGCTTGCGGCGATGATGGACCGCAGCTGCGAAGGCTCGCTGGATTTCGTCTCCTACATCAGCGAATACGGCCGCAGGGCCGCCAGGATGAAGGAAATCTTCCTGAAGCACGGCTTCTCGTTAAGCTACCGTTCCGATGCCGAAGGCCCCATCGCGGACGGATTTTTCTTCACTTTGAGCTATCCCGGGATGGACAGCGCGGCTCTTGTCGATGAGCTTATGGCCTATGGCGTGAGCACGGTCAGCCTCAAGGCTATGGGAAGCGCGAGGCAAGGCGTGCGCGTATGCTCAAGCCGCATCCTTGAAGAGCAATTCGGCCTGCTGGAAGAAAGGATGGCCGGATTCGAAATGGATCACCCTATAGTCGTTCGATAATTATGAGATTCTTAGGAAATATCATCTGGCTCGTCCTTGGCGGCCTTGTCATCGCCCTGATTTACTATCTCGTAGGGCTTTTGATGTGCATTACCATTGTGGGCATTCCTTTCGGCGTGCAGCTCTTCAAGCTGGGCACCTTTGCCCTCTGGCCGTTCGGGCACGAACTCGTGAACGGGCCCAATGAACCCGGCTGCCTGTCAGTGACGATGAATCTTATCTG
The DNA here is from genome assembly GCA_900318565.1 of uncultured Bacteroidales bacterium. Taxonomy (GTDB): domain Bacteria; phylum Bacteroidota; class Bacteroidia; order Bacteroidales; family UBA932; genus Cryptobacteroides. The sequence goes on from ONLD01000004.1 coordinate 53,928, forward strand.
GATACTGCTCGGCTGGTGGGAAATCGCGCTCCTGCACCTCGCGTGCGGCATTCTGTTCTGCATCACCATCGTCGGCATCCCCTGGGGACTCCGCCATTTCAGTATGGCCCTCAGTTCCGTCTTTCCCTTCGGCAAGGAAATCCGCCCCGTGAACGGCTGATCAGCGCAGCTGCCCTGCAGCATCTACCATATGGTAGTCATAGTCAATGACTTCCGGGTCAATCTCCTCAAGCCTGGACCAGGAACATATATCCAGGTGGGCACGACGGGTGCGCTTCAATGCCCCCTTCATCTGAGTATCCACGCTGCCGCCTGAAAGCACCTCCTCCTGTTCCTCTTTTATAAGCGGCCTGAAATTCATCAGAAGCTGATCCACATTCCACCGATTGTGCTCCGCCCTGGCCAAGGCGTCACGGGCTTCCTGAAAATCGCCGCAGGCGCTACGCTGCTTGGTCCGGATATGGCAGGCGCTATAGACGTCCGACCATAGCTGGGCCGCGGACGATTTCGAGGCAAGATTGCCGTTAGACGTATCGATATGGAGCGAGCGCGCTTCTTTGAGCAAATCTTTGAGCAGGGAAAGGTCAAAGCCGGATGCAGTCGAGCCAAAAGGCTTGAGTTTATGGAAAGGCAGGGCCGTCACTGTGGCTCCCTGCGCCAATGCGGACGCGACCGAGCCCCCTTCCGGCTGATACACAAGCACCTGAGACGCACTTTCAAACACCTCCGGCGGCAGAGAAACGGCCTCGTTGAGCGAAGCCTCCTGACTATCCAGACACACTGCGGCCGTCAAGCGGACGCTGTCATCGGATGCGATTTCCCGAAGGTATCCGCGCACTGACGGATTGGAGATGTCGGCGTCGATAAACTCAATCTCCACGTCGAGAAAATCGCCGCCCAGATGCTCTGTCCCTTCCGGCAGCAGCCATTCCGTGCCGCTGACCCCGCCGAGGCATAAGCGTGTACGCGCCAGCCCGAAAAGCCCCGGGTAGGCCGCTTTCAGCCGGTTCATCTCGACTTCAGCGCCCTTGCAAATGAAGCTTAGCCTGCTCCTGCGGCCGTTGGGATAGTGGGCAAGGCGCAGCGCCTCGAGCCCGATGGCGACAGCGGCATTGTTCATACCAGCCACGACCAGATGCACGTGGTCGGAGGAGTGTACGCCTATCGGTTCTTCACCTTCAACCGGGACTGCAGAATGCCCCACGAATATCTCGTGGGCCCACAGGTCGTACACGTTGAACGGAACGAAGAACAGATGCTTGCTTATGTCTTCATTGATGTCTGCCAGCTGGAACGTAGCGTTGGTGGCCCGATAATTAAAGCGGACAAAACAGGGCGTATTCATCCCTTCGGGGACATTGGGTGCTATAAGGTTCAGGCAGTCAAGTGCCTGGCCGTCGCCTCCTCCCTCTCCCGGAATCAGGATTTCCTGTGCCCTGCCTACCTGCATTCTGCGGACGCTCTCGGCCGAACAGATGTCGCCGCGGATTATGACAACGCGCCTCAACTGTCTGGGAGTCAGCACATTCATCAGCTTCGCCCTGGCCTCATTGACATTACCCGAAGTCAGCACCAGGAACCAGCAGGATGCGTACTCCCCGGAAAGCAGCTGCCGGAGCATACAAGGCACGGCATCATCAAAGCCGAAGACCGCAATATGGTTGGTGAACCGGAAATTGGAACGCCCCTCCCGGTAATCGCCTGCGACTTCATTGAAGAAATTAGTAAAAATGGAAGTCAGCAACGCCACCAGCACTATACCTATCAGAGTGATAACCCAGCCGTAACCGCCTGGCAGCTGATCCACGCCGCCCGTGGTGAACAGGTGGTAGAAAGCTATGCCCGGGAGGCTCTTGTCTTCGAGGTTCGTCCTGAAGTGAGAAAGGTCACCCTCAGGCAGGATCCCCATCCGGAGCAAGGCATATAGGACCCCGGCAAAGAGCAGCCAGGCAAGCAGGAAGATGAACAACGGCATCACGAACTGCGTCCAGCCGCCCCTCGAAAGAGAGCGCTGGGCGGCAAGCCTTACCGCAGAGAAGAAGGAAATCCGGCTCTTTCGCATCAGAATATGCGTAAAATATTCTGCCCCTTGGAGTCTTTCCCGCCAAGAGTGAAACAAACTCCCGCGACAAACTGCAGGCGCTGCACAGGGAGTACGCACTCACGCTGCACATAACGCTCGTCAATCTCTCCGCCATTGACGGCATTGGGCCGGGCGATGTTTGCCTGCCCGTAAAACGCCTGGACGCCTGCCCTTACGCTCACGTTGAAGACAGGAATCCTGGAGCCGAGCTCAAGGCCGAGGAAGATATCGTGGCCGGACATATGCGAGAAAGTCAGAAGCTTTGATATGTCGGGATACCAGGCATACGTGGCCAGCATATCTATATCGCAATACTGGAACAAAGCGCCGCCCATACGGAATTCCTCATTAAGGAAAATGACCGTCAGGGCAGGAAGGAACTGCACGTCTTTATAGCCTTCATCTCCCGGCGCCAGGCCAAACCGGCCTTTATCATTGGCCGGATAGACAATGGAAGACTCGTCGCCGAGGAACAGCGAAGCCTTCGCAAGGCTGGTTGACAGGCCGGGTATTATCTTGAACTTCAGCAAATTCGCCTCGGCAACCCTTTGGAAGGACTTGTTCAGGTCAGAAGAGCCCAGGAAGGAAGAAGGCCTTGAAATATACCATTGCCCCGACAGGATTGCCGGGCCGTCAGACCAAGACAGGAACCGCTTATGGTCCGAATCAGGATTGTTCAGGAAGAAGTTGCCCCGGAAAGCCTTCTTGCGATTAGCCTGCGACAGCTCGATACGATAAGGCTTTTTGCTCAGGGGCAGCGATACTTCGGCAGGGGTCTTGACGCTTCCGTAGGGTACCAGCACCTTATTCCCGTGTTCCTGGGTGATTTTTATCCATAGACTGTCCCTGTCGCTGGTAATAAGCACCGGATAAGCCTGCTCCAACTTGACAGACAAATCGTGGGACAGTGACGACAGGTCCGTACGCAAAGACTTGGTCTGGGGGAAATAGCCGTTCTTTTCGAAACGCAGTTCGTGTTCGCCTTCGAGCAACACCAGATTCATAGGTGCATTGCCCTTGAGCTCTCCGTCAAGGTAAACCTTGCAATACGGAGGATCAGAGACTATGGAATACTCGCTGTAAGGCTGCATAGACACCTTGACCACGGTTTCGTCGTCTTCTTTGATCACGACGTCATAACGCTCCAGTTCGGGGCGAAGGCCGCTTTTTTCCACCCGCACGGAATGGGGGCCTTCCTTAAGCTTCATATTGGATATCGGCACCGTGCCGGCTTCCTTCCCGTCCACGAAAACCAAGGCTCCCAGAGCGTTCTCCTCGTCATTGACGGAAAGGGTTCCGCAGATAGGTTCGAGGCAAAAATTGACCATCGTATTGACGCCCCTGTCCAGCGCCACGGTCTGGGACTGGGGTTTAAAACCTTCCGCAATTGCCTTGACGATATATTGGCCGGGATGCAGAGGAATACGATTGTCCTCGTACAGACTGTAGTAGCTGAGCTCCTGGTCGACGTTAAAGCTCTTGATGATGCTGGGATGGAGGTTGACTTCGTTGCCGCTGATATCCAATACTGCAGGTGTATCAAAGTCGTATCCTGCGGCTGGCTTGACATCGACAGAGATTGTGGCGAAGGTAGGTATCAGTTTTAGCAGACAGGTCATACCGCTCGCATTGGCCGCATTTACCACCAAGGTGGTATCCTTGCGCAAGTAGCCGCTTTTCTCCACCACTACCCTATGCGAGCCTTCGCTCAGGATGAAGTCTTCCGTCAACATCCCCGGATTGCTGTCCACGTAAACGATGGCACGCCCTGGTACGGTATGGATGCGGACGGGGCAGTTAATATTCTGCCGCTTCTCCTGGGTCACAAGCACATAAGCGGTGCGTTCCTTTCCCATCGTCACCTCCACGACGCCCTGGCGCGATTCTTTCAATTCGTTCGGTTTAGCCTGAAGATAAATGATATCGACATCCTTCCAGACCTTGCACCAGTCAGGGGAAGACGTCACTTCCCACGCCTTTCCGGCCGTCACATAGACACTGTCCTTCTGACCGGCGCCGGAGAGAAAGACGGATTCCTTTGACAGATTGAGGTCCGACATTTTCTGCTTGGAAGCCTGGCACTGCTTGATGAGGCGGACAGCCTTGGAAATCTGTTCCTTAGTGACGCCGGGGCTCTTTTTTGCCGCCTCCAGCACTTTTATTGACTTATCAAACTGTTTCTGTGTGTAGTACTCCACCGCCTCGTTGTATCGCATATCAAACGATTTCTGGGCATAGGCGCAGATGGACGTCAGCAAGGCAAACAGCCAAATGAGCAATAGCTTTTTCATTTATTCAGAGATTGTTTTAGGGATTCGAGGGAGCTGTCGGGCCTAATCGACAGCGCGTGATTGATGCAATCCAGGGCATTCTGGCGCTCCGACGGGCTCCCGGTGATACGGAACAGCTCGTATGATTCCTTGGCATAGTTTGACCAGGCAACGAACATTGAGTCCATCTTGCAGGATATGCTGGTGCGAAGAGCATCGGTATTGATGTTGAACAGGGCAATGTGCTCGTCTGCAGCGTGGAGCTTTTTAATGCTGTCAGACAGGCACAAAGCGGCCTCGGCGGACTGCAGGTCGAGTATCTGTTCCGAAGTCGTCTCGAGAGTGTTGGGCATCGCGCCCTTTCTCGCTGCTTCTTTCAGCAACGAGTCGGAGCGGTCAATCCAGCTTTCAAATTGCTTATAATCCTGCAAAGCCGCGGATTTATCCCCGTTCTGCCGGAACAGAATCGCGGCAAGCACACCGACAGACAAGGCCACGGCCAGGAGCAATATGCGCAACGGCCATCTGCTGCGGACCTTACGGCCTCCTATCGTGCCGGTGTCGGGGCTGTCCAACACCTTGCGTATCTCCGCGGGCAGTTGCTTCGGCGGGCAGGCCGTTTTACGAATCCAATTCACATTGCCCAGCAGAAACTCAAGGTCAGCCGGCATCTCGCTCTCGTCAAGGATATACGGAATTATGCATCCGCTCCTTAAGTGGTTGAATGCATACAGAATTTCCGCCTTCGTGAATTTGGACTTGTACGAATTCGCACTTGCGAGAAAGAGGAAAATTCGGGAAGAATCGATTGTGGAAGCCAATACTTCGGGAAAGTTTTCCCCGCCGCCTATCCCTTCTTTATCGATAAAACAGCTAATCCCCACTTCGGTGAACGCCGAGCATATCAAATCGGCCGTCTCGGAATCCTTGCGGGAGTAACTGATAAAAACGTCATATTTCATCTTGCGCTTGCCAGTTGTTATCAACTTGCAAAGTTAGTGTATATTATAATAATAAGCAACTTGCCACCGATAACAAAAAAGCATTTGCCCGCTGCCCGCCGGGGCCGGTCCGAGTGCTTCCTGAGAGCTCAGCCGATATCTATCGGATCGCCCAGGAAATGCGGCTGCCGTCCGGAAATCATATCCAGGAAGACTTTGCACCTTGCGCCCCATTCACGGACGTGCGTGAGGACGCCGCCGGCACGCAGGCCGATGTCTGCCGCGTTGAAGCCCACGGCATCAATGTCCTTCAGGCCGGCAATGAACACGGCCCTTTCGTTATGGAACTTCTGGCTTACGACGATGAAGGCGTCCTGCCCGAAGACTTCCTTTGCCCGCACCACTGAATCAAAAGTCCTGAAGCCGGCATAGTCCAGGATTACCACTTCTCCCGGGATGCCTCTCTCCACCAAAGCCCGCCGCATTGCCTCTGGCTCATTGTATTCCCTTCTCCGGTTATCCCCGCTCACGATTATCCTGTCCACCTTCCCGGCTTCGTACAGTTGGACCGCCGCACTGATCCGGGCCACGAAAAAGCCGTTCGGTCCGCCAAACCTGCTCATCGGAGACGTCCCGAGCACGAGAGCGGTATGATAATGCGGCACGGCCTCAATGTCATCATAGAGCCGGGCCTTAGAATAAGTGCTTATCCGTATGTTGCAATAAAATACGAAGCCGACGGCAACGATGGCAGCAATGGCTATTACCTTTATGATTACCTTTATCGCACTCATAACCATTTCATAATTCGGCCTTAAAGATAATCATTATTCCGTACTTCCGCATTATCGTGCAGACTCTACTGCCGACTCTCCACCCCTCCCGCAACCTCCTCAATCACTTCCGGGTCCATCCCCAACGCCCGCAACCTCGCACGCACGGCCTCAAGCGCCCTCTCCCGACCTTCTGCCCGACCTTCTTCTCGACCTTCTGCTCTGCCTTCTTCCAGGCCATTTGCCCGACCGGCGGCCTCGCCTTTGAGCCAGGCCGTATTGACAATGTCATCGTAATCCCATTTTGTCATACTCTCTTCATTGTATTGGTTAAACTCTTCCCCTGCAACCTCCTCAATCACCGCCGGATCCACCCCCAACGCCCGCAACCTCGCACGTACGGCCTCAAGTGCCTTCTCCCGGCCTTCTTCCCGACCTTCTGCCCTGCCTTCTTCTCGCCCTTCTGCCAGACCTTCTGCCCTGCCTTCTGCCCGACCGGCGGCCCTACCCTCTTCCAGGCCATTTGCTCGACCGGCGGCCTCGCCTTTGAGCCAGGCCGTATTGACAATGTCATCGTAATCCCATTTTGTCATACTCTCTTCATTGTATTGGTTAAACTCTTCATCCGACAGCTTCGCGACCTCGCACGCCTCGAATATCCTCTCGAATATCTCACCTACCAGCCCCGCCGGGCGCTCCGTCAGCGCCGTCATATGCCGGAAAGCCCACGACAACTTCTTTGTGAACGAATCTCCCTCCCGGGGCTCCTCGTCACCTGCGTTTGGCATCTCCACGAACAGAAAGTTCAGGCGGTCCGTCATCAGCTCGTCCCTGTAGCGTTCACGGATATCATAACGGTAGACTATCTGCTCGTCCTGCGGGTGAAAGGAGAAGTTAAGGAAACTGATCACATACACCGGCGCATAGTCGAAATGCAGGTCGTGCGGTAGCGCCGGCCTCTTCCGGCTCCGCGACAGCACCTGCTCCTGGATGGGAAACGTCGCATAGAACAGCGCACGCTCGTGGAAATGACGCTGCTCGGCAACCTGCATCTCCACGATGAACCGGGCCCCGGAGCTGTCAGTACATTCCACGTCGAAGTACGCACGATGCTGCGCTCCGGCAGCAGCTCCCGAAGGATACCCACGAGGGCCTCCCTGTTGCGCTCCGCTCCGAATATCTTCTTGAACCACTTGTCCATAAGGATGTTGACGTAGCGAGATACTGTCCTGCGGCCGTAGCGGAGCTCCGGCTCACACAGATAGTGCGCGCCCTCCTCCACGCCCGTGAAAGCGAAGCCATACCCATAGGCCTGCCGGCCGGTTCCTTTGTAGTTGTTGTTGCGTTCCATAACGTCTGAAGTTTTTAAAGTTTAACATTTCGGTCCCATACACGCACAAAGCGAGCTTGGTGCGATATAACCAAACTCGCTTTGCAGACTCTGGGTACTGCGGTGTGCAGACTTGTTTCTTCGGCAAATATGAGGACAATGGCTAAGAATGAGAAACAGCTTTATGTTGTGGCCCTCATTCAGAGGAGTCCAAACACACTCAATAAAACACTACCTTTCAGCTACCGGGGACTGAGCCTCTGGCGCATCGACTTGCTCGCCGGCGCCTGCTGGCTCGGCCGCTGGTAAGCCCTGGTCGGTATCGGGTATTCCTTCTAACGCTAGAATTTCTTCATCACGCCAATCTGCAGGAACGCGCGGGCCAAGGCCACAAGGGGATTGCACTGGAACCACATTTTGTTGTTGATAGTGGCGTATTCGACCCCTATGGAATCCTCGTGGCGCTTGGTCTCCCCATTCCAGGTCAGGGACAGGAAGTCCAGGGAGGTATAGATCATATAATTGTTGACCAGGTCGTAACTCACCAGCGGATGCAGTTCAGCGCCGTAAATCATAGAACGGCTCGCAATGTCCAGCTCGTGATTTGTGTTACGTGGATATTTCATACCCCAGTAGCCATTCAGTTCAGCCCATATCCTCACTTTGTCATTGAACAATGACAGGACTTGATAGCGCACGTACGGAGCAACCTTGAAAGACATATAGTCGCGGGACAAGCCATTGCCCATAAGCAGGTTGATCGCATAGTAGTCGATGTCGAAAAGCGACATACTGCCCGTATCATTATCCACCAGGGAGCAATTTATAAAGTCCAGCTTAAGACCGGCCACCAGCCGGGGATTGAAGAAATAACCTACATTGGGCTTGATGGAAACGTTGAACGAAGAGGCTCCGCGGGCGAACTCGGTCCCCGAACCTTTTGAATTCCCGTCAGTATAGAAACCGAACTGGGCGCCATAGAAAAACTGTGCGTGTGCAGAAGTGGCTGCAACAGTACACAAAGCAATGATAATTAATAACTTTTTCATAACAATCGATTTCAGATAGAAACTTGCAAGGCTAGGGTTTTGCCTGAATCCAACTTGAATACGAGATCCAGCCTGACGCGCCTTTATACGCGCCCACGGAACTTGCCGGGACATATATGGAGACTGCGATCAGACCATCGAAAAGATTCTCTCCGGCCGCCGGCGGCGTGGACGGCTTCACATCCAGGCTCTTGAGCCCTGAATAAGCGAATGCTCCGGCACCTATGGCCGTGACGCCCTCCGGTATGACAAGAGACTCCAGCGAGCTGCAACCGGAGAACGAACTGGCCCCAAGCGTCTGCAGCGAGGCAGGCAGGCTCACGGAGGCAAGGGAAGTACACCTGCTGAACACGGAATCACCGATTCCCTGCAGCGTCGACGGCATCTGCACGGACACGAGTCCGGCACAGCCCTTGAACGCGTCGGCGCCAATAGTCTTGAGGCCGGAAGAGGCCGTGAGGGTCGTGATGAAGCTGCAGTTTGTAAAACACTCGTCGCTTATCGCCTCAACACCGGAAGGGATGACAAGGCTTGTGACCTCGGAGCCCCCGGCGAACAGATGCCCGCCTCCGGAAAAGAGTCCTTCAAAAGGATGCCCGCTCACCCCGATATCGACCGAGCACCAGGACTTCAGGTCGGACACGGACAGTTTGGTGAGATTGCCGCAGCGGGTAAAAGCACCGGAGCCTATAGCTTTGAGGCTTGAGGGCAGCGATATACTTTCCATTTTGGAACAAGAGTCGAATGCATTTATTCCGATTGACGTCAAGCCCTCGGGAATAACAATGGATTTAAGCGCCATACAGTTAGCAAACGCCCAACTGCCTATCGTCTCTATGCCGGCGGGCAGGTCGAGACCTGTGAGCTGGCTGCAATACTGGAATGCGCCGTCACCTATCGCCTTGACCGCGCCGTGCAGGCTGAAGGACCTGACGCCTGTACAGCCGCAGAACGAATTGGCAGGGACGGATGTACACCAGGAAGGGACTGCCACTTCTGTGATCTCCTTGCCGTCCGCATAAAGACGGCCGTTACGAGAAGCGCTGAAAGGGTGACCGCCGGAGCCGACTTCCACCTTCAGCCAGTCGTCAAGGCCCGGTATCACTAAAGATTCCAGCTTCTTACACATAAAGAACGCATTGCTTCCGATTCTTTTCAGGCCGGAGGGGATGGTCAGGCTTTCCAGCGACGAGCAGCGCGAGAAGGCATACGGGTAGATTTCTTCCAGGCCCTCGGGCAACTCGACCGAGGCAAGGGACGTGCAGGAATCAAATCGCGGCACCTTAGTCATTCCGGACGGGAGGACAATCGACTTAAGGCCGCTCCAGCCGCTGAAACTGACTTGGGAGATGCCGCCCAGCCCGGTAAAGTATTTGAATTCATCGAAACTGGTGAAGCGGGTGACGTCACCCCAGGAGACCCCGCTGAATGCGTCATAAGTCACTCCGGCCGCTTCCAAATTGGAAAGATGACCGTCGCCGTCTTTATCGAACGCCGCGACAAGGACAGCCTCCAGATTGGAATCGGCAAAAGTGATGACACTTCCGGAAGATAATACCGGACGGACGGACTTTCTGAGATAGGGAGCGTCCCAGGCCGACAGAGAGCCGTTCTTGAATTCATAGCCCCTGGTTGCAGTCCAGTGCGGGACGTCCGGGAATTCGATTGAATTACCGTTGACCTTGCTCGTGACCTTCCATCCGCCTGCAATGCGCGACCAGCTGCACTTTTCGGCCAGTTCCTTGAATTCCTCCTGCGTGGGAGTCCTCCAATTGCCGCCCAGCGTGGCATTTGCGGCATCGCCTGACAGAGGCAGCTCGCCAAAAGAGAACGACGGGTAGTCCGACTCCGTGCATAACCTCGGAAGCGTCAGGCCCCAGGGCACCGTGATGCCGGGATCCAGCGGGTCGAGCGTGCCGATGTCGCAGGAAGACCACTGCACGCTGAGGCCCAGGTCCACTGGCGACGGCGTGACGAAAGCCTCCATCTTCTCACCCAGGTTGGTAATCCTTGAGAAGGAGGCGCGCTTGATTTCAAGCTCTTTGTCCGTAGTGACACGCGCCACTGCGCCTTTTGAATCCACGAAATAAAGCGTAAAACCTTTGGTGAATATCACCGGAGGCAGCACGATGAAATAACTGTCAGATGGTGAAAGGGCCTCGCCCCGCCAGGGGTCACACAGGACGACATTGCCAAAGCCCTTGGCGGAATCCATAGTGAAGCTGCCGGGAATGGGGTCGGAGAGCGAAAGGCCGGCTGTCAACGGGCCGGAAAGAGCCTCTCCGGAATTGCCGCGCACCACTATGTACTTGATATCGCCGGCTCCGGGCGTGATGCGCAGTCCGCCGGCAAGGCCATACATTGTGAACGACGACTTGGACGATGCCGCAGCAGCAGGATAAGTATCCATCGTAAACGTGCCGGGGACAGCCTCCTGCACTCCGGGAACGGACGTGGTGACGCAATAGTCGTAGGCTTCATATCCGGCCACGGAAGAGCCGGGCTTCATATCATTTGCTTCGGAATAGGGATAAACGGCCACGAATTGCGAGGGCACGGAACTCAAGCTGCCTGAAAAGACATTGGACTCCCCGACGGGCTTCGAGAACTTAGACTGGACCCCGGGCGCCGTAAAGACGCTGATGGATTCGGCGTTGTAGTGCCAGTGCACCTTACGGCCGCTGCTGACATAGGTCCTGGTCGAAGGGTCGCGGTCTTCCAGCCCCACGCTCAGGCTTATTGTCTGCAGATTTTCATTGGCTACACATTCTTCGGGGACTGCCTTCCGAGTGCAGGAAAACAGCACGGCCGCCGCCAACGGCAGCAATAGGAATCTCACTGTTTTCATATCGTCAAATCGTCAAAGCTTACATCTTCAATAATCCCTTCCCCAACGCTGGAACATAAAATGCCGACAGGGAAGGCTTCCAAGCTCTCCTCCAGGACAGGAGGCAGATAAAACCCTTTCTTCATAAGCGGAACGTCTAAGTATTCGCAAATATAAACAATCCGTGATGAAATTGCAACGCGTTGTCCGTCCCGTCGGCACCTGTGAGATGGGTGTGCGAAGATATTATTGTTTATTTTCGATTTTTTTTCGACCTTTGAAGCACTCTGCCAAGACAAGCAGGGCTGTACTAAAGACTTATGGAAATCAAAACCGAAATCAATCTCTCCGACTGGCATCAGGTTGGCGAGGGAGGAAATGGGAAAACATACGAGAACCCTTCCGAGCCCGGTCGTATGCTGAAGGTCAACAACAATCGAAGCAACGACCTGGAAAGCGTAAAGAAGGAGTTTGATATCTCACAGGCCGTAGAGCGGCTGGGACTGCCCACCCCAAAGATGTACGAAATAGTCCGCGTCGGCGAAGCGTTTGCCTCCGTCTCCGAATACATCCGGGACAAGAAATCCCTCTCCCGCATCTGTCACGACAATCCTGAGCGCACGGAAGAGATGGCGAGGCTCCTTGCTCGTATGGGCAAAGAGCTGTCCGCAACGCCCTGTGACACATCCATATTCCCCAACCGCAAGGAGCAAGCCCTTCTCGCCCTTGAGCAGGCGACCTTCGTGAGCAAGAAAAACCGGGCGAAAATACGGGCTTACCTCGAGTCCGTTCCCGAAAGCACCACCTGTTCACACGGTGATTTCCAGCCCGGCAACGTCATCATATCCGAAGGCAAGTGCTACTGGATCGACCTCGGCCGCTTCGCCTACGGCAACCCCCTCTTCGACATCGGCCATCTTTACCAGATATGCTGTGTCTATGCCCCGATGAAACAGGTTCAAAACATATTCCATATGACCCAGGAACAGTTTCACAGGTTCTGGGACGCATTTGCAATGGAGTACACAGGGAAAGAAGACCATTCCGAATTTGACATCCTGGCAGGCAGGCACGCCGCCATCGATGTCATTCTCCGAACCGTCTTCCAGAAGCCTTCCTTGCCGGAAAAGCTGTTCTTCGGGATACTCGTCCGTAAACTGGCCGGGAAATTCTATTAGGCCTCCCTTAAAAGCTGTTCAGCATAGCCTCGCAGCCCGTCAAGATGTCCTGAAAGGCTGTCTCAAAGTCGCCGGTATACCAAGGATCGGCCACATCACGTCCGCTGCCTGCATAAGACATCAACAGATGGATCTTGCCATCAGGATCAGAAGGGATGATACGTCGGATGAGTCTCATATTGGAAGCATCCATACAAATAATCCGGTCGAACAGGTCATAATCAGCCCTGGTAATTTGACGCGCACGTTTTGCAGGGTCAAAACTGACGCCGTGCTGACTCAGGCAGCGCTTAGCCGGCGGATAAATAGGGTTGCCCAACTCATCGGTCGTGACGGCTGCGGATTCTATATAATACTGGTCTTCAATGCCTTTGGCCTTGACCAGGGCCTTAAGTACAAACTCCGCCATAGGGCTGCGGCATATGTTGCCGTGGCAGACAAAAAGTATTCTCATAACTGTGTTTTACAATAATGACGGCCAGGCTTATTCCGCCCGTTCGGCTGAGTGTAAATGAGCTCAGCACGAATGCGAGCAGCGTGATGATCATCCTTTTCATTGCGCCAAATACTCTTAACTCACAAATATAGTAATTTTTTATTCTGGGACCGGTGTAATTGTTTACGCTTTTTACGAGCATCGATGCAAATCCAGACGAGTTCACAAGGTTAATCGAATTATTTAATATATTTGCAATGATAAAGTGTATGGCCCGCACGCGCAAACCCCGCTATCGGCGCTGCCGGGATGCAATCTGAAAACAAATTGAAAGCCAATAACTATGCTGAAAATCGGAGACAAGATGCCGTCCTTTGAGGTACTTGACCAGGACGGGAATGCCGTGAAATCAGAGGATTTCATCGGCAAAGGGAAGAAGACCGTTGTCTATTTCTACCCCAAAGACAACACCTCCGGCTGCACGGCGGAAGCGTGTTCCATCCGTGACAACTGGGAGGCGCTGCGCGCTGCAGGGTACAATGTGGTGGGAGTGAGCAAAGATTCCGGGAAGTCCCACGCCGGATTCGCCGCCAAGCATTCACTGCCCTTCACGCTCCTTGCCGACACCACCCGCGAGATGCATCAGGCATTCGGGGCCATCGGCGAGAAGAAGATGTACGGAAAGACCGTCGTGGGCACACTCCGCCGCACCTTCATATTTGACGAGAACGGTATCCTCGAGCGCATCATTGAGAAAGTGGACACCAAAAACGCCGCAAAGCAGATTCTGGAGGGCTGAACCCATCTCGGCGACCCTTTGCGGACTGATTCCGATACTTGTTCGGGAATAGCGGCATAGGTAATCATTCCTTTATCTGCTCAGAGATCAGCGGCGCTCCGCAATTGTCGCCGTGAAATGCAACCTCTTTAGAATAAGGCGATTACAAGAAATAGTCCGGTCGTTTTTGACCGGACGATTTCTCATAAACCACTGATCCACACCAATTTACATTTCACGACAAAACCTACAGCCTGTCTAGTCCTGAAAAAAGAAAGATAACCACCCGCCACCGGATGGCAAGTTGTCATTTTATGTCTTTTTGGGGATGATGTTACGGAAGCAGATTTAGCGGATTCTTTTGAAAGAATCGTACATTTGTGATGAAAGACTATCAGCTTTACCGTAAACTCGAGGAGTCTGCTTCCAGCCGGAGCATGATTGCATCGGCATCCTGTGCTTCCATCAGGGAAACGGCAAACCATTTCTTCCCAAGGTCTTTGACCGATGCTCCGATATGATAAACACTGTCGTCTATAATCAAGAACCGGTCATGAGATTGTCTAAAAACAAATACAGGAATCGCGGCATATTGGGCGTTGTGTTTTTCGACGTCCAGCTTGAACTGGTTTCCAACCTCTTTTGTGTATATAGAAGCTTCAACTCCAGTGCCCCTCTTGTCCAGCATTGTCAATACTGAATCATCCACATAGTTGTCAATCAAAACAATCCTTTTGTTGGCGTGCCTGATCAAGTCACAGATAAACTCATATGCATCATATATCTGTCCATCGAAAAAGATGCATTGCTTATTGCGGTCTGTTTTCTCTTCCAGTTTAGCAAATACTTGATCAATCTTTTTGTCTGTTTCCAATTGTTTATATTCTATTCTGTCAAGTCGTTGAAAAACTTGAGCATTGGTCAGCATAAAACGGCGCATTGCGACGAATGCCTGCATAATTCTCACACTCACACTCACGGCTGCTGGGCTATGTAGAACAGCCGAAAGCATAGCGACACCAGGCTCTGTAAATGCATATGGTAAAGATGTAGAATGTTTCAAGTTGTTGAACCGGTCACAATTTGTGACCAGTTCCTGAGTCTCTAGTTTTGAAAGGCCGAAGCGGAAAGACTCTGGAAAACGGTCGATATTTCTTTTTACGGCCTGGTTAAGGACTTTTGTCTCAACTCCATATAATTCGGCTAAGTCCCTATCTATCATCACATAGGTGTCCCGGAAAGAGTAAATACGAGCTTCAATGTTTACAACGTCTAAGGCCTCCATAAGCAAGAACAATCCTCCTCTATTTGGTATAGGGAGTTTTCCGCAAAACTATGAAAAGGAGTGGGTCCCGTCAATGGGCGGGGTGCAGAATTTTCTGATTCTTTCGAAAGAATCGTAAACTTGTGACGAATGGAGGCTTTTTCGGGACTAAAGTTGCGTTCCCGGGCCGGAACTGCAGATTATTTCGTGCGCTCGCGGACCCGAACTCGGCATTCCCAGGCCAGAACGGAGGAATTTATCCTGCCAAGTTGGCTGCTACGGAATCAGCCCCCGCATCAAGAGGTGCGAGGGCTGCAACGTTGCGGTTACTGTGGTTATGTCACGTTCTATAGAGCTGTCGATGATTCCTTTTTTTATATAATCGTGTGATAATCAGAAACGCAGAATGTAGCACACGCTTTGCTAAGCACGTCAATAGAGTATTTTCCTTTGTTCTTTCCTGTTATGTTTTGCGAAGCATATTTTTTAAAATCAGAAGAAGACATTATCCAGGTCTTATTCTGACTCTCAAGGTAGAAGACGAAATAGAAATTGTTTTTAGGACAAGGGGTATGGTTTATCGCTGCGAAAAGTCCTCCTTTCGTAGATTTTGAAAGAGCTTTTATCTGAACCTCAACGATATTGCCATTTATGGTTCTGGCTATCAAATCAACTCCGTGATCATCAGCGGTTGGAAGGTAGACTTCAAATCCTTCTCTCATCATTTCTGAAACAACTTTGTACTCAATTGCTTTGCCAAATGTAATTTTACTCATAATGGATTAAGGTTTATAACTTCTAATATGGTATTATGTAATTGAACTAACTTTTATAAAAAGTGAACCTATATGCAAAGAATAATGATAGGTATAAAGCCTTCCAGGTATAGGAAAACCACACCCGTATTAGCATTTTCAATGGAGCATATCTCAAGCTTTGTCATAACGCTTTAAATTTCGACGGCCTGCGGCCGTATCGTTTCGGGCTTCGCAAGATAGGAAGGTTTGATGCTGACCGCATTCGCAGTCAGCTGGACGGCTGGCCCCAAAGGGCCTTGCCGTCCTTTATTCTGTGACGGGACGGACCGATTGACCGGGGTAGCGGTGGCTGCCTTCGTTGTCCCTGGTGACATAGTCACAATCGAAGTAGACGCCATACGCGCTGAAGCCCGTAACGAGGGACGAAGACCAGTAGCCGCCGCTGTACCCGGCTAAGATCTTGATAATGTACGTTTCGGACCGGTAGCCTGCGGCGGGAAGGAAGATACTCTTGCCGTTGGGGCCAGTGACGAGTCTTCCGTTTACTTCGTTCTGGGTTGTCCAGGTCCAGGTGCAGTTGTTCATTAATTCATCACACTCTTCCACCGTCGGCATTCGCCAACTGCCGCCCCAATTCACGTGCGCTGCGTCGTCCTCAGGGTCGAGCACGGTCTTGTTATCGACTTTACCGTAACTGGACCAGGTATTGTATTTTGTCAGGCTATTGGAACTGCCGTTGCACCACTTGTACGTTGACCACTTATAAATGGACTTCGGCTCTGTCTCGCCCCAGGCGAACAACGCTCCGTACTCCTCGGGCTTGGTGGCGCCTACGTTCATCGTTGCCCACTTCAGGCCTGATGGAAGGACAAATCAAGTGCAGATACTGAAACCACACATGAGGCGCTTACGCCACTTGAGCCATAAGCCGTGATGGTGGCGGTGCCCTCGCCTACTCCCGTCACAAAGCCGTCGCCCGAAACATATACAACTGATTCATCGCTGGATGCCCAGCGGACAGCCCTCGCCGTGGCATTGGAAGGGCTGACGGTGGCAGCCAGCTGCTGATCATCTCCATAATTCAGTTTCACAGAAGTCTTGTCCAAAGAGATTGATGCTACAGGAATGAATTCGCCTAAGACTGCACGGACCGATCGACCGAAGTAGCGGTAGCCGCTTCCCCTGTCGACAAAGTCCATCCTATAGTCGGTATCGAAGCTGACGGAGTACGCGTTGTTCGGGTCGTCCGTATAGAGGGACGAAGACAAGTAGAAGCCGTAGGAGCCGGCTTCGATAAGGCTCGCGCCGTCCCGTCTGCCTGCGGCAGGAAGGAAGATTGACTTGCCGTTGGGGCCCGTGACGAGTTTTCCGTATACTCTGTTCTTGGTTGTCCGTTCCCAGGTGCATTTGGTCCTTAACTCTGTCCACTCTTCATCCGTCGGCATTCGCCAACTACCGCCCCAATTCACGTGGGCTGCGTCGTCCTCCGGATCGAGGACGGTCTTGTTATCCACCGTTCCGTAACTGGAGTTAGTGTTGTATTTGGTTTGAGTGTTTTCACTTCCATTGCACCACTTGTACGTTGACCACTTATAAAAAGACTTCGGCTCTGTCTCGCCCCAGGCGAACAACGCTCCGTACTCCTCGGGCTTGGTGGCGCCTACGTTCATCGTTGCCCACTTCAGGCCTGATGGAAGGGATTGTCGCCGCCTCCTTGACCGTAACCTCGCAGGACGCCGTTGTGGCTGCATCGGCAGAATATGTCGTAATTGTGGCGTTGCCTATAGACACGGCCGTAACTTTGCCAGCGGCATCGACGGTGGCCACGGATCCGTCGGAAGATAACCAAGTCAGGCCCTTGTAGGTGGCGTTGCCGGGGGATATGGTGGCGGAGAGCATTGTAGTCCCGCCGGCAATCAGGTCGAGCGTGGCAGGCATATCGATGCTTGCAACGGGAACCACCACGCCTTCCACTGGGCGGATGCCGAGGCCGAAGTAACGGTAGCAGTCGCCGGTACTGAACTCGGAGGCAGTGAAGTAGGGGGACCAGGAGGAGCAGGATTCGGCGGTGTAGATGGAGGAGGACCAGTAATCTCCTTCCGTTCCGGAATTCTGGACCTTGGAGCCGCTCATCATACCTGCGGCGGGGAGGAAGATTGAATTACCGGTGATACTACTGCTAACTTTATAGCCATTGACGCCGTTAATTGTGGTCCAAGTCCAGGTACAGTTATCCCTAAGTTCCTGGACTTCTTCCTTCGAAGGAATCCTCCAGGCGTCGCCCCAGATAGCGTGGGCGGCATCGTCTTCAAGGTCGAGGACAGTCTTGTAGTCTACCGTGCCGAAGGAGGGATCCAGTACATACTCAGAGAAGGGGCCGGTCTTGCTTTGTCCATAGGCATACGTTGACCAGCTGTAGGAGCTCTTGGGTGCTGTCTCTCCCCAGGAGAAATAGTCACCGCTACCTTCAGGAGTTGAGGCACCCAGGTTGAAGCTTGCCCACTTGACGCTGAGGCCAAGATCGACGGCCGTCGGTTTGGGATTATCGAGCCATTCCTGAATGCTGCCGAGGTTGGCGATGATGGGAAGGCCTGCGGCGTTGACGGTATTCAATTCGCCAGAGGTTCTCCTCTCACAAACCTGGAACCCTGAGACATCGTAGCACTGTACAAGAATGCCCTTGCTGAAGTTGACAGGGAGGATGGCGATGTAGAAGTCGGACTCCTGACCGCCGGTGGTGACCGTTACGGATGTGCCGCCGGTTGATGACGGCTCCGCGCTGACGGCTCCGCCGGAGTAGCTTATCTTTAGGCTGCCGTTGCTGCCGCCGGTGATGACTTCACCGTTGTTGCCGGAGAAGACAACCTTGCTGATGGAGGCGGCGGAGGTGAACTTCAGGATGGCCACGGCGTTGTGAAAACGCAGGTTGGGGTCTTCGAGATCAGAGGAAAAAGCGGCGCAGAGGTGTGCCTGGGCAAAGGTCGTATAACTCTGGTCGCTCTTTGCCGGAGATGTGACATACATACAGTCGGCAGTGCTGGAACTGCCTGTGAGGCTGCCTGCGCCGTATACGGCGTTGATGAAATCATCGGAACGGCCGCGGGGGATTTCCACGAACGCGGTACTTCCGGCGAGCGAGACGGAGGCCGTCGAAACGCTGGACTGCTTGTCTTTGGTGTAGTACTTTATCTCGTCGCCCTCGTTCCACTTGACCTGGCGGGTACTGCCCGTGCCGGAGAGTTCGGTTTTGGTGCCGTCATCGAAGCTGAGGTTATACTTGCGGAACAGACCGTCGGGGGTGTCGTTCGCCATTTCGTTCACGCAGGAGACTGCCAGCAGCGCCACGGCTGCGGATGCAAATGCTTTGTAAAGATTCTTCATAACGCTCGAGGTTTAAGAATTTGCATTCCAGTCCACATCGACGAGGTCGTAGTCGTCGATTCCGGATTCATAACTGTCGCAGATGATGCTCTGGGGCTCCAATTCATCCCAGAGAGTTTGAGGAGAATGATACTTGAGTTTCATTGTATTTAAGGTTATTACATACAAAAAATCGCGGGCGAAACTTGTCCGGTAGTGGTCGTAGGAAACCATTGGAGAAACAAGTCACGCCCGCTAAATACCACGAAGGTATCTATTGCGGGCGTTTACGACTTGCCTGACTCTCCAAAGTGAAATTTCCTACGTTTCTACTCGGTCAGAGCAAATTGCAAACGCTAATTTGTCTATGTCACACGGCCCAAAGGCCCTGCAAGAGACAAATATAGCGATTATTCCCCAAAAACAAAGCTACCGGGCGAAATAATCGCCCGGCACAAAAATAACTCCTTGCCTCCGACGG
Source organism: uncultured Bacteroidales bacterium (assembly GCA_900318565.1). GTDB lineage: Bacteria > Bacteroidota > Bacteroidia > Bacteroidales > UBA932 > Cryptobacteroides. Next base: position 73,456 of record ONLD01000004.1, read on the forward strand.
GCAAGTTGTCATTTAATGTCTTTTTTTGAGAAGGGTGAGAATTTCCGGAAACTGGCGGCCAGATTCCGATAGTACTTGAGTTCGTCTGCCGGAAGTTCGATGGTCTTATCATACAATGATGGCAGTGTCCCATACTTGGCATATAGACGTTGCGAATAGTCCAGGTCCAATGCTTCATTCAGTGATGTAATTGTCTGCAATTCTTCAGCTGAAAGTCCAGATGTCACCTGGCGCATAACGGGATCGATTTCATATGTCCCATAATCAACATGTATGGGGAGGAATTCCCGGTATCCAGCCTGGTCCATTTCTTTGCAGACCTGATTGAAAGCGTCTTCCCAGGCCTGGCGTAGCGTTGCTTCTGCCCTTGACAATGCGGTGCTTGAATTACTTGATGAAGATGGATTTGCTTTGCGCGATACAGAGACTGGTTGAGTCTCTGGTTGTAGCGTCTCCACCTCGGGTGATTCGACCTGGATTGAATCTGGTTTGTCGTTGATTTCAGGAATGACCAGCCCAGGTCGAGTCCTCGTGCTGAAATAGTAGATGATTCCGAACGCCAGAGCTGCAATCAAAAGGAAAAATGCAATCCATAACGGCCTTTGCCGATGCGCCCAGGCATCCTTCAATGCATCGATGTTCCGATATCGCTTGTCGGGGTTGGCTTTGCAGCATTTCCGGGCGACGCGGCCATATCGGCCCGGAAAAAGGTCCTGCATCAGGCAGCCAATGGAATAAATGTCGCTGCGGGCGTCGGTTTTCCGATGCTCCAGAAGCTCCGGGGAGGCGTACTGACGTGTGCCGCCTAAGCCTTTTTCCAGGATATGCGCATCCCCATCGGCAAAACCGAAGTCAATGAGTTTGACGTCATTATCGGCCTCTGTGATAAGGATATTCTCCGGCTTGATGTCATTGTGGATGATGCTTTGACGATGCATAGCCCCGACGGCTTCCAGCAACTGAGAGAAGATCCTTCGGCGGGTCTGCATAGACGGCTTTGCCTTCAAAAAGGCTGACAGATTCCGTCCACGTATGTATTCTATGACGATGGCCGGGCCGATGGGCGTGCTTTCTTCCCAGCCAATGGCTGATGCAATGAATGGGTGCTGCAGGCGAAGGGCAATCTCATACTCCCGCTTGAGCAGTTCCAGGCCTCTGGCCCCTTGCGCCGTTTTCAAGACAAGTCGTTTTCCTGACTTTTCGGCAAGATAAAGACGCCCCTCCTGCAGAGTGGAAACGATGCGGTATTGTCCGTCACCCAGGCTGGGGGTTATTTCCCGGAGGGTTTCACTTACCATAAATGACAGTAAAAGACATTGCAATGCAAAGATATTGTTTTTAACTTTGTCACGCAATGTCAGTGTCAGTAAATATACCGGAAATCACGGCTCTCCGCTCAAAAGTAGAGGCGAAATATGGTGAGCCCCTGGAAACCCACAACGGATTCATCCTACTTGTGGGTGCCATTGAAGCCGAAGTTCGTGAGCATGTTTCAGAAAGCACATTGGAGCGCATGTGGGGATATTCCACCCGGGAAGCCGCATACATATCATTACGCACCCTCAATGTCCTGTCACGCTATGTGGGCGCGTCATCCTGGAAAGGGTTCTGTGAGGATCTGAAGACGTCATCTCAGGTAGAATCAGAAGAATTCTCGGGCGATTCCATCGTCACAGCGGCCCTGGCTGCCGGTAAGCGGCTCCAGCTGGGATGGCTCCCTGACAGAATAATCACCATCGAGTACCTGGGCAAGAATCGTTTCGTAGTAATAGAATCATTTAATTCCAGCCTGCGGTCAGGCGACAGTTTCGAGTGCCTCCAGATTCAGGTCGGACGGCCTCTGTATCTGGACCGCTTCCGCCGGGCTGAGGCCAATGGCGAAGCTCGTTACGTCGCTGGAGAGAGAAGCGGACTGACGCTCGTCAAGCTACTTTAGTCGCCACAGCCGACCATTCTGTTCCACCAGGGGAACAAATGGGACAAATAGAAAAAGGTTTCCGTATCTCAGAAGCTATTGTTCTGCAGCCACTCCATTTACCGAATTACATTTCACGACAAAACATACAGCCTGTCCCGTCCTAAAAAAAGAAAGTGAGCTGACCCGTTTTTCTTGGCGGGGCACCCTGCCGACGTCCTTCGACTTTTGCACGGTGGCCGACATCCTGCTATGAATCAATCATTTACTACTTTTGCTTGCACGGAATAAGGGCTCACCGGATAATTTCCGTGGGAAAGAGGTCTTTTTTAAGTGTCTGATTCCGTGTAAAGTTATAACTTTGCACACATGAAAAAGACCTCAATTG
>ONLD01000069.1 GCA_900318565.1 uncultured Bacteroidales bacterium
GAGAGAGGTGCTTTCTGGACTTTCTCGGCGGCATCCCTGAGCAGGACACGCTCGCCCTTTACCTGCTCGGAGACATCTGGGATTTCTGGTATGAATACAGGGACGTTGTGCCCCGCGAGGGAGCGCGCGTGGTGGCTAAGTTCATAGCCTTGATGGATGCCGGCGTGCAGGTATATTTCTTCCCCGGCAACCACGACATCTGGACTTACTCCTTCTTCGAGAGCCTGGGGATAACCCGCTGCGAGCAGCCCCAGCTGCTGGAAATCGGAGGCAAGTCTTTCTGCCTGGGACACGGAGACCTGCTGGGAGGCGGGCGCCCGGGGTACAGGCTGATGAATTCGATTTTCAAGAACCGCTGCGTGCAGGCCGTTTTCAGTACGCTGCACCCCTGGATAGCCTTCCGCCTCGGGCTCGGCTGGTCGGGAGGCGTGCGCAGGAAGCGCAAGCCCTACCACTTCCGCGGAGAGGATGAGCCCCTGTACAAGTTTGCCCTCGAGCAGTCGGAACAAGTCAGCGTGGACTTCTTCATCTTCGGGCACTTCCACGACGCGGTGGACCTCCAGCTCCCTACGGGCTCGAGGTTTATCGTGCTGAAAGACTGGATTGACGGCGGCTCGCACTACGCCCTTTTCGACACGGCCGAAGGGAGCCTCAGCGTAATCTGACGGTTGCAGTAGTCCGCAATGGCGCTCAGCCGCGCTTCTTTTTCTTCTTTACTTCGCTCTTCAGACGGTCGGTCTTGATCACCGTCTTCCTCGGGGCTTCCATAAAGACCGAATAATAGAGCTGGTCCCAGTGGCCCTCATCCCATATCTGCACCAGTTCCTCTATCTTGGCGTCCTTCCCCTTGGGGTCGTAGCGGGCCTTGAGGTCCTGGGAGAAGAGCTTTGCGATGACCTGCCAGAAATTGGCGGCGAAACCGCTCTCGTATTCCTTGATGATTTCGAAGGCGCTCATACCGCACTCCCTGTCTATCAGGCGCATAAGCAAGACGCCCTGGGAGGTGGTCATCTGCTTGATGTCGCTCGTGAAGATGCCGAGCAGCTCCTTTTCCACCTGCTTGATGTACTGGGTGCGCTGGGAGCGCTTGGTCGCGTCGGCAGCTATAGTGCTGTCCACCTGGGCTATCATTTTCCGCCCCACGAGGGCATAGGGATAAATCTTGTTGAAATTATACACCAGGCGGTATTCTTTGCGCCAGTCGCCCTTCCGCATACTGCGGCCGCGGGGGAACACCCAGATCGGCTCGATGGTGTCGAAGAAGGTCGTGTCCCCGTCGTGCGCCTCATAATACATAGGGAAGCCCTTGGGCACGCGGTAACTACCGCCAGCCGGGCTGCGGCCGTCAGGAGTCTGGGAAAACGCTGTCGCAAAGCACGATAGCAGCGCCACGAATATGAGCGAAATACGCTTCATACCGACAAGATACGCAAAATCCGAGCCAATCCTTGTACGGGCGGGGACAAGCGACGGGCCCGGCCGCCTCCAGGGCGCCTACATATTCCGGAAAGTAGTGCTCTTGAAGTCCTTGACCCAGACCTGGCGCTGGAACGGCTGGTCCAGGGACAGCATAGTGTCGGTGGACTGCACGTAAGGGATACGCTGGATGGTGTTGAGAATAGTCTCCATCAAGTGGTCGTTGTTGATGCAATACACTTTCAGGAGCAAGGCCGCGCGGCCTGTCACGAAGTGGCATTCAACTATTTCCGGGATATGCCGGAGCGCCTCCGTAACTTCGTGATACTTATTGTCTTCCGACAGGGAAATGCTTATGAATGCACATACGTTCAATCCCAGTGCACCCGGCTTCACCAGCATCTGCGAGCCGGTGATAACCCCGTTGTCCTCCAGCTTCTTGATACGCTGGTGCACCGCCGCCCCCGAGATTCCGCACTCACGCGCAATCTCCAGATAGGGCATACGGGCATTGTTTACCAGAAAGGAAAGAATCTTCCTGTCGGTCTCGTCAAGCTGATAGTTCGGCATATATTATTTCTTCTTGAATCTGCGGGTCTTGTGGGCAGTGGGGGTACCGGAGGCGATAATCGCCTTGCACTGCTCTTCGGTCAGGGTTTCGGCAGACACATCCTTGGGGATGCGGTAATTCTCACCTCCGCACTTGAGGTAAGGGCCGTAGCGGCCGTTGATGAGGCTTATGCCGCTCTCAGGCCACTCCTTCAGCGGCTCGGATACGGATTCTTTCTTGACCTTGTCGGCTTCAATCAGGGCTATGCACTCCTCGAGGGTGATCTTCAGCGGATCCTTTCCGCGGGGGATGGACACGTTGTGGTCGCCGGCCTTGAGATAGGGGCCGTAACGGCCCTTGGTCGCTATCACCGGCACGCCCTCGTACTCGCCGACGGTGCGCGGCAGGTTGAACAGCCGCACCGCCTCCTCGAGCGTCAGGTTCTCGATGATCTGCCCCTTGTTGAGACTTGCCGACTGCTTGTTTTCCCCTTCGCCCTTCTGCACATAAGGTCCGAACTGTCCCAGACGGGCCACGATCATCTGTCCGTCCGCAGGGTCGATGCCGATTTCGCGCTCGATATGGCTGTACTGGTGGTTGCTGATGGCCTCGTCCACCTTGCGGTGGAAAGGAGCGTAGAATTCGGAAATCACCTTGTTCCATTCCTTCTTGCCGGCCGCAATCTGGTCGAAGTCCTTCTCGACGTTGGCCGTGAAGTCATAGTCCATAATATCGGAAAAACTTCCTGTCAGATAATCGGTTACAAGTACGCCGACATCTGTCGGGAGCAGCTTTCCCTTCTCCGCGCCAATGGTCTCGGTCTTGACCGATTCGGACACCTGTCCCCCCTTGAGCTGCAGGTTGTGCACCTGCATTTTCTGCCCGTCCTTGTCTCCTTTGACAAGATAGCCGCGCGCCTTGGTAAGGGTGGTGATAGTCGGAGCGTAAGTGGAAGGACGCCCGATGCCGAGCTCCTCCATCTTTTTGATAAGCGTCTGCTCGGAGTAACGGAAAGGCGCCTGGGTGAACTTGCAGGACGCATCCACCAGCTTTGCGGCCAGGGGTTCGCCCACGCTCACGCTCGGCAGCAGCTGCTCGTCGCCGGAGGTCTCGTCCTCGTCGTCGGAGCCCTCGTAGTAGAGTTTCATAAAGCCGTCGAAGAGCACCTGGAGCGACTGAATCGAGTATTTCTCGGGACGCTTGTCAATGTCCACGTGGATTGTGGTATTGAGGACCTTGGCTTCGGCCATCTGGGAGGCGACGGTGCGCTTCCAGATCAGCTGATAGAGTTTCTTGTCCTGCTGCGTGCCTTCGATTTCGGTGTTGGCGATGAAGGTGGGGCGGATTGCCTCGTGGGCCTCCTGCGCGCCTTTGGAATGGGTCTTGTACTGGCGCGGGCGGGAATATTCGGGGCCGTAGTTGGCCGTGATGTATTCCTTGGCCGTACCGACGGCAAGCGACGAAAGGTTCGTCGAGTCGGTACGCATATAGGTGATGAGTCCCCTCTCGTAGAGCGACTGGGCCACGCGCATCGTCGTGCTCACGGGCAGGTGCAGCTTGCGTGCGGCCTCCTGCTGGAGAGTCGAGGTCGTGAAGGGCGGCGGCGGCATACGGAGTCCGTCCTTGCTCTCCACGGAGCCTACCTTGTAGGATGCGCCCACGCAGTCCTGCAGGAACTCGCGCGCCTGCTCGAGCGTATCGAAGCGCTTGTCCAGCAGGCCCTTGACCTTGGCGCCGGACATTTCGAAAGTGGCCTCTACGCGGTAGTAGGGCGCGGGAGTGAAGGCGTTGATTTCACGCTCGCGGTCCACGACCAGGCGGAGCACCACCGACTGCACGCGACCTGCCGAAAGGCCCCTCTGGATCTTTCTCCAGAGGATAGGAGAAAGCTCGAAGCCCACGAGGCGGTCGAGCACGCGGCGGGCCTGCTGCGCGTTGACCAGGTCCATATCAAGGGTGCGGGGGTGCTGCACTGCATAGAGAATCGCGTCTTTCGTGATTTCGTGGAACACGATACGGCGAGTCTTCTCCTTGTCAAGACCGAGGGTCTCGGTAAGGTGCCAGGAAATGGCCTCTCCCTCGCGGTCCTCATCGGAAGCCAGCCAGATGAGCGATGAAGTTTCCGCAAGCTTCTTCAGCTCGCCGACCACTTTTTTCTTTTCGGAGGGCACAACATACTCCGGTTTGAAGCCGTCCTTGATGTCGATGCTCAGGCTCTTGTCCTGCAAATCCCTTATGTGACCGAAGCTGGATTTGACCACAAATCCCTCTCCGAGATACTTCTGAATGGTTTTCGCCTTGGCCGGCGACTCTACTATCACTAAATTCTTTTCCATAATTTCACAATATCGGCTACAAAGTTAAAACAAAACGGCTTCGATTTTCCAAATTAAATAGTAATTTTGTGTTTTCAATTGATAAAAATGACCGAGAAGACACGAAGAAAAATAACCACCTGGTTCTGGATACTGCTCACGGCACCGTTCGCCCTGGTGCTGCTGTTGCTGCTTTTCGTGGGGCTTTTTGCCAAGCTCCCTTCCTTTGAGGAGCTTGAGCACCCCGACAACAAACTCGCCACCCAGGTGCTCGCCGAAGACGGCGAAGTGCTGACTACTTTCCATATTGAAAACCGCACCTACGCCTCCTACGACGAGCTTTCGCCCAACCTGGTGCACGCTGCGGTGGCCACGGAAGACGTGCGCTTCTACAAGCACTCCGGCATCGATATGAAGGGCCTCGCGCGCGTGGTGGTCAAGACCCTGCTGCTGCACGACTCCAGCCAGGGCGGCGGCAGTACCATCACCCAGCAGCTCGCCAAGACCCTGTACCCGCGCGGCGAAAAAACCGGCAAGCTCGAGCTCGTGCTGACTAAATTCAAGGAATGGATTACTGCGGTGCGCCTGGAGAGGGACTACACGAAGGACGAAATCATAGCGATGTACCTCAACTCCATCTTCTTCGGAAGCGGAGCGTACGGCGTCAAGTCGGCTGCCGAGACTTTCTTCGCGAAGTCGCCGGCCGACCTCAGCGTCGAGGAAAGCGCGATGCTCGTCGGTATGGTCAACAAACCGACCCGCTACAACCCCGTCCTGAATCCCGACAACGCCCTGAAGCGCCGCAATTTCGTGCTGGGCCAGATGGCCAAGGCCGGATATATCGAGAAGAGCGAGCGCGACTCCCTGCAGGCCCTGCCCATAGTGCTGGACTACCACGTGCTCGACCACAACTCCGGCCACGCCCCGTACTTCCGCGATATGCTCAGGCGCGATATGAACGCCTCCAAGCCGCGCCGCTCCGACTACCAGTTCGAAGAGGACTACTCGGCCGACTCGCTGCGCTGGGCCACCGACGCCATCTACGGCTGGCTGAAGAAGAACAAGAAGCCGGACGGCAGTTCCTACAACCTCGACAAGGACGGCCTGCGCATCTACACCACCATCAACTACAAGATGCAGGTGTTTGCCGAAGAGGCCGTGGAGGAGCACCTCGGCGGCTACCTGCAGAGCGCTTTCAACCGGGAGCTCCGCGGCAAGCGCAACAAGCCGTTCGCCAACGACATAGACCAGGCCACGGTCAACCGCCTGATGGCCCAGGCCCGCAAGTGGAGCGACCGCTGGCGCACGCAGAAGAAGGCCGGGCGCAGCGAGCAGGAAATCCTCGCCCAGTTCGACAAGCCCCAGAAAATGCGCGTATTCGCCTGGAACAAGAAGGGTTACATCGACACCACGATGACCCCCAACGACTCCATCCGCTACTACAAATCCTTCCTGCGCTGCGGCTTCGTGGCTATGGAAGCCGGTACCGGCAACGTGAAAGCCTTCGTGGGCGGTCCCAACTACCGCTACTTCAAATACGACAACGTCAGCCAGGCCAAGCGCCAGGTGGGCTCCACCATCAAGCCCTTCCTCTACACACTCGCGATGCAGGAAGGTATGACCCCCTGCGACCGCGTGGTCTGCACCCCGCAGACCTTCGTCAACTGGGACGGCTCCACCTGGACCCCCCGCAGTACCGACAAGAAAGAAATCATAGGCCAGACCGTGACCCTGAAATGGGGCCTTGCCAACAGCTCCAACAACATTTCGGCCTTCCTGATGAAGCAGTTCGGCCCGCAGGCTATGGCGCAGATGATGCACAGGATGGGCATCCACAGCCACGTCGACGAGGTCTATGCCCTGTGCGTGGGACCTGCCGACATCGCCCTCTACGAGATGGTGGCGGCCTACAACACCTTCCCGTCCCGCGGCGTCTATGCCTCCCCGCTCTACGTGACCCGCATCGAGGATAACCAGGGCAACATTATTACGGAACACACCGGCAGCAAGCGCGAAGCCATCAGCGCCTCGTCGGCCTATCTTATGGCCAACCTGATGCAGGGCGTCGTCAACGGCGGCACCGGAAGCCGCCTGCGCTATGCCTACAACCTCCAGGGCGAAATCGCCGGCAAGACCGGCACCACCAACGACTGCTCGGACGGCTGGTTCATAGGCTACACGCCCAAGATTACGGCAGGCGCCTGGATAGGCGGCGAAGACAGGCAGATACACTTCAACTCCCTCGACGGCTCGCGTATGGCGCTGCCTATATGGGGCATCTGGATGAAGAAATGTCTCGCCGCAGGCATTCTAAGCGACAAAGACACCTTCCAGGCCCCGGCAAACATTGATTTCAGCCTGGACTGCACCAGCTCGGGGACCTTCCTCGGCGGCGACGAAGACGCCACTGAGGCTACCGAGACTGCCAACAACCAGGAAACGGACTACTATTTCAACTAAATATGTCAAGGTACAATTCAATTGCAGTCATTTATGGCAGCGATTCTTCCGAATCGGAGGTATCCTGCAGGAGCGGCGAGTTCGTAGCAGCTGCCCTGGATGACAGAAAATACGATGTGTATGAGATTTACGCCCGCTTCGGCGAGTGGCAGCTCGTCGCCTGCCGCCGCAAGAACGCTATGCGCGTGACCTTCCCCGAAGGAGCGCGCCCCGAAGTGGACAAGACCGATTTTTCAGTCGGCATACTCGGCCGCAGGGTCAAGTTCGACTACGCCTATATAGTGCAGCACGGCGCCCCCGGTGAGACCGGCCAGCTCCAGGGCTACCTGGAGATGCTGGGCATACCCTTCAGTTCCTGCGGTTCTTACGCCAGTATGATAGCCTTCAACAAATACGCCTGCAAGTCCTATGTGCGCGACATCGTAAAGTGCGCCCCGGACCTGTTCGTGCGTGAAGGAGACGACCTGGAGCAGTTCTGCGCCAAGGCCGCCCGGACCCTTAAGTTCCCCGTGTTCGTGAAGCCCACCCAGGGCGGATCGAGTTTCGGCGTGACCCGCGTGGAGCAGCCCTCGGAGCTCGCTTCTGCCATCCAGTTCGCCTTCTCCGAAGGCCCTATGGTGCTTGTGGAGCAGGGCATAGTGGGCCGGGAACTGACCTGTGCCGCCTGGACCGACGACGGGAAGGTGCGCGCCCTGCCGCCCATCGAAATCGTCAGCGACAACGAGTATTTCGACTACGACGCCAAGTACAACGGCCACAGCCGTGAAATCTGTCCCGCTACAATCCCCGACGCCCTCACGCAGGAGCTGCAGAGGACGACCTGCGAGCTGTACTCGTTCATAGGCTGCAAGGGCCTGGTCAGGATGGACTACATCGCCGCCGAAGACGGGCTCTACTTCCTGGAAGTCAACACCATACCCGGTATGACCAGCGCCTCGCTCGTGCCCAAGATGGTGCGCGAGGCAGGCCTGAATTTCACAGACTTCCTGTCCAGCATCATAGATAATTCTTAGTGCTTCTCTCGCAGTTCATACGCGAAAGCACTTCCGCTCTCGAGGCTCTCTACCCTCCCCAGGAGGCACGGAGCCTCGTGGCGCGTTTGGACGAGGCCCTGCTGGGTGTCAGTTCCTACGCCCACATCACCGAGCCTTCGCTCAGCGTGCCTCCGGACAAGGAGCAGGAGCTGCAGGAAGCCCTCGGCAGGCTCCTTGCCAGCGAGCCCCTGCAATATATCACCGGCCGGCAGGAGTTCTGCGGCAGGCAGTTCCGGGTGAGCCCTGCGGTACTTATTCCGCGGCCCGAGACGGAGCAGCTCGTCACAGAGACGCTCAGCCGCGCCGGAGCCCTGAGCGGCGGAATTCGCGCACTGGACCTCTGCACCGGCTCGGGGTGCATTGCCTGGACCCTCGCCCTCGACTGCCCGGGATGCGAAGTCACGGCGGTAGATATCTCGGAAGAGGCCCTGGAGGTCGCCCGTGGGCAGTTTTCGGAAGCGCACGGCCCCCGCTTCATCAGGGCGGACGTGCTGGACATCCCGGAGACATTCCCGGGCGCGCCTTTCGATATCATCGTGGCCAACCCTCCTTACATACGCGAAAGCGAAAAGGCCGCGATGCACCGCAACGTCCTTGAGCACGAGCCCGGCATCGCCCTGTTCGTGCCCGACAGCGACCCGCTGCTCTTCTACCGCGCCGTCGCGCTCTGGGCCGCCCGCTTCCTGAGGCCGGGCGGATTCGGCATAGTCGAAATCAACGAAAATCTCGGAAAAGAGACTGCGGCTCTCTTTGAAGGGCTCGGGAAAAGCGGAATAATCCGGGATTTTTTCTCCAGGGAGCGCTTTGTCAGCTTCCAAAAAGCCCTTTAGAGGGCAGCCGGAGGGCATCTTCGAAAAATAAGCGTTGCAAAACTTTTTTCAACGGATATTTTTCCGTCACTTTGCAGCACCAAAACTTAGTGCTATGAAACGACCCGACATTCTCTTTTCCCTGCTCCTGCTGCTCTCCTGCAGCGGCGCAATCGACCCCGCAGACAATCCCGTCCCTGCGGAGAGTCCCGTCCCCGAAGCGGGCGGAATCGACCTCTCCCCCGCCGGTCTCGCCCGGCTGTTTTCCGAGCTTCCCATCCGTGCGGAGCATCTTAAGGAAGTCCACGACGCCGTGGGTTCTTCGTCCGGCAACGGCTACGACGAGGAATACACTATGTCCTGCCTCGTGGATTCTCCAGGGAGCGGCGTGGGCGAAGATCCGGGCACGAAAGCCGTAAAGGCGGCCTCCTACCACACTCCGCTGAGGGACCTTCTGCGCGAGCACCTGGGGCGGAAGGCCGCCACCCGCGCCGGCGCGGAGGACATCCTGGAGGCTTTAGCCAGGACAGACTACCAGCTCTACTGGCCCTATTCCGACGACTGGGACGGCCGGAGTTTCCCCGTCATCACCTTCGACCCGGGCTCAGGGATAGAGACCAACTACGGCTACGAGATTTCGCTCGGCCCCGACGGGGCGCATATCGTGGATTCCGTCTTCGTGGACGAAGCGCTGGCGATGAAGCGTCCGGTATGGGTTTTCAACAGCAACTCCGACGCCGCATTCACGCCCCTGCGGAAAGCCCTCGCCGTGCGGGACACCCTGGGGGCCGGCGGCAGAGCCTCCGGGAGCGCCTCCGCTCCCCTTTCCAGGCCCCGCAAGCTTCTGCTCAAGAGTCTCAAGATGCTGCGCAATTACGACAGCTGGTTCGGCGGCGCCAGTGAATTCTGGGTAAAATGCGGAGCCGTAGAAGGCTTCAATGCGACCACCGACGCCGAACTGAAGCTTTACAACCCTTCCGTGACGGACTTTATGATAGTCGTCAAG
>ONLD01000054.1 GCA_900318565.1 uncultured Bacteroidales bacterium
AAGCCCATTATCGCGTCGGTTATCAACGTGGTGTGCTTCGACGGCAACGGCTACTCGGAGGAATGGGTGCGCGAGGCCGCCCGCAGGGGACTTGACACCGGCACCTGCGTCCCCGAACTTATCGCTGCGTACGCTTCCGCGTCTTCGCAGGAGCTGTTTGAACGCACCGGCGTGTTCACGTCCAGGGAAATAGCCGCACGCAACGAAGTCAAGTGGGACACTTATTCCAAGAAAATACAGATAGAATCTTTGGTCTTGACCCGTATGGCCGTCAACCATATAATCCCGGCGGCTTTGGAATACAAGTCCCGTCTGCTGCAGGGCCTTAAATACCAGATGGACGTGTTCGGCAGCCTTGACTGCTGCGAGACCGAGCGCGGGATCGTCAGTGAAATCGCCTCGATGGTCGAGGAAGTGCGCGTCAAGGTCGATGCTATGCAGGCTGCCCGCGAGCGCGCAATAGTCGAGCCGGATGCATACCGCAGGGCTATGGCCTATTCGGAAATCGCCGCTGCGCTGCAGGAAATCCGCAAGCCCATAGACCGCCTCGAGGAGCTGGTCGACAACCGCATCTGGCCTCTTCCCAAGTATAGAGAATTATTGTTTATAAGTTAGTTAGTAAGATGGAAAAATTGAAAATTGCAATCGTCGGCTACGGCAACATCGGGCGCTTCACCCTCGAAGCGCTCCAGTCCGCAGGCGATATGGAATGTGTCGGCGTGGTGCGCCGGCACGCTTCCCGCGAAGGCTTTCCCGAGCTCGGGCCTTACAAAGTGGTCTCCGACATCAGGGAATTGGGTAAAGTGGATGTGGCAATTCTTTCTGTTCCGTCCCGCTCCGTCGAGGAAAATGCCCTGAAGTATCTTGCGATGGGTATCAGTACCGTGGACAGCTTCGACATCCACACCGACATCTGCGCCCTTCGCTCCAGGCTCTCCGCCGCCGCTGCGGCCTCCGGGGCCGTGAGCGTGATTTCGGCCGGATGGGATCCGGGCAGCGACTCCGTGGTGCGTGCCCTGATGCAGGGTCTCGCGCCCAAGGGCTTGACCTACACCAACTTCGGCCCGGGCCGCTCGATGGGACACTCTGTCGCCGCCAAGGCCGTGGAAGGAGTGCGCGACGCCCTCAGCGTGACCATTCCGGTGGGCACAGGCCTGCATCGCCGTATGGTCTATGTGGAGCTTGAGGACGGCGCTGATGCGGAAAAGGTGCGGCAGGCTATCCTTGCCGACCCTTATTTCTCCCACGACGAGACCCACGTGGTGCCGGTGGAGAGCATAGACGCGCTGAACGATTTCGGCCACGGGGTGAACCTCGTGCGCAAGGGCGTCAGCGGCAGGACCCACAACCAGCTGCTGGAGTTCAATATGAAGATCAACAACCCCGCCCTCACGGCCCAGGTGCTTGTGATGGCTGCCCGCGCGGCAGTGCGCCAGGCCCCCGGCTGTTATACGATGATTGAAATCCCCGTCATAGATTATCTCGAAGGAGACCGCGAAAGTTTGATTAAATCCCTTGTCTGAAATGAGTAAGTTTACTGAAAAATATATTGCCGGATTTATGTCGGAGCTGATTGCCCGCAATCCCGGCGAGACCGAGTTCCATCAGGCCGTAAGCGAAGTCCTCACCAGCGTGGCTCCCTGCCTTGAGGCGTATCCGCATCTGCTGGACGCGAAGATTATGGAGCGTATCGTTGAGCCTGAAAGGATTATCATCTTCCGCGTGCCCTGGATGGATGACCAAGGGGAAATCCACGTCAACCGCGGCTTCCGCGTACAGATGAACAGCGCCATAGGTCCCTATAAGGGCGGCATCCGATTCCACCCGAGCGTGAACCTCAGCATTATGAAGTTCCTGGCCTTCGAACAGACCTTCAAGAACGCTCTTACGACTCTCCCGATGGGAGGTGCCAAAGGCGGTTCGGACTTCAATCCAAGGGGCAAGTCGGATGCGGAAGTGATGCGCTTCTGCCAGAGCTTTATGACTGAACTCCAGCGACATATAGGTCAGGACACAGACGTCCCCGCCGGCGATATAGGCGTGGGCGGCCGCGAAATCGGCTTCCTTTTCGGACAGTACAAGCGCCTCCGCGACGAGTTCTCCGGCACGCTTACCGGCAAGGGCTTCGCCTGGGGCGGCAGCAGCCTGCGTCCCGAGGCTACGGGCTTCGGAGTGTGCTATTTCGCGCAGCAGATGCTCGGCACCCGCGGCGAAAGCTTCGAGGGCAAGAGGGTAGTGGTGTCCGGAGCCGGCAACGTGGCCCAGTATGCCGCCGCAAAGGCTATGAGGCTCGGCGCTAAAGTGGTCACCCTCTCCGACTCGGACGGATTCATCTATGACCCTGACGGGCTGGATGAGGAGAAATTCGCTTATGTGCAGTATCTTAAGAACGTGCTTCGCGGCCGTATCAAGGAGTACGTGACGAAGTATCCCGGCGCCACTTATTATCAGGGCGAGCGTCCTTGGAAGATACAGTGCGACATAGCTCTTCCCTGCGCTACGCAGAACGAGCTTGACGCCGAAGGCGCGCGCAAACTGGTGGACGGCGGCTGCATCTGCGTGACGGAAGGAGCCAATATGCCCTCCACGCCTGAAGCTATCGCCATTTTCCAGCAGGCCCGCCTCCTCTATTCCCCGGGCAAGGCGTCCAACGCCGGCGGCGTGGCGGTGTCTGGCCTGGAGATGACCCAGAACTCGATACGCCAGAAGTGGACTGCGGAAGAAGTGGATGCGCAGCTGCATCGCATTATGTCCGATATCCACGACGCCTGCCTGAAGTACGGCACAGAGCCGGACGGCTATATCAATTATGTCAAGGGCGCCAACACGGCCGGCTTCCTCAAGGTGGCCGGAGCTATGGTTGACCAGGGACTCGTATAATAATTTAGAATGAAAGACAGCAAGGAATTGATGGCCAAGCGGATCCGCAGCATTCTGCTGATCTGCAATTCCTATGACTCCTTCTCTCTCGAGGAGGACGGGCGCATCGACGTGCAGATTGCCAACGAGTACGCCGACCTTAATCTCAGCAACCCGCCGCAGATACGCAGGGCCTTGTCCACCGCGGACGCCCTTGCTCTGCTCGACGCCGGGGAACGCTTCGACCTGGTCATCACGATGTACTATGTGGGTGAAATCAGCGTGTTCGATTTTGCCCGGAAGGCCAAGGCCATAGATCCGTCGATGCCCATCGTGCTGCTGTCTTCATTTTCCAGGGAAGTGTACCGTAAGATTGAAGCTTACGGCGGCTCTTCAATAGACTACATATTCTGCTGGAACTGGTCCACGGACCTGGTAATCGCCATCATCAAGCTCCTGGAGGACAGTATGAACGCCGAGGCCGACATTCTCGACCACGGGGTGCAGGCAATCCTGCTTGTGGAAGATTCTATAAAGTACTATTCCACCTACCTTCCCGCTCTCTACAAGCTTGTGCTCCAGCAGAATACGCAGTCCATAAAGGATGCTCTCAACGAGCAGCAGAAAATACTGCGCAAGCGCTCCAGGCCCAAGATACTGATGGCCACGAACTACGAGGATGCCGTGGCACTGTACGAAAAATACAAGCATAACCTGCTGGGCGTCATATCCGACATAGGCTTCGTGCTCCATAAGGGGGACCCTTCCTCGTCCGAGAAGATAGACGCGGGTGTGGACCTCTGCAAGCTGGTGCGCAAGGACAATCCCCGTATGTCTTTTCTTATGCAGTCCTCGCAGGCCAGTATGCGAAAGGTGGCCGAGGGGCTGGGCGCCGGTTTCCTGCTCAAATCCTCCAAGACCCTGATTCAGGAGCTCGGAGAGTATTTCGAAAGGGAGTTCGGCTTCGGGGATTTCGTGGTGACGGACCCTGAGACCGGACAGGAAACGGCACGCGCCCGGGACCTTTACGAATTCGAGCAGCTTATCCGGACCATCCCGCCGGCGGCCTTCAGGCGCCTTACGGAAGGCAATTACCTGTCGAAATGGATATTCGCCCGCGGTATGTTCCCGCTCGGGCGTATCCTCAGCCCCATACGTTCCGAAGATTACGCCGATATAGAATCGCACCGCAAGGCCGATGTGGACGCTATCCACGACTACCGTATCTCCCAGGGACTCGGGGTGGTGGCCGAATTCAATCCCGATACCTACAACGACGCCATACGCTTCTCCCGTTTCGGCGGAGACTCCATTGGCGGCAAGGCCCGCGGCCTGGCTTTCCTGAACCATATCCTGCAGAAGTACAATCTCTACGACAAGTGGGAGGACGTGCGCGTGATGGTGCCGAGGACCTTGGTAATCACCACCGACTACTTCGACCGTTTCATCAAGGAAAACGGTCTCAAGTACGTCATCAATTCCGACCTGGACGATGCCGAACTGCTTGCTGAATTCGTGGCTTCTCCTCTTCCGAGGGAGCTTCTGGATGCCTTGCGGGCATTCATCAGGGTCGTGCGCAGGCCGCTTGCCGTGCGCTCGTCATCCAAGCTGGAAGACTCTTACCATCAGCCGTTTGCGGGCGTGTATTCTACCTATATGATACCCGCTGCACGCAACGAGGACCAGCAGCTGCGAATGCTCTCGAAGGCAATTACCAGCGTCTATGCCAGCGTGTATTTCCGTTCTGCAAAGAGTTACATCGTCTCGTCCGGCAATGTGATTTCGGAGGAGAAGATGGCTATCGTGATACAGGAAATCTGCGGCAGCAGGCAGGGAGATTATTTCTTCCCCACCTTGTCCGGAGTGGCGCGCTCGCTGAATTTCTATCCGGTGGGGCACGAGAAGCCGGAAGACGGCATAGTGAAGCTGGCATACGGCCTCGGGAAGGCGGTGGTGGACGGAGAGCAGGTACTGCGCTTCTCGCCCCGGTATCCCAAGCACGTGCTGCAGACTTCAACCCCGGACCTCACCCTGCGCGAGACCCAGAGGACGATGTACGCTATGGACCTGCGGCCGGAGAAATTCAAAACTTCGGTCAGCGACTCCGTCAATCTCGCGAGGCTGACGGTCGACGACTGTTCCGGCTTCCCTTCGCTCGGGAAGGTAGTTTCCACCTGGGACCTCAATAATATGCGTATGGTGGACTCCGCATTCCCCGAAGGCCCGAAATACATTACTTTTGCCGGAATTCTCAAGTATAATACTTTCCCGCTTGCGGACATCGTGCGCACTCTTCTGGAAATCGCCCGCGACGAAATGAAGTGCGAGGTGGAAATGGAATTCGCGGCGGACCTGGAGTCCGACGGCCTGCATCGCTTCAGCGTACTGCAGGTACGGCCCATATCGGCCGATTCCCGCTTCGCGGAGGTGAACTGGGACGAGATAGACTGCGGCGGCGCCTGGCTGAAATCCGAATGTTCTCTTGGCATAGGCTGGATTGAGGGCGTGCAGGACGTTGTGTATTTGAAGGAGGCGGGATGGGATATCCTGAAGACCTACGATATCGCGAGGGAGGTCTCGGCAATCAATGCCCGTATGCAGAAGGAATCCCGGGGCTATATCCTGATAGGCTTCGGCCGCTGGGGAACCAGCCAGCCGACGCTCGGGGTGCCTGTGGGCTGGGGCGACATTTCCGAGGCCAAGGCCATAGTGGAATGCTCGCTCGAGAACTTCCAGATAGATCCCAGCCAGGGTACGCACTTCTTCCAGAACCTGACGTCCTTCAACGTGGGATATATCAACGTGAACCAGTATGCGAGGCCTTCGGAGACGCTGGATTTCAGCGTTCTCGACGCCTTGCCCGCCGTGGAGGAAACCGCCTTCCTGCGGCACGTCCGCTTCCCTTCGCCCCTTTCCGTATGCATTGACGGAAAGACCGGCCGTGCGATGGTGAAAGATAATTCGCAGTAAATCACTATATTTACGGACGATGGTTGAAAAAATAGTCGCGCTCGTAAATGAAATAGTGTGGAATCCAGCCCTCGTGGTGCTCCTGATAGCGGCCGGCCTGTATTTCTCGTTCAGGACCAGGTTCGTACAGGTGCGCCGTTTCGGCTCTATGCTCCGTTCGCTCTTCGGCGGGAAGAGCGGAGACAAGGGCATATCTTCCTTCCAGGCATTCTGCATCGCGCTCTCCGGCCGCGTGGGTACGGGGAATATCGTCGGGGTAGCCACTGCCATAGCGTTCGGCGGCCCCGGGGCTGTGTTCTGGATGTGGGTGGTGGCGTTTTTCGGCGCCTCTACTGCCTTCGTCGAGTCCACCCTTGCGCAGATTTACAAGTTCCCGCACCACTCCGGCTACCGCGGCGGGCCGTTCTCGTTTATCGAGAAGGGACTCGGGATGCGGGCTCTCGCAGTGGCGTTCGCCATCGTCACCGTCATAGGTTGCGGACTGTTCCTGTCCACCGTGCAGGCCAACGGCGTGGCTTCCGCCCTGCACAACGCCTTCCCGGTCTCCACCCTCGCCTGCGGCATAGCCCTCGCCGTGGTGCTCGCGCTCGTCATTTTCGGGGGCGTCAAGCGCATTGCCCACGTGGCGAGCATCATAACTCCCTTTATGGCCCTTGCCTATATTATTATGTCGCTGGTCGTGGTCGGCTTCCATATCCGCGAAGTGCCTCAGGCGCTGCTCTCGATAATTACCAACGCGTTCGGCATCAATCCCGTGTGCGGCGGTATAATCGGCTCCACGATAGCGATGGGAGTCAAGCGCGGCATCTTTTCCAACGAGGCTGGGCAGGGCACCGGCGCCATAGTGTCGGCTGCCGCCGACGTGCCGCATCCGGCGCAGCAGGGGCTTGCTCAGGCTTTCTCGGTGTATGTGGATACGCTCCTCGTGTGTACTGCGACGGCCTTGATGATACTGACTTCCGGCACTTACAATATCATCTCCTCCGACGGCGCCATCCTTTATGCCGGCACGCCCGAGCTTGGCAACAACTATGTCGGCTATACCCAGAGCGCCGTGTCTTCCGTCTTCACGGGCTTCGGCAGCCAGTTTGTGTCGGTGGCTATGGTGTTCTTCGCGTTCAGCACCTTGATGGCCTATTATTTCTATGCAGAGTCGAGTCTGATATATCTTTTCCGCGACCGGGGCAGCCGCAGCGAAAAAGTGGTGATCCGCGTGTTCCAGGTCTTTATGCTGGCCGGCGTGGTGTTCGGGGCCGTGCGGGAAGCCGACACCGTCTGGAAGCTGGGCGACATCGGCGTCGGCCTTATGGCCTGGGTTACGGTGGTCTCGCTGTTCTTCCTCTGCCCCAAGGCCCTTAAGTCCCTGAAGGAATACGAATCCGGAGTCAACAATTAATGTTTGTGAAAAATGCTCTCTTTTACCTGTGATTACACCGAAGGCGCTCATCCTCTTATACTTAAGCGCCTGATTGATACGAATATGATACAAGCTCCCGGTTACGGGGAAGATGAATTCTGCCGGAGCGCGAAGGACAAGATACGCCGCGCCTGCGCCGCCCCGGATGCCGACATCTTCTTTCTTGTCGGCGGCACCCAGACCAACGCCACCGTCATCGACGCCGTGCTGGCCCGGTACGAAGGCGCCGTCGCTGCGCATACGGGCCATATCGCGGTCCACGAAGCCGGAGCCGTCGAGGCCGGAGGGCACAAAGTGCTGGGCCTGCCGGGCGAAGCCGGCAAGCTGCGGGCCGAAGACATAGAGAGTTACCTCCGGACCTTCCACGCAGACCCTTCGAAGGACCATATGGTATTCCCCGGAATGGTGTATATTTCTTTCCCGACCGAATACGGGACTATCTACAGCCGCGATGAGCTGCTTTCGATCAGGCGCGTTTGCGACGAGTTCGGGCTCAAGCTCTTCATCGACGGGGCCCGGCTGGGCTACGGGCTTGCCGCTTCCCCCGACCTTGGGCTGGAAGACATTGCGGCGCTCTCGGACGTGTTCTATATCGGAGGGACCAAGGTCGGCGCCCTGTGCGGCGAAGCCGTGGTTTTCCCCCGCGGCAATGCTCCGGGGCATTTCTTCACCACCGTCAAGCAGCACGGCGCCCTGCTCGCGAAAGGCAGGCTTCTGGGCATTCAATTCGACACTCTGTTTACGGATTCGCTGTATTTTGAAATCAGCAGGGGAGCTGTGGCAAGAGCTATGGAAATCAAGTCGTTATGTGCTTCGCTGGGTATCCCTATGTATATAGATTCCCCCACCAACCAGCAGTTCCCGGTGCTCGATGCGTCCCAAGTCAATGCTTTGCAGGGCAAGGTGGATTTTGAAATCTGGGAGACTCTTCCGGACGGACGCTTCGTGACCCGTTTCGCCACGAGTTGGGCCACCGCTCCGGAAGCTACGGAAGAGCTCGGCCGCATCTTCCGCAGCAGCTTTTTATAGAATTAGATAAAAATCACTATATTTGCGATATGAAACGTATCGCTTTGATTATCCTTTCGCTCTCCCTGCTTTGCCAGGCAGCAGCGGCCCAGCAGACCTGGTTCTGCTCCGAAGCCGGAACCCGTCTTACCTATGTACAGAAGGACGCCGCGGGCGCCCTGCAGAACGGCACGATGCAGTACGCCGTACGCGACGTGCAGCAATCCGGTTCCGTGACCCGCATCGGCTACGACGTCATCGTGACCGATGTCGCAGGCGCTTCCAAGACCTTCACGGGCAGCTACGCGCAGACCGACGGCAAGAGCTTTACCCAGGACGCCGGCGCATTTATGGGCCAGTTCGGCTCCGGACTGGAAGCCAAGGGAGGTGCTCCCGCGATTCCCGAGACCCCTTCCGTAGGGGCCGCCGCTGAGGATTGCTCCATAGTTATCGATGCGCTGATGGCCGATGCCAGGTATTCCAACATCCGCTTCACACGCCACGAGCAGGTGACCACCCTCGCCGGCACTTTCGATTGCTGGTGCCTTGAGTATGATGTCAAGGGCACGGTGGCTTTCATAAGTATCGATACCAAAGTCGAGCAGTGGATGGCAAAGGGCGTCGGCGACGTAAAGGTGGTGACCAAATCCAAGAACGGCAAAGTGCAGAATATCAAGGAACTGGTCAACATCGTCAAGTAGCTTTCCACACTGAACGACACTAATAACCAATGGACCAAGTAAAAGTAATCGAGATTAAAAAAAGCGTTTTTGCCGAGAATGAAAAAGATGCCGATGCGTTGCGCTCGGAATTGAAAAGCAAGGGAGTTTACCTGTTGAATCTTATGTCCTCTCCCGGCAGCGGCAAGACCACTACGCTTATCCAGCTTATCAACCGAATCAAGGACAAGGTGCGCGTGGCCGTGATGGAAGCCGACATCGACAGCGACGTAGATGCCGTAAAGATCAAGGAGCAGACCGGTGTGCAGTCCATACAGTTGCACACGGGCGGTATGTGCCACCTCGACGCCGAGATGACCCGCCAGGGCCTCGGCGGACTGGACCTGGAACAGACCGACCTCGTGATTCTCGAAAACGTCGGCAATCTCGTCTGCCCGGCTGAATTCGACACGGGCTCCGTGCGCAACGCTATGATTCTTTCCGTACCCGAAGGCACCGACAAACCTCTCAAGTACCCCCTGATGTTCTCCGTGTGCGATCTTGTGATAGTGAACAAGATTGACGTGATGCCGTACTTCGATTTCGACCTGGAGAAGTGCAGGGAGTATGTCCATATGCGCAATCCGCGTGCTGAACTCATCCCCATCTGCGCCAAGACCGGCGAAGGTGTGGACGCGGTGGCCGAATGGATACTGCGCGAGGTCAGGAACTGGAAATAATTAATACACTAAGCTATATGCCAGAAATGTCAACCAAATTTGTCCCTAAGCACAAAGGCGACAAAAACCCTAATCCGAAGTTGATAAAATTTGTCCGCAGCGTGACGGACCGCATCCCCGGAAAGATCAAGATGACCACCGACGACCCCGAATATTGGGGTCTTGCCTGTATTTTCGAGGACGAGATGGATCCTATAACAAGGGAAGCCTCCCTGGACCTGCTGCTGGATATGCTCAGCAAAAAAATCCTCCAGGTGCGCGAGCACCATAAATATGCCGAGCTTGTGGAATGGAACCACAAGAAGCATTACGCCTCCACCGACGCCGAATTCGACGCCCTGATGGACAAACTCGGCTATTTCGGAATGGTGGAATACGATTACGGCGACAAATACACCAAGGACGGTCCCGTGCCCGGCACTACCTACAACCGTGAAGACAGGGAGTACTGGGTGCCTATGTTCGTGCCCGGAAGCGCCGAATATACCAATATGAACGTGGAGCTTATGGACAGGCATCCCGAGCTCGCTATGTTCTTCGAGCGTATGACCTTCCTGCCCCTTGAGAAGATTACTCCTATGGTGCCTATGGGCGGCTCCGGCATCGGTATGCACGTGATTCCCGTCGAGAAGGCCATCTCTATGGAGAACCAGTCCATCGACATCGAGCACATCTCCTACTGGCTCAAGCGCTACGAGGGGCATCTTGGAGTGGGCATCTGTTCCTGCCGCTACGGCCGCAAGAAGCTGGACGAGGGCTGCGCCGACGACTACCGCGACTGGTGCATCGGAGTGGGCGATATGGCCGACTACCTGCGCGAGACCGGCCGCGGCCACGACATTACTTATGACGAGGCTATGGCCATACTCAAGAAGGCCGAGGACAACGGCTTCGTGCATCAGGTGACCAATATCGACGGCGAAGGCAAGATTTTCGCCATCTGCAACTGCAACGTAAAGATTTGCAACGCCTTGCGTACTTCGCAGCTCTTCAATACCCCGAATATGTCCCGCAGCGCCTACGTGGCTGAGGTGGACCCGAAGAACTGCGTCGCCTGCGGCCGCTGCGTCGAATACTGCCCCGCTGGAGCCGTGAAGCTCGGCCAGAAGCTCTGCACCAGCAAGGGCGCCATCGAGTATCCCCGCCAGGAGCTGCCCGACGCCGTCAAGTGGGGGCCCGAGAAATGGACCGAGGACTATCGTGACCGCAACCGCATCAACTGCTATCCCACCGGCACTTCTCCCTGCAAGACTGCCTGTCCCGCCCACATCGCGGTGCAGGGCTACCTGAAGAAGGCGGCCGAGGGCAAGTACAGTGAGGCTCTCGAGCTCATCAAGCGCGAGAATCCCTTCCCGGCGGTGTGCGGCCGCATCTGCAACCGCCGTTGCGAGGACGCCTGTACCCGCGGCACCATCGACCAGCCGGTTTCCATAGATGCCGTGAAGAAATTCATCGCGGAGCAGGACCTCAAGGCCGAGACCCGTTTCGTGCCTGAAATCAACATCGCATCCAGCGTCAGGAAGCGCTGGGACGAGAAAATCGCCATCATCGGCGGCGGCCCCGCAGGCCTGAGCTGCGCTTACTATCTGGCCTCGATGGGCTACTATCCTACCGTGTTCGAGAAGAATGAAGAGCCCGGCGGAATGCTCCGCTACGGCATCCCTTCGTACAAACTGGAGAAGGACGTGATTGCCGCCGAAATCGACATTATGCGCGAAATCGGCGTGGAAATCAAGACTGGCGTCGAAGTCGGCAAGGACGTGACTATCGCCCAGCTTCGCGAGCAGGGCTACAAGGGCTTCTACGTGGCTATCGGCTGCCAGGGCGGACGCCTTCCCGGCATCCCCGGCGAGACCCTCAAGGGCACGACCACGGCCATCGACTTCCTCCACGACGCCAATTGCGGCGCCGTGAAGGTGTCCGGCAACGTCGTGGTGGTCGGCGGCGGCAATGTCGCCATCGACGCAGCCCGTGTGGCAAAGCGTAGCGGAGCCGCGTCCGTGACTATGCTTTCCCTTGAGACCGAGGACATTATGCCCGCTTCCCCCGAGGAGCGCGCCGAGGCCAGGGCCGACGGCGTCGTCATCAATCCCGGCTGGGGGCCCAAGGAGGTCCTGGGAGAGGGCGCGGTCAGCGGAATCGTGTTCAAGAAGTGCACCTCCGTATTCAACGCCGAGCACAAGTTCGCTCCCGAATATGATGAGAATGAGCTCATTACGCTCGATGCTGATATGGTCATCTTCGCCATCGGCCAGACCGTGGTGCTGAAAGACCTGCTCAAGGATACCAAGGTCGAATTCTTCCGTGGCGTCTATCCTGTGGCCGACAAACTGACCTACCAGACCGCCGAGAGCGACATCTTCGTGGGCGGCGACGTTTTCACCGGCCCCAAGTTCGCCATCGACGCTATTGCCGCCGGCAAGGAAGCCGCCGAGTCCCTGCACCGCTTCGTGCAGCACGGCCATATGACGATCGGCCGCAACAGGCGCGACTTCATCGAG
>ONLD01000056.1 GCA_900318565.1 uncultured Bacteroidales bacterium
ACTTGAAGTTCTTTCTCTTCAGGCTAACACGAATCTATGCGTAAATCAACATCTTACTTTCAATCTGTAAACACGGAAATTATCCGGTGAGCCCTTTTTTCGTGCAAGCAAATTGTGTAAATGGTTATGGCTCACTGGGTTGCGCGCCACGGGGCAGCACGGCTCCCATATCGCGGAGGCGGCTGATGAGGGCGGCGGTATCGACTGTGCGCACGTCGGCGGCGGAAGCATCGCAGGCGGCGTCACCACAGGCGGCTGCGGCCATTGCGGCGGCGACTCCCGCTGCCTGACCAGTGCCCATACAGGAGGCCTGTACGCGGAGCGAGGCGAAGGCCGTCTTGTCGGCGCTGATGCAGCGGCCCGCGACGAGGAGGTTGGCGAAGTCCGGAGCGTAGAGGGCGCGGTACGGCACGAAGGCTGGAGACTTCAGGAATGTGACGTCCTGTGCGGGCCCCGAGGCCACGTGGATGTCGATGGGATGCGCTCCGCGGGAGACGCTGTCGGGGTAATGGAAGGCGCTGACGTATTCCTGCCCGGTTACAGTGTGCGCGCCCTTGATGCGGCGGCTTTCGCGTATGCCGGCTTGTACTGACACGGCGCTGACATAGCTGTCCCGGAATTCGGGGAAGTGCTCTTTCAGCACGCCAGCCATATGGAATGCCTGCTCGCGTAGGGAGCACTCGGCGCGGGTAAGGTCTTCCTCGGAAGTGGCGTCGGCGGCGGTGCGTGTCATATTCACGGTCACCGTGCCGGGCTGGAGGGTGGTGCAGAACCAGGGACCGCCGAATTCCGGAAGGCCCCACTCCTCCCTGTGGGCGAGCAACTCAGCGCGTATCTCTTCGCACTGGCAGTTCACTCCCTGGCGGTTGTGGTGGATTGCAACCTGCATCCTCGGGGTGGAGGTGTCCACGCCGCTGAGGATGAAGTATGATGACAGGGGCTGCAGCGGCCGGCCTTCGCTTTCCTGCATCGGGACCCCGGCCGCGGCTGCGAGGTCGGCGTCGCCGGTGCAGTCGATGAAAACCTTGCCCCGGATGGCGCGGGTGCCGCTTTTGCTCTCGACTATGATGGCGCTGATGCGGCCGTCACGGACTACTGCGCCGCTGAGGTAGCTGTGCAGATGCAGCGAGACGCCGGCTTCGAGGGCCATCCTCTGGCAGCACAGTTTGTAGAGCTCGGGCTCGAAGGCGACGTTGCCCAGGGGCTTCTCGATGAGCCCTCCGCCCATTCCCTGGAGCCTTTCGATGAATTCCCAGGGTATTCCGCCTA
Organism: uncultured Bacteroidales bacterium; assembly: GCA_900318565.1. GTDB lineage: Bacteria > Bacteroidota > Bacteroidia > Bacteroidales > UBA932 > Cryptobacteroides. The sequence continues at coordinate 1,270 of ONLD01000056.1, forward strand.
TGACTTTCTCTCCGTTGTATGTGAAGACGCTCAGCGGCGCCACGAAACCTGCGGTGGCCATACCTCCGAGGAAGCCGTATCGCTCCACGAGGGCCGTGCGGGCTCCGCCGCGCGCAGCGGCGATTGCCGCAATGAATCCTGCAGGCCCCCCGCCGCACACGACTACGTCGTAGTCTCCGGCTACGGGTACTTGTTTTTGTAGGTCGATAGTTTTCATAATATCTACAAAAATAAGAAAATATTGCTAATTTCGCGGTATGATTGCTTTGATCGTTTTTGCGGTTATCTTCGCAATTCTCGGGATCATAGGAAGCGTCCTCCCGGCGCTTCCCGGGCCGCCCCTCAGCTGGGTTGGAATGCTGCTCGTATTTTTTGCTGACAAAGTGGGGGAGAGACCCGACCCTATGAGTACTACTACTCTCCTGGTATGGCTGGGCGTGACCGTGCTCGTGAGCATCCTGGATTATATAGTGCCGATCAAGACCACGCAGCTGACAGGCGGGCACAAGGCTGCCTCCACCGGCGCCGTCATAGGCCTTGTCGTCGGTATGCTTGTTCCTCCCGTGGGCATTATCCTCGGTTCGCTTCTCGGGGCTTTCTTCGGTGAGCTTATGGTCAACGACAAAGGCCTCTGGCCCGCTTTCAAAGCCGGGGCCGGGGCTTTCCTGGGCTTCCTGCTCGGTACGGGGATGAAACTCGCCGTGGCGGGAGTAATGGCTTGGCTGGTAATTAAATATGCATTTTTATAAAATATGGACAAGACTAATTCACTGATGGTCCTCGCCACTCGTTTCGACGATCTCGGCGACTGGACTGTGGAGCAGCAGTTCGTGCTCCAGATGGGATCGAGCTATCTTCTGGCTCACGGTATAGGGGAGCCTCTGAAGAAAGATGCCCGTACCCGTATAAAGATAGAAAAAGACGGCGTCTATACCCTTTGGGTACGCACCAAGAACTGGACGGCGTTCTGGAGCGAAGGCAAGACTCCCGGCATCTTCCAGGTCAAGGTCGACGGCAAGGCCGACGAAGCCGAGTTCGGCCTCGGCTGCCCCGGTGCGACCCGCGCCGAGCGCGCGGCGTGGTACTGGCAGAAAGGAGGCGAGTGGGATCTGAAAGCCGGAGAGCACGAGCTTGCGCTGCACGACCTGACAGGCCTGGACGGCAGGGCCGACGCCATCCTCCTCACTACCGCCCGTGAGGTCCCGGGCGACAGCCTTGACGCCTACAAGGCCCTCCGCGCCGAACTGCTCCCCACTCCCGTGGAAGACAAGGGCAGTTTCGATTTCGTCATCGTCGGAGCCGGTATGTCGGGCCTCTGCGCCGCCATCGCCGCAGCCCGTAACGGCGCCAAGGTGGCCTTGCTCCAGGACCGCTACATACTCGGCGGCAACAACAGCTCCGAGGTGCGCGTGGGCCTTGGCGGCCAGATCAATATGCCCCCTTATCCTTCTCTGGGCTACATACTTAATGAAATAGGCCCCGACCGTTACGGCAATGCCCGCGGCGCCCACCACTACCAGGACTGGAAGAAGTGGGACGTGATTGCGGCCGAGCCCGGCATCACCCTTTTCGCCGGCTACACCGTGGACAAGGTAGAGATGAAGGACGGCAAGATTGCCGCAGTCGAAGCCGTCGAGGCAACGAAGCAGAACCGCATCCGCATCGCGGGACGCCTCTTCTCCGACTGTACCGGTGACGCCCACCTCGCAGTTATGGCGGGCGCCCGCACTATGATGGGCCGCGAAGCCCGCAGCGAGTTCGGCGAGAGCCTCGCCCCCGAGAAGGCCGACGGCTACACTATGGGCGTGAGCATCGAGTGGTACTGCGAAGACTGGAACACCCCCTGCTCCTTCCCGGACAGCCTCGACTGGGGCCTCAAGCTCGACGAGGAGACCGTGGAGCCCGTCCACCGTGCCAACTGGTACTGGGAGGTGGGTATGAACGACGACCAGGTGGCCGACGCCGAAAAGATTCGCGACTACGGTATGTACGTGGCGTACAGCACCTTCTCATACTGCAAGAACCGCCTTGCCAAGAAGGAAGACTGGGAGTGCACGCACCTGACCTGGGTGAGCCACGTCAGCGGCAAGCGTGAGAGCCGCCGCATCGTGGGAGACCTGATTCTTCGCGAGCAGGACCTCACCCGCCCTATTCCCTACGAGGACGGCACCTGCACCACCACCTGGCGCATCGACCAGCACTATCCCGACCCCCGCAATGCCGGCAAGTATCCCGGCGAGGAGTGGATGAGCATCGGAAAGCTCGTCCCCATCGACCCGTACGCAATCCCTTACCGCTGCCTGTACAGCGCCGACATCCCCAATATGTTTATGGCCGGGCGCGACATCAGCGTGACCCATATCGCCCTGGGCAGCGTGCGCGTGATGCGTACCTGCGCGATGATGGGCGAGGTCGTGGGACTTGCCGCCAGCGTGTGCGCCGCCAAGGGCCTGCTGCCGCGCGACATCTACAAGACTAATTTCGAAGACCTCGTGGCCCTGATGAAGAAGGGCGCCGGCCGCACCGACGTGCCCTACACCCAGTTCTACCACCAGGTGGACCGCACCGGCCACCAGGCGGAAGACCGTTAGGGGCCTTTAAGACTTTTCTCAGCCCAGATAGCGTCCCGTGACGCTGTCCAGGCTTTTTTCTATCTCGGCGGGGGCCCCGCAGGCCACTATGCGCCCGCCCTGCACGCCTCCGCCGGGTCCCATATCCACCACATAGTCGGAACTGCGGATTACATCCAGGTCGTGCTCGATGACAATTACGGTGGCGCCGTTGCCGATAAGGTGCCTGAACACTCCGAGCAGGGTCTGTACGTCGAGCGGATGCAGGCCTATAGTAGGCTCGTCGAATACGAAGATGGTGTCTTCCTGTGCGCGTCCCATTTCGCTTGCCAGTTTGAGCCTCTGGGCCTCGCCGCCCGAGAGGCTGGGCGTCGCTTCTCCGAGAGTCAGGTAGCCAAGTCCCAGGTCGTGAAGCACTTGCAGGCGGGAATGCACGAGCGGCAGGTCGGCGCAGGCTTCAAGTGCCTCGTCCACGCTGAGTTCCATCAGTTCGGGCAGCGACTTGCCGCCGGTCCTGCGTATTTCGAAGGCGTCGCGGCCGTAGCGGGAGCCGTGGCAGTCGGGGCAGGGGATGTCCACGTCGGGAAGGAACTGCACGTCCAGGCTTATGCTGCCGGTACCGTCGCATACGGGGCAGCGCAGGCGCCCGGTGTTGTAGGAGAAGTCTCCGGCTTTCCAGCCGCCTTTCCTGGCGTCTTCGGTGCGTGCAAAGACCTTGCGCAGTTCGTCGTGGATGCCGGCGTAGGTCGCCACGGTTGAGCGTACGTTGATGCCGATGGGAGTGGCGTCAATGAGCTTTATATGCTTTATGCCGGGAGCGTTGATTTCCAGCACGTGGGAAGGGAGCTTGCGCCCTTCGGCCCAGGCGGAGACCCCCGGCACGAGGCTTTCCAGTATCATCGTGGTCTTGCCTGAGCCGGATACGCCCGTGACGGCGCTCAGGCGTCCTTTAGGGAAGCTGACTTCCAGAGGATGCACGGTGTGGATGGCACCGGTGCGCATCTTGACGGCCCCTTCGCTGAAAAGGTCCGGGGCCCTCTGCGTCAGCGGAGCTTTGCCCCTGAGGAAAGGCGCGATGCGCGAAGCGGGATCTGATGAAATCTCATCCACGCTGCCCTGCGCAATGACCTGCCCGCCTTTCGCTCCGGCTTCCGGACCGAGTTCGATAATCCAGTCGGCGTGCGAGAGCACCTGGGTGTCGTGGTCCACGAGCAGCACTGTGTTGCCGTCGGCGACAAGGTCGTCCATCACTCCCGTAAGACCTTCAAGATTAGAAGGATGCAGCCCTATCGAGGGCTCGTCGAGCACATACAGCACTCCCGTCGTGCGATTGCGTACGGCGCGCGCGAGCTGTACCCTCTGGCGCTCGCCGGTGCTCAGGGTTGAGGCGGCCCTGTCGAGAGACAAGTAGCTGAGGCCCAGGTCCACCAGCCTGCGTGCCGTGTCGTTGAACGACTCGCATATCCTCTCGGCCATAGGCCGCATCGGCTCCGGCAACGACGCCGGCACTCCGGCCACCCACTCTATCAGCTCGGCTAGCGTTTTGCGGCAGGCCTCGTCGAGCCCGATTCCGCGCAGCCTCGGGGCGCGGGCCGCTTCGCTCAGGCGCGAGCCGCCGCAATCGGGGCACACATCTTCCTTCAGGAACTTCTCCACCCGTTTCATCCCGCTCTCGTCCTTGACTTTCGAAAGGGCGTTCTGCACTGAGTACACGGCGCTGTAGTAGGTGAAATCCATCTCCGCGAAGCCGTTGGTCTTCTCGTTCTTGTAGATGATGTGGCGCTTTTCGGCCGGCCCGTGGTACACTATCTCCTTCTCTTCCGGGGTGAGGTCACGGAACGGCACGTCGGTGCGCACGCCCATCTCCCGGGCTATGTCCTTCATCAGGGACCACATCAGCGAGCCCCAGGGGGCCACAGCGCCCTGGTCGATGGTCAGCGAATCGTCCGGCACGAGCGTGGACTCATCCACTGTGCGAATGATTCCCGTCCCGGAGCAGGTTCGGCAGGCTCCTTCGCTGTTGAAGGCCAGCTGCTCGGCCCCCGGGGCATATACCCTCTCTCCGCAGACGGGGCAGAATATGGGCTGCTCGGCCGCCACGTCGAGGGTCGGCTCGAGGTAGTGGCCGTTGGGGCAGCGGTGGCTGGCGAGGCGCGAGAACATAAGCCTCAGGCTGTTGAGCAGCTCGGACATAGTTCCGAAGGTGCTGCGGATTCCGGGCACTCCGGGCCGCTGGTGCAGCGCAAGGGAGGCCGGCACATAGCGTACCTCGTCCACCATAGCCCGCGAGGCCTGTGTCATACGGCGGCGGGTATATGTGGACAGGGATTCAAGGTAGCGGCGCGAACCCTCGGCATACAGCACGCCCAGCGCGAGGGAGGACTTTCCCGAACCCGACACTCCTGCAATCCCGACAATCTTCCCGAGAGGGATATCTACATCTATATTCTTGAGATTATGCGCCTTGGCGCCTCTTACTTCTATGTATTTCGGCATATTTTAAGAATTGTGGGGCAAAGATACTTTATTTTGCTATATTTGTAAATATGAAAAGGACTCTGATTTTTACTCTGCTTTTGCTAGCCTGCTTCGAGGGGCTGGCGGATAATAATCCAAAAGCAGCCCCCGAGGCTGTGGTGGTCTGCGGCAACGCCCGCTTCACCGTACTGACCGACCGTCTCATCCGTATGGAATGGGCGGCGGACGGACAGTTCGAAGACAGGGCCAGCCTGGCCGTGGTGAACCGCAATCTGCCTGTGCCGGCTTTCAAGGTCCTCTCAAAAGGTGAGGGCGTCAGCATCAAGACCGGCAAAGTGGCTCTCGAGTACGGAGGGGGCCGCTTTGCGCCCGACAATCTCAGCGTGAGTTTCTCCCTTGGCGGCAAGACCAGGACCTGGCACCCCGGCGACTCTCCCTCCGGCAACTTGAAAGGCACGACCCGCACCCTCGACGGCTGCCTCGGCTTCGGGCAGCTCAGCAAGAGGGAGACGGAGCTTGAAGACGGCATCCTTTCGCGTGACGGCTGGGCGCTGGTGGATGAAAGCTCCCGCCACCTGCTGCAGGCCGATTCATCCGACTGGGGCGAGTGGGTAGTGGCGAGGCCGGAAGGCGACCGCATCGACTGGTATATCTTTGCCTACGGGCACGATTACACCGCCGCCCTTGGTGACTTTACGAAGATAGCCGGCAGCATCCCCCTGCCGCCCAAGTACGTGTTCGGATACTGGTGGAGCCGCTACTGGATATATACCGACGAGGAGATACTCCAGCTCGCGGACGATATGCGTTCCCGCGACATCCCGGCCGACGTGTTCATAATCGATATGGACTGGCACGAGACCTGGAAAGACCTTGACAGCCGCACCGGACACGACGAATTCGGCCAGCGCCGCGGCTGGACCGGCTACACCTGGAACCGCGACCTGATTCCCGACCCGGCAGGGCTCCTCAATGAGCTGCACGGCAAGGGTTTCAAGACCGCTCTCAACCTGCACCCGGCATCCGGAATACGCCCCTATGAAGACTGCTACGAGCGCTTCGTGGACGATTACCTCTCCCGCACCTCGGACTACGACGGCCCCAAGGATTTCGTGTATCCCGAGGGCGGCTACACCTTTGCCGGCAACAAGGAGCCTTCCGGCAAGGCAGGCTACCGCGCCCCCGTGCCGTTCCGGCTGGACCAGCAGGCCTGGGCTGATGCCTATTTCAACTCGGTCATCAGGCCCCTGGAGCGCCAGGGCGTGGATTTCTGGTGGCTTGACTGGCAGCAATGGCGCGAGAGCAAATATGTAAAGGACCTCTCCAATACCTTCTGGTGCAACTACGCGTTCTGGAACGACAAGCTCCGTCAGACCCGCAATCTTGGCCTCCAGGCCCCCCGGCCGCTGATTTACCACCGCTGGGGCGGGCTCGGAAGCCACCGCTACCAGCTCGGCTTCTCCGGCGACACTTACGACGAGTGGTCGGTGCTGAAGTTCCTCCCGTACTTCACGGCGACTGCCTCAAATGTGGGCTACGGCTACTGGGGACACGACATCGGCGGGCATATGCAGCTGAAGGACCACGTGCGGCCCCGCGACCCGGAGCTTTTCGTACGCTGGATGCAGTTCGGCGTGTTCACTCCCATCTTCAAGACGCATTCCACGCAGACCGCCAACCTCGACTGCCGCATCTGGTCCTATCCCGATCACTATGAGTGGCTTAAGGCTGCCATCAAGCTGCGTTACGCCCTGAGCCCCTACATCTACGATGCCGCCCGCCAGGCCACGCAGACCGGCGTTTCTATGTGCCGTCCGCTTTACTACTGCCACCCCGAGGCTCCGGAAGCTTATGAGTGGAATTCCGAATACTATTTCGGCGACAATATCCTTGCTACCGCGGTCACTGAGCCCGTGGGCGCCGACGGCACCGCACCCTGCCGGCTGTGGCTGCCTAAGGGCGAGTGGTACGATGTCTCGCACGGCGCTTCGCTTCGCGGCGGCAGGGTGGTGGAACTGCGTTACACGCTTGCCGAAAATCCTTGGTTCGTGCGCGCCGGTGCCGTGATTCCGCTGGCCCCCGAGGGCATACGCAACCTGCAGGACCCTTCGAACGAGCTGCGCCTGATGGTGGTGCCGGGCAAGGCCTCCTGCAGTTTCGAACATTATGAAGACGACGGCGTATCGCAGAGCTACGTTCGCGATTACGCCATTACGCACATAGAGAAGACAGTCTCCGGGCGCAAGACCACGCTCCTTGTCGGCGCGCGCGAAGGTTCGTGGGACGGAGCTCCCTCGACCCGCCGCATCAGCGTGGTGCTGGAAGGGGTGTCAAAGGCTCCTGCCAAAGTGTTGCTGGGCGGCTCGGCCCTCCCTGAAGGCGCCGTGTGCACGACCGGCGGCAAGGTGGTCGTGCAGCTCCCTGAATCTCCTGTGAGCCAGCCTCTTAAAATTGAAATCCTACTCTGATGAAACTTAGCAACGGAATTGAAATCCCCTCGATGGGGTTCGGGACCTACAAGATGGCTCCCGAAGATACCAAGGCCTCGGTACTTTGCGCCCTGCGCAGCGGCTGGAGGCATATTGACACGGCTGCCTTCTACCGCAACGAGGCGGAAGTGGGGGAGGCGGTGCGCGAATCGGGCATTGCCCGAGGCGAGATTTTCGTGACCACCAAACTGTGGAATGCGGACCGTGGCTACGACTCCGCCCTGCGCGCCTTTGACCGCTCGCAGGAGGCGCTGGGCCTGGATTACGTGGACCTTTACCTGATCCACTGGCCCGCGTCGCCGTTTTTCCGGGACGACTGGAAAAAGATCAACGCCGACAGCTGGCGGGCCTTGGAACGTCTGTACAAGGAAGGCCGCGTGCGGGCGATAGGCCTCAGCAACTTTATGCCGAGGCATATCCTGCCGCTGCTGGAAGGCGCCGAGATTGCGCCTATGGTGGACCAGATAGAGTTCCACCCAGGCTGGATGCAGCAGGACTGCCTGGACTTCTGCCGGGAGCATTCTATGGTCGTCGAGGCCTGGGCGCCGCTTATCAAGGGCGAGGCGCTTTCGCATCCCGTGATTACGGGTATCGCCGGGCGCCTCGGCTGGACTCCATCGCAGGTGGTGCTCTCCTGGGTGCGGGCCTGCGGCGTCGTGCCGCTCTGCAAGAGCGTGACCCCTTCGCGCATCGCGGAAAACCTTGCCGCCCTCTCTCTGGAGCTCGGTCCAGAAGACGTCGCTGCGATTTCCGCCCTCCACGCCGTCGGCGGCCGCTGCTACAACCCCGACTGCTGCAACTTCCTGTAGCCGGCGAGCTGCCGGCAAAAAGAAAACGGACAAACCGTCGTTTCCGATGATTTGTCCGTTTTGCTCCCCCTCGGGGACTTGAACCCAGGACCCCCTGATTAACAGTCAGGTGCTCTAACCAACTGAGCTAAGGAGGAATATTTCAACCCGCCGTTTCCGAACGGGATTGCAAAGTTACTTTCTTTTTTTTGAATTGCAAATTTTTTGCTGATTTTTTTGTATCTTGACTTCGAAAAATATGAACGCCAAGATACAGGAGGTATTGGACTGGCTGGATGCCAGGTACATACCGTATGAGATACATTTTCATCCGCCTCTGCCCACGATAGCGGAGGCTCTCGCTTACTGGAAAGACATTGACGCGACGCATTGCAAGAACCTGTTTTTCCGCAACCACAAAGGCAACCGGCATTACCTTGTCAGCTTCGAATGCCACAAAGACCTTGACATCCACTCCCTTGAGCACAAGCTGCGGCAGGGAAAGCTGAGCTTCGCAAGCCCTGAGCGTATGGAGCGCTGCCTTGGAGTGAGCCCCGGCTCGGTGTGTGCGTTCGGCCTGATCCACGACATCGATATAGCCGGAGATTCAGACCCGCGCGAGCTCTTCGAAAACGGCCACCGCGTGAAGTATTTCCTCGATTCCGACCTGCGTACTGCTTCACGGATAAGCTTCCACCCTTGCGACAATACGGCCAGCGTGGTCATCAGCGGAGAGTCCTTCCTGCGTTTCCTGCAACTGTGGGGCGGGGAGTACGAGTGGATAGATGTGTGATTTGGGCAAGTCAGGGATAATTGCTAAATTTGCCTTGTTATGGATGTGGAATTTTTGACCCGGATGGTGGGGGACTTGATCCTCGACAACGACACTCTCGGCCTTCCAGGGCTGGGTAGTTTCGTAGTTGAGCAGATGCCAGCGTCTTTCTCCGACAAGGGATACACGATAAATCCGCCTTACAGGCGCCTTACTCTCGTCAGCAAGGAGTCGCAGGACGGGCTGCTGGCGGCGCTCTATGCCAGAGACAATTCTATTACGATCGAGGAGGCGGAATCTATGCTGTCCGAATTTCTGGGCGAGCTTGCCGCGCGGCTTCGCGAAGAGAAGTCGGTGGAGCTTCCCGGACTGGGACGCCTGAGAGCCACGCGTGAGAACCATTTTTTCTTCGTGCCCGACGAAGACCTGGACATTTCTCCGGACTGCTGCGGCCTTGATGCGGTCTCATTGAAGACCCACGGGGCATTCTCCCTGTCGGATCTTGACCTGCCCGCCGTGGCGGCGCCGGAAGCCGCACCTGCTGCCCCGGTCCGGGAGACTGCAGCCCCTGAACAAACTGCCGGGACGGAGCCGGCCGCAACCGAACCGGCCGCAACCGAGCCTGCCGAGGCGGAACATACAGAGCCGGAACCCTCTGAGCCGGAACAAACGGCCGAGACAAAACCTGAGACCGTGACAAAACCCGCGGCAGAGGCGAAGCCCGCGAAGGCCCGCAGGCGCCTTCCCGCCGCGGCCCGCTGGGCCATCGGCGCCGCCTGCTGCGCGGCGCTGCTGCTCGGAGCCCTGGCCGCCCTTGGCCGCCTCGCCCCCGATGTGGCCGACCGCCTGCTTTACTCCAAAGAAGAACTTGAAATCCTGAACTACCCTGAAGATGGACTTGGTTTATCCCGTTAATCTCGCTCCCCTTTCGCCTCTCAACAAAGGCGTCCGTGAAATGCTCCCCATAGTGGAGCCCAACGGCGCCGTGGTGGCCCGGGCCTCCCGTTCAAGCTGTCACAGCGGCACCAAACTCCTCCATCCGGTAGTGCACCTGCATATTATCGACCGTTTCGGCCGCATATACCTCCAGCGGCGCTCTGCCAGGAAATCCCTCTTCCCCCTTTACTGGGACACTGCCGTCGGCGGCCACGTCGGTTACGGGGAGTATCTTCGCGAGGCGCTTTTCCGCGAGAGCGGGGAAGAACTCGGATTCTACGACTTCAATCCTATGCCTCTGCGCACGTATGTCTGGGAGTCTGAAACCGAGCGGGAACTGGTCAACGTGTTTGCCGCGGTGGGCAATTTCGAGCTTCATCCGGACGGTGACGAAGTCAGCGAGGGGCGCTGGTGGGAAGCCGACGAGATAGATAAAGCTATCGGCACAAACGTCCTGACCCCCAATTTCGAATACGAATTCAAGATGATAAGGCAGAGCCTTTTCTCCCTGCTTTGATATGGACCAGCTAGCAAAATTCATACAGGACCAACTGTCCGTGTGGCCCTTTGCCGCGGCCAATTTCAGGGCCCTGAAGTCGATGCGGGTACGCACGGTAAAAGTGGGCGGCCTGGAATCCAAGCTTCAGTTCAACCCCGGCCGCATAG
>ONLD01000059.1 GCA_900318565.1 uncultured Bacteroidales bacterium
CGGTCGTTCAGCGGGTGTCTCTGGCACCCCGAAACGGGCTATTGTTGTTGTAATGAATTGAAAATTATATAGTTTTTAAATTTTTAACGAAGTATTGTAATTATAAAGTCGGGAGTAAAATGGTTTTCGGCTTTTTGCCGGCTTTGAGGATTATTTCTTCAGGGCCGCCTGAGAGACAGGCGATAATGGCCACATCCTTGCCGGCAAGGTCTTTGTCGAATTCGAGAGTGAGTTTTACGGAAGACTTGTCCTGAGCCCATTCGGCCCCGGTAACCAGCGTGCCGAAGCCCGTGGACACGGTGCCTGGCTTGTTGTAGGCGCACCACCAGTTGATGATGGGCGATGACAGGCCCGAGAAGTTGCTCCAGCCCCCGCCTCTGCCGGTGGCCAGCATAAAGTGCTCGTAGCAGTTGTAGGAGTCTCGGCACTCCCTCTCCCAGTTGCCCAGGGCCGTCTGCGCGATGAGCCTTGCCTTTTCCGGCTCGCCGAGGTCCAGCATCGTTTTCCAGAGTATCATCTGGTGCGGCATCCACACCGTGCCGTTCCAGTATCCGTCTATCCTGTAGTACGGAGCCCGCCGGTCCACTGCCGTGATGCCGCAGGGGCTCCACAGATGGCCTTCGGTGAAGATGTGTGCCATAAGGGCATCCTTCTGCCGGCTGTCGGTGATGCCGGCCACTAGCGGCGTGACGCCATCCAGACCCATATTGAAGTTTACCCCTTCGGGCGTGCGGTATAAGCCCGCTGGGCGGCCGTCGGCGTCGTGCTCCACATAGCCGAAGTAGCCCGTCTCCTCATCCCAGGCGCTGTCCAGTATCCCCTTCGACAGGGCTTCGATGTCTGCGTCAAACTGCTTGATGTCAGCGGAAAAGGGCGAGCGGCGGCATCCTTTATCGGCCCGCTCAAGGTGCGCGGCCATAAGCCGAAGAATCTTTGCGCAGCGGATGTAGTACGCGGTGGAGACCATCGGCGTGGTGCTCGAGCGCAGCTCTTTCTGCGGGCGCAAGGTCCACTGCGGGGGATAGTCGTCCCAGCCGCCGCTGTTGTAGAACAGGTTCCAGGTCTCCAGCAGGCCGGACGGCTTACGGAAGCGCGGCCCGGTCATATAGTCGTAGAAGCGCTTGAGACGCGGGTAGATTTCACGCAGCTGTGCTTCGTCACAGCCACCCCGCTCCCACACGTCGGGGGCTGCAAGTATCTGCGTCGCAAGCGGAGTCCCGTGGTGGACGAACGGCGCCTCTTCTTCCGGGGCCGTGGTGTACTGGCGCAGGATTTCGTACCCGCGCGCCGGGTCGATTTCGCTCATCGCCCAGCCTATGAATCCGCAGTCCCAGGTGTACAGGCTGTTCCAGTTCTTGCCGGGGCAGAAGTGCCGTATCGGCTCCCCGAATGCATCGATGGGGTACACGACATTGGTCAGCAGCGTCGCCTGCAGCAGCTGTACTCCCTGCGGGAGCTCCTGCGTTTGTGCGGTGTCAGGCAGTTCGCTGGAAATTAGCAGGTTACCACTTTTGCTTGCGTCTTTTTTCGTGCAAGCAAAATCCGTAAGTACTTGTCGGATAGCTGTTTGTGCGCCACCGGCAGGGGGATTGGCGGCTTTCTGGCCGCCGCTGCATAAGATGAGCTGCCAGAGCGTGGTGTCTTTCTGGGGCTGCAGCACGACGGGGCGAAGGAAATTAGCAGTGTAGTGCCCTTTGCGGTCGCCCTTGAGGTCCTTGTACACGTGGTCGTGGACTTTGCGGGGCATAAGTTGCTCCAGCTTTTCGCAGCGCCACTGCCTCACTTCGCTGAGCGGGTAGTCCCACAGCACCGTGTATGACGACTGCACCTCGGGGTAGCGCAGCGAGAACCAGCCGTCACCTTGCCTGAGCTCCGGCGTCCACTGCTCCGGGTTGCCGCCGGCCTTGCGCACTGCCAGTTGCAGGCTGATGTTCTGGGTGAGGTCCGTATTGTTGACGCAGCGGGCTTCCAGAAGCACCCGTCCTTCGTCCAGAATGTGATAGGTGGCGTCCACATACACCTTGTCCTTCCACTCAATCTCCTGGCGGTAAGTGATATGCTTCATATCGGGGCTTACCTTCCAGGGATGCACATCGGATTCGAACAGGGCGCAGGGCACCTTGACATTTCGCCTGTACACCCCGGGGACCAGACAGAACTCCACCTGGATGCCGGAGCGTATGTCGTCGATATGGGAAATCCCGAAATACTCTTTAGAATACGGACCCCAGTTCTGGAGGCTCTTGATATCGTGGCTGGCGCCTCCAGCCCCGGAGAGGGGGAGCAGGACGGCAAGCAATATAATGAATATTCTTCTCATCAATGCAAAGATAGTTTTTTTCCTTTGATAAGAAAAAGTAATTATGTGTGCGGACACAATAATTTCTGTTTTAATCAAAATATGCTTATATTTGTCTATGATGATATCATTGTTGTTCCAAATCGCCTTATCGGCTCTGTTTTCCCTTAGCTTCGACGACGGGGCAGTCCCCGGGGTATCCGGAAAGGCTGCTCTCTTCGACGGTTTCGACAGCCGGATCGTGATGCCGGCGGCGGAGGTCCCGGCTCCCGGGAGGCATTTTGCCGTGGATGTGTGGGTGTGTCCTGTGGCTTTCCCCAAGAGCCCCTGCCCTGTGGCCTGCAGGCAGCGTGCTGATGCTCCCGGCGGGTGGTCCCTATGGCTTGATGCCCGGGGGAAAGTGCATTTCAGCGTGGCCTCGGCAGGGGAATGGGTATCGGTAGAGAGCCCAGGCGGAATAGCGCTCAGGCAGTGGTCCCGTCTCACGGCCCAGTTCCGTGCAGGAAGCGGGCTCTATCTCGCAATCGACGGCAGGGAAGTGGCGCGGACGCCTCTCGAACTGCCCTGTGTGGAACAGGCTCAGTATGATCTTTGGGTGGGCAGGACCCCGGTGCCGGCTCCGAGTTTCTTCGAGAATCAGAATATCCCTATCTACAGTTCCTTTGACGGAGTTATTGACGAACTGAATATTTATGAGGATAAGAATGCCTTTGCACGTATCCTGTGCGGGAAATTCCTGCGGCCGGAGCCGCCTGAGCTGGAGGCCAGGGTGCTCCCTTCCGGGCCGGACGATCTGCCCTGGGGAGCCTGGTACATCCCCCTGAGGTACTACGAGGCGTTTGATGCCCGCTGGCGCGGATCTGTCCCCGATGTGGTCATCGGATTCGGACCTGAGCAGCCCTGGAGGGTCGTGTTCTGGCGCGGAATCTCCTACGCACCCTGCTTCGTGACCGAGAAAGGCAACTGGATGTGCAACGAATTCATTGAACGCAAGAAGGTTACGGGGTGGGGCTGCACGGAGAGTATGTCCGACAAGCACGCTGACTACTCGAGTGTGCGCATCGTTGAAAACACCCCGGTGCGCACCGTAGTAGTGTGGCGCAACCTGCCGGTCGGAGTGAACCAGAAGATTCCTTACCGGAGCGATGAATCCCTGTGGGGAGATTGCTCCGAAGAGACGTACATTTTCTATCCCGACGGGGTCGGGGTGCGCAAGATGGACTTATGGAGCTCGCACCTCGGTGACTGGTACGAATGGTGCCAGAGCCTCCAGGTGCTGCATCCATCCCAGCGGCCGGAAGACGTGCTCGACCCTTCCAGGATAATGTCGGTGGCGGCAATGGATGGGCGCAGCGCGACCTACGGCTGGGATTTCGAGGGCAAGGCCAGGCAGAACGAGCCGTCGCTGCCGGGAGCCAACATCCAGGTGACTTACCTGCAAAGCCGCTGGAATCCCTTCCTCGTCCTGGAAGACGGCCCCGGGACCAACGAGAAGGGCGGCAGCGGGCCGGAAATCGACCGCTATGCCGGCCGCTGGTCGGAGTTCTCGCTCTTCCCCTGGCGGAACCACTGGCCTGTGACCCAGGACTACGTCATCGGGCGCTACGCCTGCGTGCCGGATGCTGCGTCCCACACCTACACGGCTACTCAGTACAACGCTCCGCACAGCATAGAGGGATGCAAGATGACGAAACTTATGCTCTGCGGCTGCACGGAAGGAGATGCCGGCGGGCTCCTTCCCCTGGCAAAGTCGTGGCTCCGTGCGCCTGAACTGAGATGCGGGGGCGTTGTAATTCCATACGATGTCACCCAGAGGGCTTACGTCCTGCCCCCGTCCGTTGCGCTGAGCGACGCGAAGCATCTGACGCTCGAGGCTTCCCCGGAACATCCTGCAGAAGGAATCTGCCTTATCCTTCCCGGTGTCGGGGTGCAGCCGGCTGGAATCAGCATCGACGGAAAGCCGTGCGAAGGATTCCGCTCCGGCGTGCTTCAGGCGTGGGATGGTCCCGTGCTCCAGATATGGCTTCCGCTGAAAGCTGCGAAAACAGTAGATATCACATTATTATGAAACGACTTACACTTACTTTTCTGTCTGCCCTGGCCCTTGCGGCCTGCGCGAAGGATATGAAATATGAGCCGGCGGCGGAGCTCCAGTTCAATGAGAGAGGATGTTTCAAGATAATCCAGCTGACGGATACTCACTTTATCTCCGGTGATCCCAGATCCGAGAGGTCTTTGAAGTGCGTGGAGGAGGTCCTTGATGCTGAGAAGCCGGATTTTGTAATCCATACCGGCGATATCATTTTCGGCCCTCCGGCCCAGCCAGGCCTGCAGGAGATTTTTGCTCCGTTGGTGCGGCGGGGAATCCCTTTTGCCGTGGCTCTAGGCAACCACGACGGCCAGTTCGACCTTGACCGTGCTCAAGTCTATGAAGCCGTCAGGCAGATTCCCGGATGCGTGAACCGTCCCGCCTCGGAAAAAGGCATCACGGGCGATTCCAATGATTATCTTACGCTGTCTTCGGCAGACAGTCTCGCATATGTGCTCTACCTGCTGGACTCCGGAGACAAGACTTCCTTTGACGTGAAGGAGAAGGCGCACAATTTCTACGATTACATCCGTTTCGACCAGGTGGAGTGGTACCGTACGTTAAGCGCTCGTTTCAGGGAAAGGAACGGCGGCAATCCTGTGCCGTCCCTGGCATTTTTCCACATCCCCCTGCCTGAAATGATAAGTCTTGCCGGCCATAAATCCGCCGTGGTGTACGGCAACAAGGAGGAAAAGCCTTGCCCGTCCGAGGTCAATAGCGGGCTGTACGGTCAGTTCCTTGAAATGGGGGACGTGTTCGCCGTGGTCAACGGCCACGAGCACGATTGTGATTTCGTGCTTGATTACGGGCCGGTGCGCTTGATGTATGGCCGCTATAGCGGGGGAGAGACGGTTTACAATCACCTTGGAGCGGAAGGACGCAGCGAGGAAAAGGTCTCAGGGGTACGCATTTTTGAGTTCCGCAGGGGCGTGCCGGGCTTTACGACCTGGGTCAGGCTCTACGGCGGAGAGAAGCAGCAGCTTCTGCATATCAGCCCTCAGGGCGTCACGGCTTTAGTTTCTCCAGAAACTCCTTCGGAGTAAACACGGGGAGGGCGGTGTAGGGCGCGAAGTGTTTTTTGTTGCCTGTCACGATGACGTCGCTCTCCATCTCGGCCATTGCAATCTGCATAGCGTCTTCGAAGTCCGGACATCCTGACTCGATGGCGCTGTCTATGTCCGCGGCACCGAGAGGGAGGACTTTAAAGTTGTATCTGATATTGTCAACGACTTCGAACAGTTCCTTCTTGGGGACATACTTTCTTGCGCAGAATACAATGTTGGCGATGCTCAGGCTTGATATGTGAAGTCGGAAATCCTTGAGTTTGTGAAGACCCAGAATCTCGAATGATTCATTCTTGAACTCCCTTTTCGGGAGCAAGGTGTCAAGAAACACGTTGGTATCCAAAAATACTTTCATCACTTGCTAAGGATATAAGCCAGCCTTTCATCGGCATCAAGGTCTTCTTGTGTGATGGGTTTGGTCAGTTCCCATTTCTTGAATACCGGGTCAATCTCGATCGGGAACTTCACCTTGGGCCACTCGGGCTCGGCAGGGGCCAGGCGTTCAAGGTTTTCCTCAACCAGTTTGTTGAGGCTCTTTTTCTCCCTGCGGGCTTTGAGCTTCAGGCGCGAGACAAGTCCTTCATCCAGTCTGAATGCGGTTTGAATTTTTCTCGGTGCGGTGTACATAATCTTTTTTCGGCAAATATATGCATAGTATAACAATAATACAATAGTGTTATACAAATATTCTACCGCCGGGCATATAGGAAACGAGTGCTTTTTTTATTAAATTTGCAGGTAACTGTTTCTTAATCTGTTATTATGAAAGGAATCATTCGTTTTTTCGTTTTTGCAGCGTTCTCGGCGGCACTTTTTGTCTCTTGCTCGGAAACTTCTGAAGCACCGGTCGGGAAGCTGACCGACCCTCTTGGAAATTATGCCTGGGAGAGCGCGCAGTGGATTTCCGCTTCCGACGCTCCCGTGGTCACCGGAGCAATCGGTGACAAGCAGAACAACCGTGCCGCGGACGGCGCCAGTTGGTTCGTTTCGACGGTGGCGAACTCCCGCAAAGTGGCCCGCGCCACCTGGATGACCACCGGCCTGGGCGTGTATGAACTGTACCTGAACGGACAAATCGTGGGCCGTGAGGTCCTCAAGCCCGGTTTCACGCATTTCGAGAAGACGAAAATCGCTTATACCTACGACATTACGGACGCTTATCGCAAAGGCTCCGGCGCCCTGAACCAGCTTTCCGCCCAGGTGACGCCCGGCTGGTGGGCTGACAAAATCGTGACTCCTGCCGGCCACGAGGGTATGATAGGGCGCAAGTGCGCTTTCCGTGCGGTGCTTGAACTGAATTACGAAGACGGCACCAAGGAGCTCTTCGGCACCGACACCGAGCATTGGAAAGCCGGCATCGCGGGCCCCGTGAAGCACGCCGCCATTTTCGACGGCGAGGAGTTTGACGCCCGCGAAAAACCGGGATTCGAGACCCCGGAAAAGCTCGGCACCCCTGAAATCAACACTGAATTCCCCGGCGAGGTGGTGCCTACCGCAGGCGCTGAAATCTACCTGCGTCCCGATATCGCCCTGAAGCCAGTAGAGGCCTACACCTGGAAGGATGTTGAGGGCGCAAATGACGAGGCTTTCGGCAAAGTGGTGAAAATCAAGGAGTTCAAGGGCGGAGCCCCGATGAAGGTCGTTCCCGGTGAGACGCTCGTCGTGGACTTCGGCCAGAACGCCGCCGCGGTGCCCTGCTTCGAATTCAAGGCTGCCGAGGGCGTGACCCTTACCTGCCTGCCGGGCGAGCTTCTCAATGACGGATGCGGCGCGAAGAGCCGCGGTATGGACGGCCCCGAAGGCAGCGTGCACCGCGAGAACCTGCGCTGCCCCGACAGCGGAATGATTCTCAAGTACACCTTCGGCCCCGCCAAGGGCTTCGTGCGCTACAGCCCTCGCTGCACTTTCTTCGGCTACCGCTACGCCTCCATCACCGCGACCGGCGAGGTCGAAATCAAGTCCCTGCTGTCCGTGCCGGTGAGTTCCATCTCCAAGGAGCTTGAAACCGGCCGCATCGAGACCGGCGACGAGGCTGTCAACAAGCTGATATCCAACACCCTCTGGGGCCAGCGCTCGAACTACCTTTCCGTGCCTACCGACTGCCCCCAGCGCAACGAGCGTCTGGGCTGGACCGCCGACACTCAAGTGTTCTGCGAGACCGGCACCTTCTTCGCCAATACGGACGCATTCTTCCACAAATGGATGCGCGATATGCGCGACACCCAGCTCCCTTCCGGGGCTTTCCCCGGCGTGGCGCCTCTTGCCCAGTATGGCTCGCTGCCGTCTTCTATGTCCCGCCTCGGCTGGGCAGATGCCTGTGTAATCGTGCCCTGGACGGTCTGGAAGCAGTTCGGCGACCCCGCAATCATCACGGAGAACTGGGATGCGATGGAGCTGTGGATGGACCACATCAACGAAGTGAAGTACGACCACGCCGCTCTCGCGCACGAGAACGGCAACTACCAGTGGGCTGACTGGCTGAGCTATGAGCCGCTGGAGTCGCACGGACGCGGCATTTATGAGGAGAAGAGGGATGCTGCCGGCAAGCGGGTCCTGCGCCCTGATGCTTCCCGCTACTGGAACTACCTCTGTGCGTCCTACTGGGCCCTGGATGCCGGACTTATGGCCGATATGGCAAGGGCTACCCGCCGTGATGCCGCCAAATATGAGGAGATGCAAAAGCAGGCCCGCGAGTTCATCCGCGAGACTTTCCTTAACCCCGACGGCACTTTCAAGACCGAGATTCTCAACACGATGCAGACTCCGGCCCTGTTCGCCCTGAAGAACAAGATAGTCGAGGGAGAGGCGCGCGAGGCTATGATTGCCCGCCTTCGCGAGAATTTCGCCGCCCACGACGGCTGCCTGCAGACCGGCTTCCTCGGCACGTCCATCCTTATGCAGACCCTGACCGACAACGGTATGGCCGACATCGCCTGGGACCTGCTTTTCCAGCGCAAGAACCCGAGCTGGCTGTATTCTGTCGACAACGGCGCCACTACCATCTGGGAGCGCTGGAACAGCTATATGAAGGACAAGGGTATGGGCCCGAAGGGTATGAACAGCTTCAACCACTACGCATACGGATGCGTGTGCCAGTGGATATGGGAGACTGCCGCCGGCATTTGCGCCGACCCTGCCGAGCCCGGCTTCAAGCACATCTTGATGAGCCCGCTGCCCGACAAGCGGCTTGGCAGCATCAAGGCCGAGTATCCTTCCTCCGCCGGTCTTATCAAGAGCGCCTGGCGCTTCGACGGCGACAAATGGACCTGGGAAATCACCGTGCCTGACGGCGCCCTCGCCACCGTGACCCTCCCCGGTGAGACCGAGTCCACAGATTACGCTGCCGGCAGCTACAAATTCACCAAGACTCTGTGAGACTGTTGTTTCTCATACTGATTGTCCTGCTATCGAATGGAATCGAGGTGGCGGCGGCCCCGGTATTACCTCCGGAGACTGTAGCCACCCTCGGCTCCATAAGAGGGAGGGGCCCACAAGCGCAGCGCAGTGGGAGGGGTCGCGAAGCGACGTCTTCCGGAGGGAATACCGGGGCAGCCGCTGCTTGCTGGCCGGACGGTTCTGCGATTGATAAGTGGTTCTGCCAGCCGCAAAAGGAAGTGAGACGCTGTGAGCGGAAGCGCTTCAGCATACTGGACTACGGAGCCCTGCCCGACAGCACACTGCTGCAGACTGAGGCTATCCAGAGAGCCATCGACGCTGCGGCGCGGCGCGGCGGCACCGTGGTCATACCGGAAGGGGTATGGAAGAGCGGCGCGCTCTTTTTCAAGCCCCGTACGCACCTGCATCTCGAAAAAGGCGCCACCCTCAAGGGCAGCGGCGACACCGCCGACTACCCCGATACGCAAGTCCATATTGAAGGCGTACTTCAGCCTTATGCGGCGGCTCTCGTCAATGCCGAAGGCGTGGACGGATTCACGCTCAGCGGACCCGGTACCCTCGACGGAGGCGGCGCCCCTTACTGGGATGCGTTCTGGGCCCGCCGTGGGGAGAATCCCGCCTGCACCAACCTCGAAGTGCGGCGACCGCGGCTCGTCTCCGTGAGCAATTCCAAAGACGTGCTTATCCACCACGCCGCCCTTCGCAACGCCGGCTTCTGGAACATCCACCTCTATAAATGCGAGCGCGTGCGGCTCCTCTCCCTCGACGTGTATGCCCCCGTGAAGCCCGTCAAGGCCCCCAGCACCGACGGCGTGGATATAGACGCCTGCAGCTTGGTCCACATCGACTCCTGCCGCTTCGCCACCGGCGACGACCTGGTGGCTGTCAAGGGAGGGAAGGGCCCCTGGGCTGACACCGACCCCGACAATGGCACCAACCACGGCATACTTGTGGAGCACAGCAGTTTCGGCCACGGCGCCGGCGTGCTGGTATTCGGCAGCGAGTGCGTGGGCGCACGGAACGTGATCCTGCGGGACTGCAAGGTGGACGGTACCGACCGCCTGCTCTGGCTGAAAATGCGCCCCGACACGCCCCAGAACTACTCAGATATACTCGTGGAGAGGGTAGCGGGCAATGTGGACCGCATACTTTACATAAAGCCCTGGCGGCAGTTCTTCGACCTCAAGGGCCGCAAGGACATCCCCCTGTCGTATGCAAACGGGGTGACGATACGCGACTGCGACCTTAAGTGCCGCATCCAGGAAAGGGTGGAAAGGGATACGA
Source organism: uncultured Bacteroidales bacterium (assembly GCA_900318565.1). GTDB lineage: Bacteria > Bacteroidota > Bacteroidia > Bacteroidales > UBA932 > Cryptobacteroides. The sequence continues at coordinate 10,133 of ONLD01000059.1, forward strand.
CCCAGTACCGGCTTTCCGCTTTTGACTGGCGCCGCAACAAGATACGCTTTACCTTCAACAAGGACGAGAAGGCGGTGGGCCCCTACACCCTCGAGGACCCTCTGACGCTCGCCGACGGCCGCCCCGTCGCCGATTCCTCCCTCTGGCGGGAGCGCCGGGCGGAAATCCTTTCCTTGTTCGAGAAGGAAATGTACGGGCACATCCCTGAGCCCTCTCCGGTGTATCTGGATTCGCTCGAAGAAGGCATCACCCTGGCCCGTTTTGCCGTGCGGCGGCAGGAGAGGATGTGGTTCCGCCCCGACAGGACCGGCCCCAAGATCGACTGGATGATCCTTCGCCCGCGGGACGCCAAAGGCCCTGTGCCAGTGGTGATTATGCTTAATTTCTATGGCAACCACACCATCCTCCGCGACCCGGAAGTGCTGATTCCTGACTGCTGGCTGGATGACGAGGAGGAGTTCGGGGTGAGAGGCAACAAGGCATCGGAAAGCAGCCGCGGCCTGTTTGAAGACCGCAACCTCCGCAGCGCCTTCCCCGTGGATATGATACTTGCGCGCGGCTATGCCCTCGTCACGGCCTGCTACGGAGAAGTGAGCCCGGATCCTGAAGATCCCGAGGTGCAGGACTCGCTTGCGTACAGCGGCGTTTTCGACCTCTGGCCCGATTCCGGGGCGCCTGACGGTCCGAGGGCCCTCGGAGCCTGGGCCTGGGCGCTAATGCGCGGTATGGATATGATTGAAGCGGATCCTGCTCTGGACGCTTCCCGGGTGCTCGTGACAGGCTCGTCCCGCCTCGGGAAAGCCGCCCTGCTTGCGGGCGCGTACGACGAGCGTTTTGCCGCCGTGGTGGTGAACCAAACCGGCGGCGGGGGAGTGCCGTTGAGCAAACGCAATTTCGGAGAGCACGTCCGCTCTGAAGTGAACCGCTTCACGCACTGGTTCTCCCCGGCTTACGCGAAATACGAGGGCTGCGAGGCCTCGGAAATGCCTTTCGACCAGCATCTTCTCGTCAGCTGCATCGCTCCCAGGCCTCTGCTCGTGCAGGGCTTCGACAACCCCTGGTTCGATACCTACGGTGAATTTCTCAGCCTCAAGGCCGCTTCTCCCGTATGGACTTTCCTCGGGGCTCCGGGCCTTCCGGATGTGGACTGGCCGGACGATTACGATACCTCCGCAATCGGAGAGCGACTCGGATATGTGCGACGCTCCCACGCCCACGGCCTGTCCGCACAGGACTGGACTTGGCTGCTGGATTTCGCCGACAAAGCGCTGAAAGCAAAGAATCAATAATAATTTGTATATTTGTTGAAACAATAGTTCGTTAGTTTTATAGTTTTTACGCCACGGCGCGAACGCCGTAGAATAAGAGTTCTTTGAAATCAGTGTTATTTAATCGCAAGTTCGCATGT
>ONLD01000060.1 GCA_900318565.1 uncultured Bacteroidales bacterium
ATCGAAAATCCGGAATCGGAATCAATAACTCGAGGGGATCGTTCAAATATGTAAATCTCAGGAGGTTATTTGGGGATAACCTTTTTCAGTGGCCTCTTATTTAGCCCGGACTATTTCTTATTACACGCTGTCCCTCAACTACTTACATTTCACGCCCCAGCCCACATTCTGGCCGCGCCGGCGGCCGCCGGCCGACAGAGGGGACAGCTGCGCAGCAGCGGAAGGGGAACCTCCCCTTCTCCCCTGGGGGTGCAGGATGATGGTAGTCGGGACAGTGTAATACAGTCCGCAGACTGTATTACACTATCCCTTGTTCGAGCATAGCCGTCGCGACTTTCATAAAGCCGGCGATGTTGGCGCCCTTTACATAGTCGATGGTACCGTCGGGCTGGGTGCCGTACTTGACGCACTGCTCGTGGATGGAATCCATAATGAAGTGCAGCTTCGCATCGACCTCGGCGCCGCTCCAACTGATGTGGGAGGCGTTCTGGGTCATCTCGAGGCCGGAAGTGGCCACGCCGCCGGCGTTGACCGCCTTACCGGGAGCGAAAAGCACTCCGTTATGCTGGAAGAAATGGATAGCGCCGGGCTGGCAGCCCATATTGCTGACCTCGCAGCAGCACCAGCATCCGTTCTCCTTCAGCTCGCGGGCGTCATCTTCGGACAGCTCGTTCTGGAAAGCGCAGGGCAGAGCCACGTCACACTTCACGCTCCAGGCCTTCTTGCCGGCGGTGAACTTGCAGGCGCCGGGGAATTTTTCAGCCATATCTTCCACGCGGTTGCGGTTGGATGCGCGCATAACCAGCATATAGTCAATCATTTCAGGCGTGATGCCGTCGGGAATCTCGCACACTCCGTCGGGGCCGGACACCGCCACGACCTTGGCGCCGAGTTCGGTAGCCTTCTTGCAGGCGCCCCAGGCCACGTTGCCGAAGCCGCTGACCGCCACGCGGCAGCCCTTGATGTCCTTGCCGGCCTTGTGCAGCAGGTTCTGGGTGAAATACAGGGCGCCGAAGCCGGTAGCCTCGGGGCGAAGGATGGAGCCGCCCCAGGTGGAGCCCTTGCCGGTCAGCACGCCGGTGTTGTATTGGCGGGCGAGCTTCTTGTACATACCGTAGAGATAGCCGATTTCACGGCCGCCCACGCCGACGTCACCGGCAGGAATGTCCTGGTCGGGACCTATGCACTGCCAGAGTTCAAGCATAAACGCCTGGCAGAAACGCATAATCTCGTCGTTGCTCTTGCCCACGGGATCGAAATCGGAGCCGCCCTTGGCGCCGCCCATAGGAAGGGTGGTGAGGGCGTTCTTGAAGGTCTGCTCGAAGCCGAGGAACTTCAGCATCGAAGGAGTCACCGCCCTGTGGAAGCGCAGGCCGCCCTTGTAGGGGCCGATGGCGCTGTTGAACTGCACGCGGTAGCCGGTGTTGGTCTGCACCTCGCCGTTGTCGTCAACCCAGGTCACGCGGAAAGTGAAGATGCGGTCGGGTTCGACCATCCTCTCGACGATTTTGGCTTTCTCGAATTCAGGGTGCTGGTTATAAACCTCTTCCACGGATTCCAGGACCTCCTGGACTGCCTGGAGATACTCGTTTTCTCCAGGATACTTGGCCCTCAGGCGGGCCATAATGTCATTGGTCTTCATAATGTGTTGTTAGTGGTTATTTTACTTCCCAGGTCGAACCGCTGTGGAGCAGCTCGTCCACGGAATGGATTTTAGATGTACGCATCACGTCGCGCACCTGGTCGCGCACGCCGTCGTCGTAGGTGATGTCCTTGACGTCGCGGATGACGCCGAGAGCCACCGGATAATCGGGTCCCTTCATCTCCGCAAGCGCCATATGCAGTCCGATATCGTCGGAATGGGCATCGTGCACGAGGATGTCGTCGAGCGTGTAGCCGCCTTCGCCGATATGCACGGCACGTATCTTCCTGCCGTCGAACACCAGGCCGCGGTCGGAATTCTTGCCGAATACCATCTTCTCTCCCTGGCGGAGGATGATGGTCCGGTCTGCGCGCACTTCCGGATCGGAGATTTCCTTATGGGCTCCGTCGTTGAAAATCACGCAGTTGGTAAGCATCTCCATCACGGAGCATCCGTCGTGCAGGGCGGCCGCGGTCATAATGTCCTCGTTGAGCTTGAGCTCCACGTCCAGGGACCTTGCGAAGAAGGTGCCCTTGGCGCCCAGCACCAGGGAGCCGGGATTGAAAGGATGCTCCACGGTGCCGTAGGGAGAGGTCTTGGTGATGGCTCCGAACTTGGAGGTCGGGGAATACTGTCCCTTCGTCAAGCCATAAATCTGGTTGTTGAACAGTATGATGTTGATGTCTATGTTGCGGCGTATGGCGTGGATGAAATGGTTGCCGCCGATTGCCAGCGCATCGCCGTCTCCGCAGGCCTGCCACACGGTGAGAGTGGGGTTGGCCACCTTGATTCCGGTAGAGACCGCGGTGGCGCGGCCGTGGATGCTGTGGAAACCATAGGTATCCATATAATAAGGCAGACGCGAGGAGCATCCGATACCGGACACCACAACGTAACGCTCTTTCTCATAGCCGAGTGCCTGGCTGACACGGGGCAGTGCCCTCTGGAGGGCTGCAAGCACGGCGTGGTCGCCGCAACCGGGGCACCAGCGTACTTCCTGGTCGGACTTGAAATCCTTGAATGTCAGATTAGCCATAATCAGATCTCCTTCTTGATTGCGTCCACCAGTTCGCTCACGAGGAACGGCTGGCCCTGGACCTTGTTGAACTGCACATAATTAAACTGAGGAAGCACGCCGCGCAGATAGGCGACGAACTGGCCGCTGTTGAGCTCGCAGACCAGAATCTTCTCGAAACGCGAGAACACTTCGGCAGTGTTGGCAGGCAGGGGGTTGATGAAGTCGAAATGCGCATACGACACGGTCCCGACTTCCTCCACGGCGCCGAGCAGGTGGCCGTAGGTGCCGCCCCAGCCGACGACGAGAAGTTTGCCTTCCGCCGGGCCGCGAAGAATCTCGAGGGCAGGAATGTCGCGGGCTATGCGGGCCACTTTCTCCGCCCTCTCGCGCACCATAGTCTCGTGGTTCTGGGGGTCGGTGGAAAGTACGCCTTCGTGGGTCTTCTCCAGGCCGCCCACGCGGTGTTCGAAGCTCTTCTGGCCGGGGATGGCCCAGCGGCGCACCAGCGTCTCGGGATCCCTCTCGAAGGGTTTGAACTTCTCCCCTTCCGGAAGCACGCCGGATACGAACGGGGGCTTGATATCAGGGTAATCTGCCATCGAAGGGATGCACCAGGGCTCGCTGCCGTTGCCAAGGAAGCCCTCGGAGAGCAGCATCACGGGAGTCATATGCTCCAGGGCTATCTTGGAAGCCGTGAAAGCGGCGTCGAAGCAATGCGAAGGAGAATGTGCGGCCACTACGGGGATGGGGCATTCGCCGTTGCGCCCGTAGAGGGCCTGATTGAGGTCGGACTGTTCGGTCTTGGTCGGCAGGCCGGTGGAAGGTCCTCCGCGCTGCACGTCCACGACCACGAGCGGGAGCTCCGCCATCACGGCAAGGCCGAGGGCTTCGGTCTTAAGGGAAAGGCCGGGCCCGGATGTAGTGGTGACTGCAAGGTTGCCGGCGTAACTGGCGCCGATCGCGGTACAGATGCCGGCTATCTCGTCTTCAGCCTGCAATGTCTTGGCGCCGAGGCTCTTGTGGATTGCGAGCTCCTCAAGAATGGCGGTAGCGGGCGTGATGGGATAGGAACCGCAGAACAGCGGCAGGCCGGACTTTTCGGATGCGGCCAGCAGGCCCCAGGCGGTAGCCTGGTTGCCGGTGATGTTGCGGTAGGTGCCCTTTTTCTTGTTCTTGGCAGGCGCTATGGTATAGGTGTTGGGTATTGCCTGGATATTGGCGGCATAGTTGAAACCGTCATTGAGCACCTTCTTGTTTGGCTCGATAAGTTCAGGATGCTTCTTCGAGAATTTCTTCTCAAGATACATATATATATATTCAAGCGGACGGCTGTAGATGTAGCAGGCCATTCCGAGGGTGAACATATTCTTGCACTTGAGCACGGTTTTGGGATCCAGTCCGCTGTCTTTCAGCGACTCGCGCGTGAGAGTGGTGATCGGGGCCACGATAAGGGCCCTGTCATCCACCTTGAGCTCGGTAAAGGGATTGTCGGTCTTGAAGCCGGCTTTCTGCATACCTTTTTCGTCGAATGCATCCTCGTCCACGAGAATCATCGCCGTGGGCTTGCACCACTTGGCGTTGCTCTTGAGGGCGGCGGGATTCATCGCCACGAGAAGGTCGCAGTAATCGCCGGGAGTTTCTACTCCTTCGGTGCCGATATGGACCTGAAAACCAGAGACGCCGGACACGGTGCCGTGCGGGGCTCGTATCTCGGCGGGGAAATCCGGGAATGTGGACAGTTCGTTGCCATAAATCGCAGACATATCTGCGAAAAGAGACCCGGTGAGCTGCATACCATCTCCCGAGTCTCCTGCGAATCTGATCACAACATCCTTTAAGTCAATGACTTTGTGTTGCATCTTAATATGTGGTTAAAAAATACTGTTACTGTGCCTGCTGCTGTTGTTGCTCGGCTGCTGCCTGAAGTTCTTTCTGGAGGGCTTCCATAGTCCTGTCCTCAGGGATGCTGAGGGCCTTGCGGGCAGCGGGAGTGAGGTCGGTGCTCTGGGCCGGATCGATGTAGAGAGCGGCATTCTGGTCGAACACGAAGATGTATCCGCCGTCCTTGGCCAGCTTCTCCACGGCCTCCTGGGCTTTCTTGTAGATGGGGGCCATCAGCTGCTGCTGTTGCTGCTGGAGTTCGGCCTGCACGGTCTGCTGGAACTCCTGGATACGCTGCTGGATGTCGGTGAGTTCTTTTTCCTTAGTCTCACGGATAGCCTGGGTCCAGGTATTGAACTTCTGCTGATACTGCTGCATCTTGCTGTTGAACTCATCGGCCATCGCCTGATAGGTCTCGCTTGCTTCCTTGCTGGAGGCGTCCATCGTTGCACGGGCCTGGTCGGCCTCGGGCATCAACTGCACCAGTTCGGTGAAATTGACGTGGGCGAACTTCTGCTGGGCAAAAGCCGCTGCGCTGATCATTGCCAAAGCGGCAACCAAAAGAATCTTTTTCATATCTTCAAATTTAAAATTGTTGTCCTATAACGAAGTGGAACTGACTTCCACCTACACTTGAATCGTCAAATCCGTAACCCCAGTCCACACCGAGCAGACCTATCATCGGGAGGAAGATACGCACGCCCACACCGGCGCTCCGCTTGATTGCGAACGGGTTGAAATCCTTGATGTCGCTCCAGCAGTTGCCTCCTTCCAGGAACGCCAGCACGAAAATGGTGGACGAAGGCTGGAGAATCACGGGGTAACGGAGCTCCACGGTAAACTTGTCATACACGTTGCCGGCGTAGGCGGTGCCGCTGCTGTTGTACGGTGTCACCATCCTCGGGGTCAGGGAGTTGTTCTGATATCCACGCAGGGCTATGATTTCGTTTCCGTAGGTCATATAACCGGACATACCGTCACCGCCCAGGAGGAAGCCCTCGAAAGGAGAATAGCCCCAACTGCGGTTGTAGTAGCCGAGGTAGCCGAACTGCGCACGGGTCATAAGCACCAGGTCTCCGATGAGCTTGGTGTAGGTGGCGGCGCTGAACTTCCACTTGTTGTACTCTATCCAGCGGTAGCGCTGTTCCACGCTCCAGTTGTTGTAATCGACGTCCCTCCAGGTGATTCTCTTGCCGTTACGCTCGGTTATCTTGTTGCCGGACTGGTCGTAGTCGTAGTTTCGGAATAGCGAGAACGGCGGGGTCAGGGACAGCGAGAAAGACATATCCGAACCGGAACGCGGGTAGATCTGCTGGTCCGTGGAATTACGCATCAGCGTAAGGGTGTAGCTGATGTTGTTGGACACGCCGTCTTCGAAGATGAAGCCCATTCCGCCCCAGTCCTTGAGCCTGTAGGTCTGCCAGCTGAGGCCGTTGTAGAGCACGAAGAAATTGTCGGGCCACTTCAGGCGGTTACCCAGCGAGGCTGAGAAGCCGAACACTTCCATCTGGTGGCTGTTGTCCAGTATTCCGAGCCAGAGGTTGGAATTGGTGTAGCGGGTATAGTAGCCGGAGAGGTTGAGCGAAGTAGGCTTCTTGCCAAAGAGCCAGGGCTCCGTGAAACTGGCGGTGAGGGCCGTGTAGTACTGTCCGTTGGTCTGGAAACGGAACGCAAGGTTCTGCGCGTCTCCCAGCGGCACGGGCCTCCAGGCCGTCTTGTCGAAGAAGCGGGAAGTCGAGAAATTGTTGAAGCTCACGCCCACGGTGGCGACGAAAGTGTTGCCGCCCCAGCCGCCGGAGAGTTCCAGCTGGCTGGAAGGCTTTTCGGTCACGTTATAGACGAGGTCAACGGTGTTGTTGAGCTGGTTGGGAATCATACTCCAGCCCTTGGCGGGGTCAGTGATAGCCTCGGGGTCGAACTGGCCGAGGGAGGCGATTTCACGGATGGAACGCTCGAAATCCGACTGGCGGAACAGGTAGCCCGGGCGGGTGAATATCTGGCGGCGCACCACCTTCTCGTTGGTCAGGTCGTTGCCGTTGATGATGATGTTGTTCAGGATGGCCTGCTTGCCTTCGGAGATGCGGAGCTCCACGTCAACGGAGTCGTTCTGGATGTTGGTCTCAACGGGAGTCACGCTGAAGAACAGGTAGCCGTTGTCGCGGTAGAGCTTCGAGACGTCCATCTCGGTCTGCTTGCCGCCGCCCTTGAGGCGCTTCTCCATCGACACGACGTCATACACGTCGCCTTTTTCCACCTTCAGCACCTCGTTGAGCACTTCGGAAGGGTATACCGAGTTGCCGGTCCAGGTGATGTCGCGGAAATAGTATTTGTCCCCTTCGTCGAACACCAGGTCGATGGCCAGGCGGTTCGGCTCCATATAATAAACGGAATCGCGCACCAGGCGGGCGTCGCGGAAGCCGGCCTCATTGAAGGCGCTGATGACGGACTTTTTGTCGTTGAGGTACTCTTTCTCGTTGAATTTCTTGCTGTTGAAGAAGTTGTAGAACTTGTTGGATTTAGTCTTCTTCATCGAACGGGCAAGCTTGAAATCCTTGACGTGGTCGTTGCCGATGAAATGGATTTCCTTGATGCGCACGCGCTCGCCGCGGTTGATGGCGAAGTTGACGCGTATGGCGTTGCGGACTATCGAGTCTTTCTGGACCTCGGCATTGACAGTGGCGTTCAGGAAGCCCTTTTCAGCATAGTAGCGCTTGATGATGTCGGCGGAAGTCTTCTCAACATATTCCGAGAACTCGCCGCCGCGGCGCAGGTTGAGACGGTCCTGGAGCTCTTTCTTGTCTCCGGAACGGATGCCGGAGAAAGTCCAGCGGGACACTCTCGGGCGCTCTTTGATCTTGATGGTGAAGTATGCCGAATCGGCATCCGCGCTAAGATGGTCGATGACCAGGGCCACATCCTCGAAATAGCGCTGGAGCCACAGCCGGCGCACGATTCCGGCCACGTCGTCCGAAGGAACGGTCAACTCCATTCCTTTCTGCAATCCGGTCAGCTGGATAATCTGCTGGGAGCTGAAATAGCTGTTGCCTTCCACGGACACGCCGCCCACGAAATACTTTTTCGGGTGGTTGTAGTCCACTTCCACTGTCTGGGCCTGGACCTTCAAGGCCAGACCGGACAGGAGAAAAATCATAAAGGCGACAATATATCTGTGTGTCATCTCTTCTTTCCGATAAATGCGCAAATATACGGAAACTATTTGACTTTTCCGAAACGTCTGTCCCGGGAAGCGTATTCCTTCAGCGCATCCAGATATTGTTCCTTTCTAAAATCAGGCCAAAGTGTATCGGTGAAAACAAATTCGGTATATGCCATCTGCCAGAGCAGGAAATTGCTGATGCGCTTCTCTCCCGAAGTGCGTATCATAAGGTCGGGATCCGGCACGCCTGCGGTCACGAGATAATCCTCCAGGTCTCCGGAGCCTGCGCGGGCGAGGCGCTCGGCTGCCTGGCGTATGTCCCATTTCCCGCTGTAGCTCAGGAAGATGATGGCTGTCATACGGGTGCCTGCGGCAGTCGCTTCGTCAAGCTCGTCGATAGCCGCATTGAGCGAATCCGAGAGCCTGCTGCGGTCTCCCAGCACGCGGAAATGTATACCGTTGTCAAGGAATGTCTTGGTCTCGTTTTTCATCGAGCGCATCATCAGGTCCATCAAGCCGCTGACTTCAGCCTCGGGACGGCCCCAGTTCTCTTCGGAAAAAGCGAAAAAAGATACATATTCAATGCCCAGTTCGGCGCTCGTCTCCATTATGGCCCGCACGCTCTCCACGCCTTCGAAGTGTCCGAAAATGCGCTCTTTGCCTCTTGCGGCAGCCCATCTGCCGTTGCCGTCCATAATAAATGTCACGTGACGCGGAACTTTTTCAATTTCTGTCATACTCATTCATTTACGTTTCGCACATCGCCGCCCCACAAGAGCTTGGAGCGCAGCGCTTCGATAAAATTCGTGCCGCCCAGCACTACCCGCTCGAGGGTCTCGGGGACAGCCTGCACGGTCAGGCGGGCGGACGCCGGTATGTTGTAGCCGCGGTTGTCCGCGGTAAGCTTCACTTCTTCATCCCGGGAACGGAAAGAAATGCTGATCCGGGCCGTATCGGGGACGACCAGCGGACGCACGTTAAGGTTGTGCGGGGCCACCGGGGAGATGATCAGCACCCTCGCATCCGGCATACAGATGGGACCGCCGGCGCTGAGCGAGTAGGCGGTCGAGCCGGAGCTTGTGGCCACTACAAGGCCGTCGGCCCAGTAGGTAGGCAGGGGCAGGGAGTCGATTTCCACGTCCACCCCGAGCATAGCCGCGCCCTTGCGCAGCACGCAAATTTCATTGAGAGCAAGTTGCGGGCCGTCGCCTCCGCAGAGACCATCTACCCTGACCATTCCGCGCTTCTCTATGGAATAATCTTTGCAGGTAAGAGCCCGGACCACGTCCTCGGGCTTGTTTTCGGATAAGAACCCCAGGCGGCCGAAGTTTACTCCGAGCACAGGAAGGCCGGCTTCCAGGGAAAGCGCGGCGGCGGAAAGGAAAGTGCCGTCTCCTCCGAAACTCAAAAGCATCTGAGTGCCGGGGTCCACTCCGGAGGCTGCAAGCAGGGGGTACACATCGAATCCCGCGGCGCCCAGCTCCGAAAGCAATCCGAGCACACGGGGGTCCGACTCCAGGCGGCTGTCCTTTAAATAATAAGCAAACTTCATATCAGGCTTCAAATTTAGCATAATATTTCCACTTTTCGGATATAAATTTTTAATTTTGCATTTATGACAAGACTAAGTGTAAACATCAACAAGATAGCGACTCTTCGCAACGCCCGCGGCGGGGCCATCCCCGACGTGACCAAGGCAGCCCTCGACTGCGAGGCCTTCGGAGCCCAGGGCATAACGGTGCACCCCAGGCCCGACGAGCGCCACATCCGCTACTCGGACGTGCTGTCAATAAGGCCGCTAGTGCATACTGAATTCAATATCGAAGGCAATCCTATCCCCCGTTTCAAGGAGCTCGTGCTCAGCGTGCGTCCCGACCAGGTCACGCTTGTCCCCGACGCCCCGGACGCCCTGACGTCCAACGCCGGCTGGGACACGATAGCCAACAAGGCCCTCCTGAGCGGTCTCTGCAAGGAATTCAAGAGCGCGGGAATACGGGTCTCCATCTTCGTAGACCCGGACCCGGAGATGGTGCTGGGCGCCGCCGAATGCGGGGCCGACAGGGTCGAGCTGTACACGGCCGCCTACGCGGAACGCTTCCCCGAATCCCCGGAAGAAGCCGTAGCGCCCTACCTCGAAGCCGCCCGGCAGGCACGCAGCTGCGGCCTCGGCCTCAACGCCGGACACGACCTCAACCTGGACAACCTTGCCTACTTCATACGCACCATACCCTGGACCGACGAAGTGTCCATCGGCCACGCCATAATATGCGACGCCCTATATATGGGTCTGGAGAAGACAATAGCTGCGTATCTGGCAGAGATTCGGAAAAAATAGTTAAATTTGCATTTTGCAATATAAGAAACCAAAAGATAAAAAATGAAAAAGATCACTCTTGGCATCATTGCCACCCTCGGGGCAGCAGCCCTTCTCTGTACGACTTTCACCAGCTGCGAAAACGGCAGCGCACCTGCAGCCAATATGGCCAACGACCTGCGCAGCGTCGCCGAGACCAAGATAAACAGCATCAACCAGGAAGTCAACCGCAGGGGCTCCAAGCTTGAAAAAGACATCAAGGCTTTCCAGGACAAGATCAATAAAGGCCTTATGACCCAGAGCGTGGCTGAAATCCAGGGCAAGAAGCTCCAGGACCAGCAGAACAACTTCCAGCAGTATGCAGCCCAGAAGCAGCAGGAAATCGCCGAGGAGCAGCAGGTTATGATGAACCAGATAGCTGACGCCATCAAGACCTTCATCGACGGTTACAACGCGGAAAAAGGATATGCTATGATCCTTACCACACAGGGCGACATCCTGCCGGCTCCCGTGGTGGCGGCTGATTCCTCCCTTGACATCACCGACGATATCCTCGAAGGCCTCAACGCCGCATACGTCAAGAGCAAGGCCGAGAATAAAGAATAAGAACCTTGAAAATCGCCATTCTGTCTTGTTTCTATCCTTTCAGAGGAGGGGTCGCCCAGTTCAATGCAAGCCTGCTTGGCTGCCTGAGCAAGGACGACACCGTCAAGGCATTCAATTTCACGACCCAGTACCCTTCTTTCCTGTTCCCGGGCAAGACCCAATACGTGGCTCCCGGAGACGAAGCCCTGAAGGTGGAGTCTGAAGCCTGCCTGAGTACGGTTAACCCCGTATCCTGGATCAAGACGGCACGTGCGATACGCCGATGGGGCGCAGACCTGCTCATCCTGCGATACTGGATGTCGTGGTTTGCGCCTTCATTGGGATGGGTGGCCAGACACGCCGGATGCAAGGTCGTGGCCATCACCGACAACATCATCCCCCACGAGCCGCATTTCTTCGACCGCCCGCTGACGAAGTGGTTCCTGCGCGGCGTGGACGGATGTGTCACGATGAGCGAAGAAGTGGCCGAAGACCTGCTCAAGCTGAAGAAAGACGCCCGCTACACGGTGCTCCCCCACCCCCTCTACACCCATTTCGGAGACAGGGTACCGAGGGAAGAAGCCGAGAAGCGGCTCGGGCTTGAAAGCGGCAGAAAAAACCTCTTGTTTTTCGGGCTTATCCGCAAGTACAAGGGTCTGGACATCCTGATTGACGCTTTCGGCCTTCTCCCCGAAGACTACCAGCTCATCATCGCAGGAGAGCCCTACGGAGATTTTTCCGAGTATTCCGAAGCCATAGAAAAGAGCCCTGCGAAAGACAGGATACACCTCTTCCGGCGCTACATCCCGGATTCGGAGGTGAAATGGTTCTTCTCAGCGGCCGACGCCGCGGTGCTCCCCTACCGCAGCGCCACACAGAGCGGGGTAAACGCCCTGGCCTGCCACTTCGAGGTACCGATGATAGTGACTGATACGGGAGCCCTGAGGCGCACCGTCGAAGGCCGCGGCACCGGACTTGTAGTAGATAAGGCCGAAGGGGCCGTGGTCGCCGATGGCGTCAGGCGCCTCTTCGACACGGCAGGCCTTCGCGACGATTGCATCAGGCACATCCGGGACGAAAAGCAAAGGCTTTCGTGGTCCGGATTCTGCAAGGGATTGTTAAGTTTTACGGAATCATTATGAAACGATATCTAATAGCTACTTTGATCTTGTCGGTGCTTCTGCCTCTGGGGGCCTCCGCACAATGGTACCTCTTCCCTGGCAGCCGTCCGAAGCAGGACAGCACCTCCGTGAAACCGAGGAGCGAGAGCTTCGTGCCCATCGGGCTCGAAGAGGAGATACCCGTGGAGGAAGAGGCTGCCGTGACAAGGATATCCCTTATCCTGCCTTTCCGCAGTTCCGCCACTCCCAACGCCAACTTCCTGGACTTCTACAGCGGAGTGCTCATCGCAGCCAACAGCCTGTCATCGGGCGAGCGCCACTACGAACTTTCGGTATTCGACTCCACCGAAGGCCTGCCCTCGGGAGAGACACTGGAGAAGAGCGACCTGATTATCGGCCCCGTGAGCTACGATGACGTACAGAGGATTCTGCCCCGGGCCCACGGCAAATTCATAGTCTCCCCGCTCGACCCGAAAGTAGCTACGCTCACGGACCGCCACAACATCATCCAGGCGCCGTCCGGCTGGGAAGCACAGGTGGATGAACTTGTGCGCTGGATTGGAGACGACCTCAGGGGCGGAGACGCCGTGGTGCTGCTCCAGAGCGCCGAAGAAAAGGGCGGCGAGATGACATCCCGACTTGCCCTCAAGCTCGGTGAGGCCGCCATTCCCTACGAAATCACCTCAACGCCATCTTCCAAGGAAGGGCTCGTGCAAGGCACCTGCCGCTTCGTAATCGCATCCGAGAACGATGCTTTCTGCAGTGCCGCAATCCGCGAAATCGCGCTTATGAACATACGCGGCGGGCGCAACGCCGTGTACAGCACATCCAAGCTCCGTTCGCTTGGCGACCTCGAAGTGGAAAGCCTCCACGCCGCCGCAACCCGCATCACCGCGACCTACTACGCAGACCCCCAGGACCTGGAAGTGAAGCGCTTTTCAGACAAATACCGCAGCCTTTTCAAGGGCGATCCCGGGCAGTGGGTCTATCAGGGTTACGACATTATGAAGTACTTCGGCTCCGTGGTGGAGAAGGATCCCGACTACTGGCACGAAGAGCTTGCGGCCAACCCATACCGCGGCCTTCAGACCGATTTCTACTTTGACGGCAGCGGCAAGACGAATACAGCCGTGCGCCGCCTGCGCTACAACGCCAACAACACCATTTCAATAATCCGTTAATATGGAAAAAGTAAGATGCCTCATCATAGGAGGCGGTCCTGCAGGCTATACCGCCGCCATCTACGCCTCCCGCGCTGCAATTTTCCCGGTGCTCTACGAAGGAATGGAGCCCGGCGGCCAGCTGACCACGACGACAGTGATCGAGAACTTCCCCGGCTACCCGGACGGAGTCGATGCCAACGCCCTGGTGAGCGATATGCGCAAGCAGGCAGTACGCCTGGGGGCTGACGTGCGCAGCGGCGCCGTCACGGCGGCCGACCTCTCCAAGCGTCCGTTCAAGCTGACCATAGACGGAGAGAAGGAAATCGAAGCCGAGTCGCTGATTATCGCTACCGGCGCCACAGCACGCTACCTGGGCCTGCCCTCAGAGCAGAAATTCAGGGGCCTCGGCGTATCGGCCTGCGCCACCTGCGACGGCTTCTTCTACCGCCGCAAGGATGTGGCCGTGGTCGGCGGAGGAGATACCGCCTGCGAAGAAGCCACCTACCTCGCCGGCCTGTGCCGCAAAGTCTATATGATTGTGCGACGGGACGTGCTGCGCGCCAGCGTGGCTATGCAGGAGAGGGTGAAGGCCACTCCCAACATCGAAATTCTCTGGAACTGCAATACCCGTGAAGTGCTGGGAGACAGCAGCGGCGTGACCGGCGCCCGTCTTGAGAGAAAAGACGGCAGCGTGTTCGACATAGCTATCGACGGATTCTTCCTGGCAATCGGACACCACCCCCAGTCGGAGCTCTTCGCCCCCTGGGTCAAGACCGACGAGGCCGGCTACATAGTTACGGACGGCAAGACCTCCGCGACCTCTGTCGAAGGCGTTTTCGCAGCCGGAGACGTGCAGGATCCCCGTTACCGCCAGGCGATTACGGCAGCTGCATCAGGTTGCCGGGCTGCCCTGGATGCAGAAAAATTCCTTAAGCAATGAGTTCAAAATCAAAGATAATCGCAGCCGCCCTGCTGTTTCTGTGCGCACTTGCCTGCAAGAGCCAGTATGAATTGCTGCTGGAGAGCAACGATTCCGATGCTAAATACCAGGCTGCGTTCGACTATTTCAGCCAGGGCAAGTACACCAAGGCCAGCCAGCTGTTCGAATCCCTTTCCGTCATCACGGGCGGCTCTGCACGTGACGATACGGTCCAGTACTACTGGGGCCTCAGCAACTACAGGGCCAAGGATTACCTGACCGCCGAGACCAACTTCGAGCGCTTCATAGGCAATTTCCCCCGCAGCCCCTTCGCCGAGTCCGCCGAGTTCCTGCGCCTGGACTGCCTCTTCCGCGGATGCCATCGCTATGAGCTGGACCAGACTCCGACCTACAAGACCATCACGGCCATCAGCGAGTACCTGATGCGCCACCCCGACACGGAATACCGCACCGTCTGCGACCATATGCTCGACGACCTGAACGGGCGTCTGGAGCGCAAGGCCTACGAGAGCGCATACCTTTATTATAAAATGGAGGATTACCTCGCATCCCGGGTTGCGCTCAGGAACGTGCTCAAGGACAATGCCGAGAACCGCTACCGCGAGGACATACTCTACTACATAGCGATGTCCTCCTACAAGTACGCCTCTATGAGCGTGCCGGCAAAGCAGAAAGAAAGGTTCCTGGTCTTCTACGACGACTACTTCAACTACATAGGCGAGTATCCCGATACCGCCCGCAGCAAGGAGCTTGAAAAGCTTTACAAGAAAGCGAAAGAAAAATATTGAAACTTCCCCTTTAAGGGCTCTCGTATTAAGAATATGGAAAACAAAATACCAAACAACACTATCACGAGGGATATCAAAGACCTCGCCGCCCCTACGGGCAACATCTATGAGACGACGGTAATCCTTGCGCAGCGCGCAAACCAGATTGCCCTCGCGGAAAAGAAAGAGCTCAGCAAGCGCCTGGAGGAATTCCGCAACGAGCGCGACACTATGGAAGAGACCTTCGAGAACAAGGAGCAGATTGAAATCTCCAAGTATTTCGAGCGCCAGCCCAAACCCTGCCTCGTAGCCATCTCCGAGTTCGAGGATGGAGAACTCTCCTACCGCTTCGCAAAGTCCGACGACAAGGCTGAATAATCGGAGACGCTATGCTCCGCAGCCTCCACATACGCAATTACGCCCTGATAGACTCTCTGGACATCAAGTTCCCGGAGGGTCTTGTGATCATTACGGGGCAGACAGGAGCCGGGAAGTCAATCCTTCTCGGAGCCCTTGGGCTGCTCGCCGGCCAGAAGGCCGAGGCTGAAGTCATAGGCCCGGGAGGCGACGACTGCGTGGTGGAAGGCGAATTCGACACTCCCGAAGGACTGCGCATCATACGCCGCGTCATCTACTCGTCCGGGCGTTCGCGCAGCTTCATCGACGACTGCCCGGTGCAGATACAGGAGCTGACGGACTTGAGTTCCGGCCTTTTCGACATCCACTCGCAGCACAAAAGCCTGCTGCTCAACGACAAGCATTTCCAGCTATCGCTGCTGGACCATTACGCCGGCAATAAAGAAGCGCTGGCGGAATGCCGAAGGCTGTGGAAAGAAATAGGGGAATGCAGGAAGGAGCTGGAAGACGCCCGCGGACAGCTTCGCACCCAGAAAGCGGAGCTGGACTACAACGAAGCCCAGTACAAGGAGCTCGAAAGCGCAAGGCTCAAGGACGGAGAGCTTGCCGGCCTCGAAGAGGAGCAGCAAGCCCTGGCCAATGCCGAAGAGATCAGGGAGCGTCTTGCCACTGCCCTGCAGCTTTTCAATCCGGACGGCAGGCAGAGCATAGGCGAAAGCCTCCGCGAGGCCAGGAAAGCCCTGGACCACGCAGGCAAGTTCCTGCCTTCTATGACCGCTCTCGGAGAGCGCATCGAATCCGCCCGTATCGAACTGGAAGACATTTTCGCTGAAGTAGAAGATGCCGCCGGGAGGACGGAATCATCAGGAGAGCGCCTCGAAGCGGTGGAAGACCGTCTCTCGCTGCTTTACAAGCTCCTGCGTAAGCACGGCTGCGAAAGCATCGCCGAACTGATAGAGGTCAGGGAGCGCTTCGGACGGGCCGTTTCCGGTTCCGAAGAGCTGGAGGAGCGCTGCGCCGAACTCGAAAAGAGGCTGTCCTCCCTGAAGGAAGCCCACCTGCGCGTATGCGAGGCCCTCGACAAGGCCCGCCGGCAGGCCTCCGTGGCATTTGCCGCAGAGGTCACGGGCCATCTCCACTATCTCGAGCTGGAAAGGTCCAGCTTCGAAGTGGAAGTCCTTCCCGCCGACCCCGGAGCGTCCGGCAGCAGCAGCGTGGCATTCAAGTTCTCAGCCGACGGGACCCGCAGCGTGGATGTGGCTAAATGCGCTTCAGGCGGCGAGATTTCCCGCATAATGCTGAGTCTCAAGGCCCTGATGGCCAAGTTCGAAGGTATGCCCACGCTGATTTTCGACGAAATCGACAGCGGGGTGTCCGGAAGCGTGGCCGACAAGATGGGCTCGATGATCTGCGAGATGGGACGCACCATCCAGGTCTTCTCCATAACGCACCTGCCCCAGGTCGCAGCCAAGGGAGACGCCCACTACCTTGTCAGCAAGCAGTTCGACGAAGCTTCCGGCCGCACTTACTCCGGCATAAGGCTTCTCGAGGGAGAAGCCAGGGTGCAGGAAGTAGCCAGGCTGCTGAGCGGGGCGAGCATCACCCCGGAAGCCGTCGCCAACGCCCGTTCACTGCTTAAGGAGGCTGCCCTATGACACGCAGCACCAAGCGCAAGGCGGCCGACGAAGAGGCTTTCCGCAAAAGGCTCAAGGCGCACGGGCTCAAGGTGACCGGACAGCGTCTGGCCGTGCACGGAGCTATGATGAGCCTCGTACACGCGAGTGCCGAGCAGGTGCGGGAGCGGATAGGCTCCTCGTGCCGCATCAGCCTTGCCAGCGTGTACAACATCCTCTCCGAGCTTGCCGACAACAACATCTATTCGCGCCGGCTGAGCACCAACAACAAGATGTATTTCGACGTGTTCCCCGAGCGCCACGTCCACCTCTACGACACCCGCAACAACGAATACCTGGACATAGAAGGGCAGGATTTGCTGGACACTATAGAAGCGGGACTCAAGCGCCACCGTTTCCGCGGCTACAAAATAGACGGATTCGATATCCAGATACTCTGCCACCCGACTAGAAAGAAGTTGCTATGATGAAAAGACTTATACCCTTTATCCTTTTGCTCGCAGGAGCCGTTTCCTGCGATATGTCCACGGAGCCCTTCCTCTACAGGGGCTTTATGATGGGTTTCCTCCAGACTGACGGCAGTTTCGTCGGTGACGACGGAAACACCTACGTGTTCTCCAACGCATCCGCAGGTGAAAAGCTTGAAGAAGCGACCCGTATGCTCGGCAGCTTCGACGTGACGGAAGAACTCACCGACGGCCGGTACAGCGCCAAGTTGCTGGAATACACTTTCCCTCTCTACAAGGAGCCCGTAAAAAGCAGCGAAGTCGAGGGCCCGGACACTCTCGGGACCGACCTTATCGATGTGGATGAAATCTGGTACTCCGGAGGCTGCCTGAATATGACCAACCGCTTCAGGTACAGCCCGGAAGCGGAAAAAGCACACACCGTCAACCTCCTGGCGGACACTTCCCGTCCGGTCAACGATACGCTCTTCCTCAGCCTCAGGCACAATGCAGGCGAAGATGCCATCCCCGAGGGTATGTTCCCCATCGATTTCGCAATCTTCAAGTTCTATTCGTCCTTCCCCATAGTGTCGCTCTTCCCCGAAGGCAAGAGCGACGGAGTGATTTCGCTTTCCTACGAGGGTGAGAACGGAGCAAAGACGATTATCAACAAGATTAAACTGTAAATTATGGATAAAGCTACGATCAAAAAGTATAACTACTGGCAGTGGCGCACGCTTATCATACTTATGATAGGCTATGCTCTCTTCTATTTTGTAAGGAAGAATTTCAGCATAGCTATGCCGGCCCTCGAGAGCGAGCTCGGGCTCAGCAAGACCCAGCTCGGCGTCTTCCTGACGCTGAACGGCGTAATCTACGGCGTGTCGCGATTCATCAACGGTATGCTCGCCGACCGCTTCAGCCGCAAGCGTATGATGGCCCTCGGCCTGCTGCTGTCCGCCCTTGTCAACATCGTCATCGGCTTTATCCCCGCAATGAATTCTTTCTTCGAGGTGCTCGACACCTCAGGCAAGGCCACCATAGGTTTCGTGTACATACTCGGTTCCCTGTGGCTCATCAACGGATACCTCCAGGGTATGGGTTATCCCCCCTGCTCTTCCCTGATGGCGCACTGGATCAAGCCTTCCGAGCTTGCCACCAAGCAGTCCATCTGGAACGCTTCGCACTCCATCGGCGCCGGGCTTCTCGCCCTTATGATCGGCGGCATACTCGGCTCTTTCGGCCACTCCGCCTGGCAGTGGTGCTTCTGGGCTCCGGCCGTGCTCGCAATCTTCGGCGCCGCACTCATATTCTTCGGCCTGAAGGATACGCCCGCTTCCGTGGGCCTTCCCAATCCCGAAGATATGGACGCCCACAAGCGGGAAGACCAGCCCGGAGAGCAGGAAGATCCGGCCCTCACGAAACTCGCATACAAGCGCTTCGTCAGCAAGATGGCTTTCGGCAACCCCATCATCTGGATAATCGCCGTCGCCGACTTCTTCGTGTACGTGATCCGCTTCACCATTCTGGACTGGGGCTCCACTATACTGGTGCAGGACAAAGGTCTTGACATCACCCTGGCGGCATCCATAGTCGGTGTCTGCGAAATCGTGGGCGGTATCGTGGGTATGCTCTTCGCAGGCTGGGCCACCGACAAGTTCTTCCACAGCAAGGCCCAGTGTACCAGCGCGATATGCACCGTACTCGCAGTCGTCTGCCTCTTCGTGTTCTGGCAGGTCAAGGACATTCCCTGGCTGTTCATCACGATGCTGGTGCTCTCCGCATTCTTCATCTACGGCCCTCAGGCCCTTCTGGGTATAGCCGCATCCAACCAGGCCACCAAGAGAGCCGCAGCCACGGCCAACGGCATCGTGGGCATCGTCTGCTACCTCAGCCCCATCGTGTCGGGCGCCGTGTTCGGAGCCATCGCCGACAATCCCGGGCTTGGCTGGAACGGAGTTTACATCGCCGCCATTGCTATGGGTATCATCGGAACCGTGCTCCTCGCCCTTCTCTGGAACAAGCCAGCCGACGGCTATGCCAAGGCGGAAAAGCTGATGGAAGAGGTCCGGGCCGAATACGAGGCCGGGAAGAAATAGCCGTTTCCTGAGGCGCTTCGAACTTTGGCGATAAAATAGATTTGATTATCTTTGTACACTGATGAACAGGATTGTAAAGATATTGCTTACGGCGCTGGTGGTGTTGTGCTGCAGCTCTTGCGGAAAGTCTCTCAAGGACATTCAGGTGACTTCCTGCAAGCTGACCTCCATCTCCCCGCGCGGACTGTCGTCCTTTGACGCTTCGCTCGACCTCGGGGTGGACAACCCCTCGGTGCAGGTCAGCCTGACCAAGATGAGCGCCACTCTGAAGATGAACGGCGAGCCCTGCCTTTACCTCACTGCAGACGACGTGACCCTGAACCCGAAAAGCCAGGAAGTGTACACACTGACCGTGCACGGGCTTATGGACAGCAAGTTCAATCCTTTCTCCCTGCTCACTTTGCTCCAGGATATGGACCTCGAGCCTATGAGCGTGGACGTATTCTGCCACGGGGCCCTAAAGAGCGGCATTGGCAAGGACTTTGTGTATAAAGATTTACCCCTAAAGGATTTGCTTGACAAGATATGAAAAGACTCTTTCTGCTGATTCTTCCGATACTGGCGTGCCTGAGCCTGCGTGCGCAGGAAGTGCAGGACACGACCTCCGTCCAGGATGTCTTCGACCGCCTCTCCGAGAACGTCGTAGTCAACCAGAGCGAAGCATTGCGTACGGCTATGGCCGCCCACGTGGAGCGCAACGCCAAGCGTGCCGCTTCCGGGCTTGCCGACCAGACCTTCCGCATCAGGATATTCTTCGACAGCGGGCAGAGCGCCCGCGCCGCCTCCGAAGCCGCCGCGTCCCGTTTCAAGACGTTGCACCCCGGTGTCCCCGTGTCCCGTTCCTTTACCGATCCTTTCTTCAAGGTGACAGTGGGCAACTACGCCACCAAGGCGGACGCGGCAAATGCGTTGAAAACCATACAGCAGGAATTTCCCACGGCTTTTATCGTGCGTAACTGATGCTCAAGACCGGACTCGAACTAAAGCAGCAGCAGAGGCTTTCTCCTCTACAGATTCAGACCATCAAACTGATCCAGATGCCGATTCAGGAGCTGGAGCAGAAAGTGCGTGCCGAGCTGGAGAGCAATCCCGTGCTCGACGACGAGCCCGACCCTAATTCGGATTCGGAAGCCAAGGACGTCTCCATCGACGCCATCAAGGAAGACGGAGACATCCCGGCATACCGTCTGAAAGTCAACAACTGGGGCAAGGACCCGCGCCCCGAGTACAACACCTTCTCCGTCAAGGAAGGCTTCACGCAGAGCCTCCAGCGCCAGCTTGGATTCAGGGACCTTACGCCGCACCAGAGAGATGTGGCATCATTCATCATAGGAAGCCTGGATGACGACGGCTACCTGCGCCGTGATCTGGACATACTCGTGGACGACCTGGCCTTCAGGGCCGGCATCGAGACTTCGGAGGAGGAAGTGGAGCAGATGCTCCGCATCATCCAGGAGTTCGAGCCCGTGGGCGTGGGAGCAAGGGACCTTAGGGAATGCCTCCTTATCCAGCTGCGCTCGCTGAAGCCATCCCCGGAAGTCAATACGGCAATACGCATTATCGACGAGTGCTTCCAGGACTTCTCCAACAAGCATTTCCAGAAAATCTGCAGCAAGTTGTCCATAAGCGAAGACCAGCTCAAGGCGGCTTTCGCCAAAATCGTGAAGCTGAATCCCTCACCTGGAGGGCAGGTGGACGACTCCTACGAGGATCAGTCCCAGCAGATAGTGCCGGACTTCATCCTGGATGAGCAGGACGGCGTGCTGGACTTCACGATGCCGCGCTTCAACGTGCCCGAAATACGGGTAAACAAGAAATACGCCGACCTTCTGATGGAAGCCAAGGGCTCGTCGGAGAAGGCCCAGAAGGAGGCCGCCGCCTTCGTGAAGCAGAAACTGGACTCCGCCAAATGGTTCGTCGAAGCCCTGAAGCAGAGGCAGAATACGCTCAGCAAGACTATGCGCGCCATCCTGGACTTCCAGCACGAGTATTTCATCAGCGGCGATGAGGCAGACCTTAAGCCTATGGTGCTGAAGGACATAGCCGAAGTCACAGGCTTCGACATCTCGACCATCAGCCGCGTGGTCAACAGCAAGTTCATCGAGACCCATTTCGGAATCTTCCCGCTGAAGTATTTCTTCTCCGAGGGTATGGAGAACAGCGAAGGCGAGGAAGTGTCCACTAGGGAGCTGAAGAAAGTGCTGCTGGAATGCGTCGACGGCGAGAACAAGCACAAGCCGCTGACTGACGAGCAGCTTGTCGTGGAGATGAACAAGCGCGGCTACAACGTGGCCCGCCGCACCATCGCCAAGTATCGCAGCCAGCTCAACATCCCGCCCGCCCGCTGGCGCAAGGAAATCTAGTTCCCGACCGCCGGCGTCCACCTGCCGCGCGTGGCCGGTATCCAATTACACATCAGCAACTTACACATTTTGCTTGCATCTTTTTAGGGCTCACCGGATAATTTCCGTGGGAAAGAGGTCTTTTTTAAGTGTCTGATTCCGTGTAAAGTTATAACTTTGCACACATGAAAAAGACCTCAATTGA
>ONLD01000062.1 GCA_900318565.1 uncultured Bacteroidales bacterium
ACGGTCGTTCAGCGGGTGTCTCTGGCACCCCGAAACGGGCTATTGTTGTTGTAATGAATTGAAAATTATATAGTTTTTAAATTTTTAACGAAGTATTGTTGAAACAATTAGATACACTATGAAACGAACCTTGGCTGTAGTAGTCCTGATGCTCGCCGCGTTTGTGAGCCAGGCCCAGATTTGCATTACCAGAGAAGACCGCGAAAGGGCGGAAGCCCTCGTGGGACAGATGACGCTTGAGGAGAAATGTGCCCTCATTTCAGGCCAGGACGACGGCTTCTATACCGCTGCCGTCGAGCGCCTTGGCATCCCTTCCGTGCGTATGGCCGACGGCCCCCAGGGCGTGCGCAACAAGACCCACAGTACTTATTACCCCTGCGGCATCAGCCTTGCAGCTTCGTTCAACCGCGAGGTGGCGCACGGTGTCGGCACCGGAATCGGCTGGGATGCCGGCGCAAGGGGAGTGCGTATAATGCTCTGCCCCGGCGTGAACATCTACCGCTCGCCTCTCTGCGGCCGCAACTTCGAGTACTATGGCGAGGACCCTTACCTGAGCTCCGAGACCGCCGTACAGTACATCCGCGGCATCCAGGAGCAGCGTGTCATCGCCACCATCAAGCACTTCGCTCTCAACAACCAGGAGTATGACCGCCACTGGACGGCTTCCGTGGCCGATGAGCGCACCATCAACGAAATTTACTTCCCCGCTTTCCGCAAGGCTGTCGAGGAGGCCCGCGTCGGCGCCGTTATGACCAGCTACAACCCCGTCAACGGCTCGCACGCCTCGGAGAGCAACTGGCTGATCAGCCACCTGCGCCGCTGGGGCCACGAAGGTATCGTGATGTCCGACTGGGTTTCCACCTATACCACCATCGGCTGTCTGCTCGGCGGCCTCGACCTCGAAATGCCCAAGAACTTTGTGTTCAATTATGAGGATGTAAGCGAGCTCGTGGGCAATGGCACCATTCCCGAATCCGTAGTGGATAGGAAGTGTATCCACATTCTCCAGACTTTTGCCGCATACGGACTGCTGGACAAGCCTATGAAGAACGCCGACATTCCCGAGAACAATCCTGCCTCCCGCGAGAAGGCATACGCCGCCGCGCTTGAAGGCCCGGTGCTTCTCAAGAACGACGGCATCCTGCCCGTGAAGGCATCCAGGAAAAACAACATCATCGTGCTCGGCCCCAATGCCGACTGCATCCCTTACGGCGGCGGTTCCGGCAGGATGGATCCTATTGAAGGCACCACCACCACGCTCTGGCAGGGCATTTCAGCTCTCGGCAAGAAATACTCCGCATCCCTGATGGACTGGCAGAACATCGATGAGGCCGCCCTGCGCAAAGCCACTCTCGTCATCGTGTCCGTGGGCTTCAACCACGACACCGAGAAGGAAGGCGCCGACCGCACTTACAGCCTCCCTGCCGGCCAGAACGAGCTGATTGCCAAGGTCGCTTCGCTCAACCGCAACGTGCTCGTGGTCGCCAACAGCGGCGGAGAGTTCGACGTGACTCCCTGGATTGACAACGTGAAAGGCCTCCTGATGGCCTGGTACGGCGGACAGGAAGGCGGAAGGGCGCTCGCGGCCATCATCAGCGGCGCCGTCTCTCCTTCGGGCCGCCTGCCCTTTACTTTCTGGGGCGCCGAAGACAAGAATCCCGCAGCCAAATACTACCACGCATCCGTGCCGGCGCTCAGCAAGGCACGCAAGAACCGCGACCCGTATCCATACACCGAGTATAAGGAAGGCATCTTCCTGGGCTACAGGGGCGTGGAGCACTTCGGCGTAGAGCCTATGTACCCCTTCGGCTACGGCTTGAGCTACAGCCGCTTCGAATTCTCCAATCCTTCGCTGGAGAAGCTGCCTTACGGCTTCAAGCTCAACTTCACCGTCAAGAACGTCGGAAAGGTGCGCGCTTCCGAAGTGGCGCAGGTCTATGTGTCCAAAGTGAACTCCAAGATTCCTCGTGCAGACCGCGAACTGAAGGGCTATGCGAAGGTGGATCTGGCCGCCGGACAGGCCGAGACCGTCTCCATCACCCTGACTCCCGGTGACTTCGCATTCTACAGCGTGGACAGCCACGACTGGGTGGCCGCCCCCGGCGCCTACAAGCTGCTGGTCGGAGACTCCTCCGCATCCATCAAGTTCGATATCCCGGTGGAACTGTAGGGATTGTAAAAAAACTTTTCTATATTTGCCTTCGTCTATGACAAAGGCAAATCTCATAAACCCCAAAAGGGTGAAGATCCGAGTGTAGGAGGCGTAGAACCCTCCCACACCCGGATTCCGTTTTTTTAATCTCATATTCGGATTTCCAAGATAATAGCAATTGACAATCTCGGTTTGTCTTGCCATTAGGGCTTTCTTTTTTCCCGGCGGACGGGCCATAATCCACAAATAATGGAAATTACTGTTACTGTGGCCGGCGAAGGTCACCTCAAGTATGCCGAAGACATTTGCGAGGAGATTTACGTCTCCTCCCTCGAACGCAAGACAGGCATAGCTAAGCGCACCCCGGAATATATCCGGGAGAAAATCAATGCGGGCAAGGCCGTCATAGCCCTTGCCGAGGACGGCGAGTTTGCGGGCTTCTCCTACATCGAGTCCTGGGGCGGAAAGAGTTTCGTAGCCAACTCCGGACTCATCGTGGCCCACAAATTCCGCGGCCTGGGCATTGCCAAGCGCATCAAGGAGCAGACTTTCATTCTCTCCCGCAAGCTTTTCCCGGACGCCAAGATTTTCTCCATCACCACGGGCGCGGCGGTGATGAAGATGAACTACGAGTTCGGCTTCCGCCCCGTGCCCTACAGCGAACTCACGGACGACCCGGAATTCTGGAAGGGCTGCGAGGGCTGCCGCCATTTCGACATACTCAAGTCGCACGATTATAAGATGTGCATCTGTACAGGCCTCCTGTACGACCCGAAAGAACACTTGCAAATCCATCACCCCGGAGAAGAATAATTATGAAAAAGAAAGTAGTAGTAGCATTCAGCGGAGGTCTCGACACTTCCTACACAGTAATGTACCTTGCAAAAGAGAAGGGGTACGAAGTCCACGCAGCCTGTGCCGACACCGGCGGCTTCAGTCCCGCGCAGCTCAAGGCCAACGAAGAGAACGCCTACAAGCTGGGCGCCACAAAGTACGTGACTCTCGACGTGACGAGGGAATATTACGAGAAGAGCCTGCGCTATATGATTTTCGGCAATGTGCTCCGCAACGGCACCTACCCTGTGTCCGTGTCTTCGGAGCGCGTGTTCCAGGCTCTCGCCATAGCCCGCTACGCCAAGCAGATAGGCGCGTCCGCCATAGCCCACGGCTCCACGGGCGCCGGCAACGACCAGGTGCGCTTCGATATGACCTTCCTGGTGCTCTGTCCCGAAATGGAGATTATCACCCTCACGCGCGACGGCAACCTGTCCCGCCAGGAAGAAGTGGATTACCTGAACGCAAATGGTTTCCCCGCCGACTTCGCGAAGCTCAAGTACAGCTACAACGTGGGCCTCTGGGGCACCTCCATCTGCGGCGGCGAGATTCTGGATTCCAGGCAGGGGCTGCCCGAAAGCGCTTATCTCAAGCAGGTCAGCAAGAGCGGCAGCGAGATACTTGCCCTGGGCTTCGAAAAAGGTGAGCTGAAGACCGTGAACGGCACAAGCTTCGATGACCCGATTGCCGCTATACGGGCAGTGGAGGCCATAGGCGCGCCCTGGGGCATAGGACGCGATATGCACGTAGGCGACACCATAATCGGCATCAAGGGGCGCGTGGGCTTCGAGGCGGCCGCACCTATGCTCATCATCGGCGCGCACAAGTTCCTGGAGAAGTTCACGCTCAGCAAGTGGCAGCAGTACTGGAAAGACCAGGTGGCTAACTGGTACGGTATGTTCATCCACGAAAGCCAGTACCTTGAGCCGGTTATGGACGACATCGAGGCTATGCTCCTGAGCAGCCAGCGCAACGTCACCGGCACGGTCACACTCGAGCTGCGTCCCTACTGCTTCTCCACAGTGGGCTGTGACGCTCCCGGCGACCTGGTCCACAACAAGCTCGGCGAGTACGGCGAAGGCGCGAAGGCCTGGACCGCCGCCGACGCCAAAGGTTTCATCAAGGTCAGCAGCACGGCTCTGCGGGCCTTCTACGGAGTTCACCCGGACCAGATACGCTGATGGTACGCGTAGGAATCATAGGCGGCGCCGGCTACACTGCGGGCGAACTGATACGTCTCCTGCTCCTGCACCCGGAGGCGGAAATAGTCTTCGTGCAGTCCGAAAGCAGCGCCGGCAAGCTGCTGAGCGAGGTCCACGAAGGCATCTGGGGCGACACCGACCTCCGGTTCACTGACAATCCGGACCTCGGCAGCGTCGATGTGCTCTTCCTCTGCCGTGCCCACGGGGCGAGCCGGGCCTTCTGGGAGACATTCCCCAGGCCCGCGTCCCTGAATGTGATCGACCTGGCGCAGGACTTCCGCGACGGCTCCTGCGGCTATGTGTACGGCCTCCCGGAGCTCAATGCGGACCGCATACGGCAGGCCGTCAGCGTGGCTAACCCGGGATGCTTTGCGACCGCCATCCAGCTTGCCCTTCTGCCGCTCGCTTCCGCGGGACTGCTTGCCGGCCCGGTTGAGGTCACTGCCGTTACCGGTTCCACAGGGGCTGGTGCCAAACCCGGCGCTACGACGCATTTCAGCTGGCGCTCCGGCAATATATCAGCCTACAAGGTTTTCGCCCACCAGCATCTCGCAGAAATCTGCCGCAACCTTGCCGCCCTTCAGGGCGGGCCTGAGCCGGAAATCCATTTTGTGCCTCTGAGGGGGGATTTCGCACGCGGCATCTTCGCCGTCCTGCACACTCAGTGCGGGCTCGGGGAAGCGGAGGCCCGCAAGCTCTATGAAGACTATTATTCCGGAGCTCCGTTCACGAATGTGGCCGCCGGGGCGGTGGACCTCAAGCAAGTGACCGGCACCAACAAGTGCCTGCTGCAGATTGAGAAGCACGGCTCTCGCCTCGTAGTATGCTCCGCTATCGATAACCTGCTCAAAGGCGCCTCGGGGCAGGCCGTCGAGAATATGAACCTTATGTGCGGCCTGCCTCAGACTGCGGGCCTGCGCCTCAAAGCCACAGCTTTCTGATATGGAACTTTTTGATGTCTATTCTCTTTTCGATGTCGTACCCGAGCGTGCGCGGGGGTGCCGTGTGTGGGATGCAGAAGGGACCGAGTATCTCGATCTCTACGGCGGCCACGCCGTCATCTCCATAGGCCACAGCCACCCGGAATACCTTAAAGCCCTCGGGGAGCAGGCTTCCCGCATAGGCTTCTATTCCAACAGCGTACGCAATCCTTTGCAGGAGCAGCTCGCAAGGCGTCTCGGGGCTCTCAGCGGCTATCCCGACTACAGCCTTTTCCTGGACAACAGCGGGGCCGAGTCCAACGAGAACGCCCTCAAGCTCGCTTCGTTCCACACCGGGCGCGACCGCGTGGTGGCATTCCGCGGGAGCTTCCACGGCCGGACTTCCGGCGCGGTGGCGGTGACCGACAATCCTGCGATAGTAGCCCCTTTCAATGCGGTCCATAAAGTCAGCTTCTGCTCTCTCGGGGACCTGGAAGGGGTGCGGAGCGTCCTTGCGCAAGGGGAAGTGGCCGCTGTCATTATTGAAGGCATCCAGGGCTGCGGCGGCATCAACATACCCGGGGATTCGTTTCTTCAGGAGCTTTCAGCCCTGTGCAAGGAGTACGGGACGGTCTTGATTCTCGACGAGGTGCAGAGCGGCTACGGGCGTACCGGCCGTTTCTTCGCGCATCAGTGGGCAGGAATACGCCCCGACATCATCACGATGGGCAAGGGTATCGCCAACGGTTTCCCCTGCGGCGGCATCCTGATTTCTCCGGCCTTCCAGGCCCGCAAGGGTATGCTCGGGACCACCTTCGGGGGCAATTACCTGGCCTGTGCCTGTGCGCTCTCCGTGCTGGATATAATTGAAAAAGAAGGCCTTATGGCAAATGCCCTGGAAGTGGGCCGCTACCTGGGCGAGCGCATCCCGCGCAGCCCTCGCATAAAGGAAGTGCGCGGCCGGGGCCTTATGATGGGCATAGAATTTAACGAGAGTGTCGCGCCAATAAGACGCAAGCTTTTGTACGACAAGCATATATTTACGGGAGTCGCCGGCGACCGCATAATCCGCATCATCGCGCCGCTCTGCCTGTCGAAATCCGAGGCCGATGTATTCATCCAAGCCCTTCAAGAATTGTTATGAGAAAGTTTTTTTATGCTTCCGACATCGGAGACCTCGGGAAAGCCCTTTCCGAGGCCCGCGAACTCAAGCGGAACCGCCTGGCCTACAAGAGCCTGGGCGAAGGGAAGACCATAATGCTGGTGTTCTTCAACAGCAGTCTCCGCACTCGCCTGAGCAGCCAGAAAGCGGCGCTCAACCTGGGCCTCAGCCCCATCGTGCTGAATATAGGCCAGGACAGCTGGAAGCTCGAGACGGAGCTGGGCGTGGTGATGGACGGCGACAAGTCCGAGCATCTGCGCGAGGCCATCCCGGTGATGGGCTGCTACTGTGACCTTATAGGCGTGCGCTCCTTTGCCGGTCTGAAAGACCGCGAGGCCGACTACGCCGAGACGGTGCTCGAGCAGTTCGTGCAGTACAGCGGCCGCCCCGTCATCAGCCTGGAATCCGCGACGGTGCATCCCTGTCAGGCCTTCGCCGACCTTATCACCATCGACGAATACAAGCGCCGGCCCCGTCCGAAGGTGGTGCTGAGCTGGGCTCCGCATCCCCGGGCCTTGCCGCAGGCTGTGCCTAACTCGTTTGCGGAGTGGATGTTGGCGGCCGGGATGGACCTTGTGATTACCCAGCCCGAGGGCTATGAGCTCGACCCCCGCTTCACCGCCGGAGCGCGTATCGAGTACGACCAGATGCGGGCTTTCGAAGGCGCCGATTTCGTCTATGCCAAGAACTGGAGCTGCCCCGGAGTGAGCGACCCTTCCCGCTATGGGCAGATTATCTGCAGCGACCCTTCGTGGACGGTCGGAGAGCGGCAGATGACCGTCACGGACAATGCGTATTTTATGCACTGTCTGCCCGTGCGCCGCAACGTTGTGGTCACGGATGCAGTGATTGATTCCCCTGCGAGCCTCGTGATTCCGGAAGCCGCCAACCGGGAGATATCCGTGCAGGTAGTGATGAAACGAATGCTTGAGAGTTTATGACGACGGTAGTTAAAATCGGCGGTGCGATAATAGAAGACAAAGCCGCCCTGGATGCATTCTGCAGGGACTTCAACCTGCTGCGCGGCCGCAAGCTCCTGGTCCACGGAGGCGGCCCGATGGCTGGAGACCTGCAGCGCAGGCTCGGAATGGAGCCGCTGAAAATCGAAGGGCGCCGGGTCACGGACGAAGACACCCTGAAAGTGGTCACTATGGTCTATGCGGGATGGTGCAATAAGCTCATTGTCACCACCTTGCAAGCCTGCGGCTGCAACGCCCTTGGGCTTGCCGGCTGCGACGCTTCGTGCGTGACCGCAGCAAAACGGCCGCCCCGTACGCTGAGTGACGGCAGCACGGTCGTGGACTATGGTTTCGTAGGAGACGTGCAGCCGTCCAGCATCGACGCCGCTTTCTTCCGCCGCCTGCTGGAAGGCGGCATCGTGCCGGTGCTATGCGCCATCAACCACGACGGACGCGGGCAGCTGCTGAATACCAATGCCGACACTGTGGCCGGCTGCCTTGCCGCCGCACTGGGGGCGCGTCTCGTGTGCTGCTTCGACCGGCCGGGGGTGCTTGCCGATCCGGGCGACCCGGGGAGCGTCATACCGCGGCTCGACATTGCTTCGTACGGGGCCCTCAAGGCCGCCGGCGCCGTATCCGACGGGATGCTTCCCAAGCTGGAAAACGCTTTCGCGGCCTTGCGGCAGGGGGCGTGCGAAGTGTGGATCAAATCATCGTCCGGGCTGCTGCGGCAGAACGGCACCCAAATATGCCTATGAACTACCTTGACGACTCAATAGACCTGCTGCGGCAGATGGTGCGCGTGCCGTCGGTCTCCTTCGAAGAGGGGGACGTGCGGGACCTGATTTCAGCCCGGCTGTCGGAGTGGAAAGTGCCGCACACGCTGCTGCGTGGCAATATCGTGGCTGCATCGGAGGGCTTCGACCCCTCGCGTCCGACGCTCAGCCTTGACGCCCACATCGACACCGTGCCGCCGTGCGCGGGCTATAGTTTCGATCCTTTCAATCCCGGCACGGACCCGGAGGTGGTCAGGGGCCTGGGCAGCAACGACGACGGGGGCTCCGTAGCCGCGATGATTGCGGTGTTCAGGGCGCTGCGCTGCGAGCCTCTGCCTTTCAACCTGCTGCTGACGCTCTGCTGCGAGGAGGAGCGCTCGGGGCCGGACGGAGCTGCGTGGCTGTATTCCCCGGACGGCCCGCTGGCAAGCGATTCACGCTGGGCGCTGCCGCGCTGGACCATCGTGGGCGAGCCGACGGGACTGCGCGCCGCCACGAGCGAACGCGGGCTGCTCGTGCTTGACGGCGAAGCCCGGGGCGTCAGCGGCCACGCTGCCCGCAGCGAGGGCGTGAATGCCCTGTACATCGCTCTGGACGATATCGCGGCCCTGCGTGCGCACCGTTTCGAGCGGCACTCCCCGCTGATGGGGGAGGTGCACCTGAACGTGACCCAGATACAGGCTGGGACGGCGCACAACATCATTCCGGACAGCTGCAGCTTCGTGGTGGACGTGCGCCCCACGGAACAGTACAGCGGCGAAGAGCTGCTGTCCGAGCTCCAGGCTCTGTGCCGCAGCACGCTCCGGCCGCGGCGCCTCGGCAACCGTTCCTCGGCGAGCAGTCCGCAGTCGCCCCTTGTGCGCACGGTAGAGGCGCTCGGAATACCGACCTTCTCGTCGCCGACGACGTCCGACTGGATGGTAATCGGCAGCGACGCCATCAAGCTCGGCCCTGGAGAGTCGGAGCGCTCCCACCGTAAAGACGAATTTGTGACCCGCGACGAAATTGCTCGCGCCGTGAAGATATACACCGACATAATAATGAATCTGTATGGCAACATTGTGGAATAAAGGCACTGAGGCGGAAGCGCGCGTGGACGCCTTTACAGTGGGGAATGACCGTGTGCTGGACCTGCGTCTGGCGCGCTATGACGTGCGCGGTTCCCGGGCGCACATAAAGATGCTCTGCAGCATAGGGCTGCTCGCGCAGGACGATTATCGCGTGCTCGACGAAGGGCTCGCGCAGATTGCCGCCGAAATAGAGGCCGGGACTTTCGAACTCGAGCACGACGTCGAGGACATCCACTCGCAGGTCGAGCTGCTGCTGACCCGCAGGCTCGGGGAGGTGGGCAAAAAAATCCACTCGGGGCGGTCCCGCAACGACCAGGTCCTCGTGGATATCAAGCTTTTCCTGAAGGATGAGCTGCTCGGGGTGCGGGACGAGGTGGCGGCGCTTTTCAGGACCTTGCAGGCTCTCAGCGAACGCCACAAAGATGTGCTGCTGCCGGGCTACACCCACGGCCAGGTGGCTATGCCTTCCTCGTTCGGGCTGTGGTTCGGGGCTTATGCCGAGGCCCTTGTGGGAGATGTGTATATGCTGCACGGGGCTTATAAAGTGGTGGACAGCAATCCTTTGGGCTCCGGCGCGGGCTACGGGGGCTCCTTCCCGCTCGACCGCGAGATGACCACACGCCTTCTTGGCTTCGCTTCTCCCGACTACAACAGCATCGCGGCTCAGATGAGCCGTGGCAAGTCTGAAAGATGCGTCGCCTCCGCCCTCGGCGCTCTCGGCCTCACGCTGTCGCGGCTTGCTGCTGACTGCTGTATGTATATGTCGCCGAACTTCGGTTTCATCCGCTTCCCCGACAACCTTACCACAGGCTCGAGCATAATGCCGCACAAGAAGAATCCTGACGTGTGGGAAATCATCCGCGCCCGCTGCGCCCGCGTTATGTCGGCCGAAAACGAGATTTCAATGCTCTGCAGCGGCCTTCCGCACGGCTACCACAGGGATTACCAGCTGCTGAAGGATATTCTGTTCCCTGTGCTGGAGTCTGCGCGGGAGTGTCTGCGTATGGCGGACTATATGCTCCAATATATAGAGGTAAACGGGCACATTCTGGACAATCCTATATATAAATATATGTTCACGGTGGAGGAAGTCAATGCGCGCGTGCTTGCGGGCGTACCTTTCAGAGATGCTTACAGGCAGGTGGGCGAGGAGGTTCAGGAAGGCCGTTTCAGCTATGGCAGGGGGGATGTGTCCGCCCTGAAGGCTTCCGACCTCGGCCATACCCACGAGGGCAGCATCGGCAATCTCTGCACGGCAGAAATTGCATCCAGGATGGAGGAGGCTTTGAATTGGTAACTGTTTCCCAGGGGGCCGCCACCTGGGAAACGAAATATTTTTCAAAAAAAGTTAAAAAAAATTTGGTACGTTAAAAAAAATGTGTACCTTTGCATCCCCTTCGGAAACGGAGGTGAAACAAAAGACAGAGTTCATTGACAATACTGAGAGAGATAACGAGGTAAAAAGAGATTATAGTCTGTATAATTCGAGTTTTTTCGAGTTGAAAGGGACTACAATTTCAAGGCAAACGAGTAAAACACGAGACGTATAAGAAAATTAAGTCGTCGAGTGATTCATAAGAAGAGAAAGAGAACAAGAGCGAACGGAGGATGCCTTGGCTTCCGAAAGCGAAGAAGGACGTGGTAAGCTGCGAAAAGCTCCGGGGATCTGCAAACAGGAATTGATCCGGAGATGTCCGAATGGGGTAACCCCTGCAGTTGAAGGCTGCAGACCATCGATAGATGGGGCGAACGCAGGGAACTGAAACATCTTAGTACCTGCAGGAAAAGAAAGAAAATATCGATTCCCAAAGTAGTGGCGATCGAAATGGGAAGAGCCTAAACCGGATGCGTTACGGCGTATCCGGGGTTGTAGGACCGGTCAAAAAGACCATACCAGGAACCGGAACTGTCTGGAAAGTCAGTCCGCAGAGGGTGAAAGGCCCGTACGGGTAACGGGGTATGATCGAGACCGGCACCTGAGTAGGGCGGGACACGTGGAATCCTGTCTGAATCGGCGGCGACCATGCCGCAAGGCTAAATATGATCGGAAGACCGATAGTGGACCAGTACCGTGAGGGAAAGGTGGGAAGCACCCCGAACAGGGGAGTGAAATAGAACCTGAAACCGTTCGTTTACAAGCGG
>ONLD01000008.1 GCA_900318565.1 uncultured Bacteroidales bacterium
CTAAAAAATAGTTCATCCGTACCACCCATCTCACATCAAAAGCAAATATAAAAAAGAACACCGCAACCCCATATTGGAATCACGGTGCAAATCTAAAAGACTAAAAAGGGTCGGCCTCATTTTTTTGTGCGCAAGGCACCTCTGCGGTCGGCAGTTGCCCCTGAGAGGACTCCGTTCCGCTTCGCTCCACTCCGGCCCCTCCCATCGTCATCTGCGTCATCGCTGCGCGATAACTTGCTGCCGACGGGCCCCTCCCCCTGCCCGTGTCCGGGGGTGGACACGCCTCTCAGAGGCAACTGCCGGCCGCCAAGCTGTGCCCTGGCGCACCAAGGGCGATGTATTTCCTCAGATTGTGAGCGAGGGCTACAAGCCCGAACTCAACGCTGACTTTTGCGTTGGATTTGAGCCTGAACCGCTTGAAGCCGTGGTTGAACTTGATATCACCGAAGACGGCCTCGGGCTCGATGGGACGCATACTCCTGTGATACAGCCCCTTCTCGCTCGTAAGCAGTCTCTTTGCTTCAGCACGGAACGCATTGTTCTGATGATTTACTTCAATGGTTCTCTGCCTGGCCGTTCCCTTATAGCACATACATCTCAAAGGACACCCCGTACAGTCCTGCGCTCTGTATTTGCTGATGGTAGACACATATCCCAGGTCCGACTTGGTTCTCTCGTCTCCGATATGCTCAATATGCTGCCCCATCGGACACACATAATAGTTCTCTTCAGCATTGTAGTACAGATTATGAACGAGGAACGGATTTTTCCGGCGATACCTCTTGTCATCGGCGTGGAACATGTTGTATTTCACATATGGAGTGACCCCTATGCCAAAGAGATGCGCATAGTTCTGCTCACTGCCGTATCCTGAGTCGGCACATATCTCGTCACTCTGGAAGCCGTATCTGTCACTGAACGATGTGATATATGGGATAAGCGTTCCCTGGTCGGTTGGCCTCCAGAAGATGCCGTAGTTGGTGATGAACTGGTTCTCGGTTGATATCTGCACGTTATAGCCCGGCTTTGTCTGACCGTTGTTCATCGCATCCTCCTTCATACGCATGAACGTGGCATCGGGATCTGTCTTGCTGTAACTGTTCCGGTCTCCCAGTGTATCAAGTTTGTCCTCATACTCCTTCATCTTGGGTGCATTCTCGCTTTTTACTTTCTCGACGGCCTTGCGTAGTTTCTTGTCGCTGATGCCGTCCTCGTCCATCTTGTTCAGTATCCGATCAGCCCGTGCGGCCATCTCCTCGGCCGTCAGCTCCTGCTGATCTTCCGCACTTTCAATGGCGAGAGCCCTCTCGGCGGCTTCCAGCACAGTTTTTACATTCGCTTCCAGCTTTGCCTTGTTCTTCTCGGTGCTGCCTTTCCAGACAAAGGTATATTTGTTGGCAACGGATTCGATTTTCGTCCCGTCTATATATTGAACCTTGAGGGATACCAGTCCCTCATCGCTTAGTAGTAGCACAACCTGCGTGAAGAGTTTGTCAAAGACACCTGCCAGACGCTTGCTCCGGAAGATGTTGATTGTTCTGAAGTCCGGAGCCTGCATGCCGCTGAGCCACATGTAAGCGATATTCTCGACCAAGAGCCTCTCCATATGGCGTCCGGAGTAGACATTGTTCAGATACGCATAGACTATCACCTTGAGCAGCATCCTGGGATTGTAGCTGCTGGTGCCGCCCCCTTTGTAACCGGCTTCTATCTCGGAGATATCAAGCCTGTCGATGATTGCGCTGACCACGCGGGAGGGATGATTCTGAGGCAAATAATCGCCCAGACACGGCGGAAGAAGCAGATTATCGTTGGGATTGTAAGATTTATAGACTACCTTTGTCATTGCTGATGTCAATGTTTTGTTTTTTTTCGCAATACAAATATGATCAAAAAGATTGACAAAAGCAATAGCTATTCCTTTGAATATCAAAAGAATAGCTATTTTCTTTAATGCTTTAGGCAAGGCGTAGATGCCGCTCAGGCAGCAACCGCCGGCGGACGTGTCCACCCCCGGACACGGGCAGGGGAGGGGCCCGCAAGATACGAGTTCCGCGCCAGCGGGACGAAGGAGATTGTGGGAGGGGCCGGAGTGAGCGAAGCGAACGGAGTTCCGCCAGCGGTTGGCTGACTGGCGGCTCGGAGCCTTGACCAAGGGAAGCTGGCGTAAGGGCAAATTCCTTAATTATAATTGGCTCACCCCGCCGGAATAATACTGGCGGGGTGAATTATACACAGAGATAAGAAATAACTCGTTAATAATTGACCTTACTGTCTATTCTCAGATGATATTCGATTATATACTAATGTCATATCACCGCCGAACCATCCATCTCTTGATAAATCATAAAAGTTGGTAATAGCACGAATAATGATTTGATTTGACTCTGGGACAATCGCTACTTTAATATTGTGGAGCGAAATACCATTCATTAAGATTTCGTCCTCCAAGTAATCTATCACCAAATCTCCATCATTATTAATGCAGTAATGAAATTGGTAGCAGCCTAAGCCAACACTGCATCTATTATCATCTGGGAGATAATGTGGATGTACAGGATAAGGAACGTAAAAATTAGCTTGCCCTATTTCATTGATAGTTAAAACCGGGAATAAAACATTACAATCCATAGGATTGTCACCATCAATGCAATAATCACCATACCACCATCCGTGGCTTTTCATCTGGCCAAGTATATCTGTGGAGATTATTCCATTTCCATATAAGTCTACTGGTTCGGTAATAGTTGCCGATGATAGTGAATAAGAGCCTTCTATTAATCCCACGACACCTGCAATGTTAACTTTATTATCAAGTTGACTAATGTCACAGGATGTTATAACACAACTCATTATTAAGAGTATCAACCAAGTAATAGTGTGTTTTTTCATAAGCACATAAGAATCATTTATAACAAAGCACAAATATGGTGTCACTCCAGATCAATGGTGGGTAGAAAGGTAATTGGTTACAGCAAATTCGTTTTTCAAATCTACTGGAATTAACGAGAAGAAAAATTTGCCCGTACCATATCTCTTAAGATAATAATTATCAGCTTGCTTGTTAGTAACAATATTATCCACATATTCCACACTACGCGCACCTAGTTCATCCGAGTTTTGCGTTAAAGTAATTGTTATACCATCCGTTGTCGTTTTCTCTGTGCCATAAGTACCCGATGCGCCAAATCCTTTTTTTAATTCAAGGGCGTCTTTGAGAGTAGCACCAATATCATTCTGGTTAGTAGTCGTTACTGAGAAGGACTGTTTAAATGTAGTACTACTCTGTTTCTGAATTGTTGTACTTTGATCAATTTCCGAGATAACAAAATATATATTATCGGACGATGTTGCCAAGTTCCAATTGTTTTTAATTTCCGTCAATGATTCCTTACACGGATAATACCATTTTGGTTCTACATATGCTGTTTCAAGGGAATATGTATTCCATGACTGATTAAAAAGAGCCCACTTATAGTGTCTATCACATTTTGTTACATACATTAACTCAGAAGGATCTATACTGAAAGCAAATGAATCAATTATTCCTGCAGCACCTCCTATTGTTTTTTGGAACACTTCGATTTTAAGCTCGTATTTACCGTTCGCCCACATCCTACGCACAGCATCGGCGCAATTCGGAAGATCAGCGTCCCTTAACTCCATCTTCGATTTCATTCCGGTAGGGTCCTCACCATCAGCATCAGCATCAGCCACGGAAAATAATGCTGATGCATTAAGTGCAAATCTATATAAAATATCTCTTTCACGTTTATAAAGCACTCCATTATCAGGATTGTTCTTAGACATCCCATAGTAAATATAGTCTCGCTGGCATGCGTTATTCCACCCTGTTCCAAATTCGTTATATGCGTTTATTGTCTCTGGGCTGATAGCAGACAACTCTGCGGCAGATATTTTATCTCCGACTTCACTTATAAGGTTTGGTCCTGCGGCTTCTGTATTATTAAGGACCTCATCAATGTCTCCCCAGAGTCCATAATTGCCTTTTGTCGCCAGATTTTTGTTCGTCCCATCAAATGCAGGGCTAACAAATGAATACTGAACATTTCCAGACTTCGTAGCGGCGGAAGTACTAATTCTTTCATTATCTTTTACAATTATGACGGGGAACTCTGGGAATACCTCTGCCGGTATTCTTCCAACTTCTTCTCCTGCATAATACATAAAGTGCTCATCCTGCATGTCGTCAAATCCCACAATAACTATATCAGATGCAGTATCCCAGTAATTTACACTAAAACAATTTTCATTTACCCAAGAATAGTCAGGGACCAGGATTGTGAGCTTTGGCAAACTTGCTTCTATTAAGGATAGTTGCTCAGCGTTGTCAGAATAACTAATAAGAATCTCTCTAAAAGTGCAAGACGTTCCGGGGATTATATAATCTTTAACGTATGGATAAAAAACATCGTAATCATTATCAAATTGCTGCAATGCTTGTTCTTTGAGAAATGAGCGCAGACTCTCATTTGCGGCAACAGCTCTAGAAAGGATGATGGCGAACTGCTGTTCTGCCTCCAAAGCATCTATTGTCTCAACATTAGTGCCCGGTGCGTTCTCAATATACAGATTATTGTCCTTTTGACATGAGGCGATAAATAGCATAATGGCGATTATAGCCTGTAGTTTAATAAAATGTTTCATTTGTTGTTTTTTTTATTAGAGTTGTTATTATTATTCTCTATGGATTAATATTGCAAAGTTAGGCTCAGTGTTTTTCTTCTCATAATTAAAAAATATGAACCCTTCATTTTTGACCATGAACCCGTCATTTTGAGGGTTGAGCAAAAAACGACCATATCATTTAGTTATTTGCAACAACATTTTTACCAGCACTATTACTTTATTATGTTGCATATGTATCCGTTCTTAAAGATGAAGCATACAATCAAATCCACCTTCCATTGAGATGATGAAAGATGGGCGTTCACAACTATAAAGAGGCTAATCTATGTAGGAAAGATCTCTTAATTATTAATTCACCCCGCCAGATAACTATCCAGGCAGGGTGAATAATATAAATAATTGTTATTCTTTTTTTTTATATAGCGAATCATTAGTGTCCACTAAAAATGTATATATAGATCTTTGAAAGTATTGATAGTTAGATAGTAAGGAGGCGTTTGAGGGGCGAACGGTTTTCAATCGTAACTTTGTCTGTAAATCAGACAGTTATGCATAATCAGTCGTTCGTTTTTGCTCAATTAGCTTCAATACAATTCTTCGTACAACTCTTTCCGCTTAGGAATGGTAATGTGTATTTCAACACCGCCGTAAGGGTTTTGCAGCACCAAGGCACACTCCCTCTTGGCCGGAAGGTCATCGAAGGCCTCAATTGCATCAAGGGCAACGATGAACTGACGGTTCACCCGGGTAAAGTGTTCCGGATTCAATTCGCCCTCAAGCTGGGAAAGCGAACCGCCGACGTAGCCGTATGTGCCGTCTTTCAGGAAGACCTTGGTGCCGCCGGTATCGGCTGCTATGTGGCTCACTTTCTCTACTGGCGTCACCAGTGTCCTGGTTCCTTGCTCCAGCATCAGGCGTTTGCGGTAATTCACCTTTCGCTGCAGGATGTCGCTTGACATATCTTTCAGCATAGACGGGCTAAGTCGCAGGAAGCGCTTCTCGCAACGCTGCAGGGCTTTTTCAAGGTCGGCTTTCTGCACCGGCTTCATCAGGTAGTCGGCGCAATTGTAATCGAATGCGCGGAGGGCGTATTCGTCGTAGCCGGTCACGAACACCACCGCAGCCTTGGTCTCCACCTTGTCGAAGATAGCGAACGACAAGCCATCGTCCAGGCGAATGTCAGAGAAGATAATGTCCAGATCCTGGTGCTCGGCAAGGAAGCGCAGAGACGCCTCGATGCTGGTAGTCTTTCCGGTCACTTCCCAATCAGGACGCAAGGCTTTTAGAGTGCGTTCAAGCGCCTGAGCACTTAGGGCTTCGTCTTCAATTATCAGAACTTTCATAACGGATGTCATTTGAATTAAGTAAAGGGAGGCCTACCCGGAAAGTCATACCGTCGTTATCTATTGTAAGTTGTTTCCCGCTCAACAGCTCATAGCGGTTGCTCAGGTTCTTTAATCCGTGTCCGCTCTTTTGGGGGCTGTCGAATCGGGGAAGGATATTGTTCTCTACCACTATCCTGTCCCCGTCTTTGTAGATTCGGATAGTCAGGCTTGCTTCAGCCCCATGGCGGTTGTGCTTCAGGGCATTCTCCACCATCATCTGTACCGAAACAGGCACCACATAGGCGCTCACTCCGTCCAGGTTCCCGGCTATCTCGGCGCTCACTCCGCTGTAGCGGTAATTAATCAGCTTCAGATACTCTCTCGTAAATGCAAGCTCATTTCCGACAGGGACTATATGGGTACTGGCATTCATCATCAGATAACGGTAGATATTGGAAAGGCTCAAGGTAAAGGTCCTTGCATCTTCCGCTCCCTCAGGAATCAGGTAATAGAGCGTACTGAAACTGTTGAAAACGAAATGGTTGTCGGCCTGCAGGGCCAGGGCATCCAATTTAGATTGCAATGCAGCCAGTTCTTCTTCTTTCGCCTGTACTTCGGCTACGGCCTTGGCCTCCTCCTCATCGCGGTGCCGGCTTATAAGGAAAGATATCAGGCAAGCCGTAGAGAGCACCGAGGTCATTGCCGAATCGGTGTAAAAGACACGCCAGAACACAGTGGTGTTTTCCGGATACACCGCCCTGTAGAAAGCGGCCACCCCATAGGCACAGAGGACATTGAAAAGCGCTACTATGAGCACCATCAGCAACATTCTCACGAAAGTCTTTTCCTGCTTCCAGAATATCCGGGCTACGGCAGCGCAAAAGAGAAGCGACAACTCAATGAGTACCGTTGTCTCTATCATGTGTTCGGCCAAGTCAACACCCACTTCGCCAAGAAGTGCAAGTCCGCTGAAATCCTTGTAATATGGAATGCTCACCACGCACCATAGCGCCCAGCTGACGGCAATGGCCAGCAGCACGACTGTCAGATGACGGTGCCGGCGTTCCTCTTTGGTAGTATTGTATGTATCGAAAATGCTGAAGTACATCGCTGCGGTATTTTGCCGAAAGATACGCCATTTAATCCTGCACACAAAATAAAACTTGGTGAAAACTGCATTTTCGACCGTGAAGGTGCATTATTTACCTATGAACAAATAATTATTATCGTAATACTCTTTGATATATTTCAAGAATTGTTCGCTTTCCACCACCTCAATCTCGTGCATTAACCCCACATAGAACCTGCAGGCGCCGGCATAGTTGCAGATGTCAGTGTCCAGGATCCAGGGACCGCCTGAGTATTTGACAGCCTTCTCCGCCATCGGGAACTCTTCAACGAGCAGGTTCTTTGCCATAGTGCTCATTTTCCACTTGATGTGGCCGGTGTAGTTGCCGGTCATCCTGAAGATGTCCATTCCTGGTTTCTTGTTATGGCATTCAGCACTCCAGCCCTCGTCCAGAATATCAACTATTCCTATCCGGGGAATCTTGAAGATCTTGTTCTTTCCTGCCTCCAGGTCATACGCGAACACATCGATGAACTCAGCCGTGAATCCGAAGGGTTCGACCAGCCGGTCCCGGATGGTGTGTGAGTTGCCGGATTCATAGTTCCGGAGAATTACCTTCTTTTTATCCCTGGCCGCCAGCTTGAGGGCCCGGACATGAGCGCTGTTGCAGGTTTTGGTTTCGTAGTTCTCGATGCCGGTGGATTCGTAGATGACCGACAGCCTCTCCTTGATGGCCTTCCTCATCGAGTTAATCGGAACCCTGGAGTCAATCATCTGGTATATCACATAACACTCCTCCTCGGAGAAATACATAAGGTTCTCGTATTCCGGCACTATTTCCGGCATCTTCTCCAGCTTATACGTGTTGGCCCCTCCCATCGTCATCTGCGTCATCGCTGCGCGATAACTTGCTGCCGACGGGCCCCTCCCCCTGCCACGGGCAGGGGGAGGGCCCGCAAGATACGAGTTCCGCACCAGCGGAACGAAGGAGATTGTGGGAGGGGCCGGAGTGAGCGAAGCGAACGGAGTTCCGCCGGCGATTGGCTGCCTGGCGGCTCGGAGCATTGGCCGGGGGACAAAAAGAGAGGCTGGCTATCAGTCTCTCGACTTTTTAGTCTCTTTT
Source organism: uncultured Bacteroidales bacterium (assembly GCA_900318565.1). GTDB lineage: Bacteria > Bacteroidota > Bacteroidia > Bacteroidales > UBA932 > Cryptobacteroides. Next base: position 8,168 of record ONLD01000008.1, read on the forward strand.
TATCTATTCGCCTTCATAGCACCTACAGCGCCTTGACATAACTGCGGCGGCGCTGGTAGGGGTGGACGTCGTAGCCGCTGAAGAGGCTCTGGACTTTGTGGTTGTCTTCGAGCTGGGGGTTCAGCAGGAGGCGCTTGATTCCGAGGCGGAGGTAGTTCTCGTGGAGGTACTTGAACATCAGCAGCGCCGCGCCCTTGGCCTGGTATTCCGGCAGCACGCCGATGAGAAGCCCTTCGGCGACGTGGTTGCGGCGCGGATTGAGCAGCGGCAGGATGTGGATCCATCCGAACGGGAGGATGCGGCCCTTGGCTTTGCGCACGCCCGCCGAGATATGAGGCATAGTCACAGTGAAGGCTACGAGCTTGTCTTCTTCGTTGACGACGAACGCCACGAGGTCCTTGTTCAGCACCGGTACATACTGTTTGACGTAGCCGTCAATCTGCTCCTCGGAGAGCTTGCTGTATTCATACAGCGGAGCGAACGCATCGTTGAGCACGTGGAACATCTCGCGGCCGCGGCGGGCCATCTGCGAGAGGCTGCTTGCCCTGTATATTTTCAGGCCGTAGCGCTTCTCCACAAGCTCCGCATACTGCATCATCGGAGGCAGCTGGTCGTCGAAATTGACGTACCTCTGGGTCCAGTCGGCATCCTTTGCAAAGCCCATACGCTCCAGGAACTCTCCATAATAGGGGTAGTTGTAAAGGACGGTAAAAGGGCTCTCGTTCTCGAAACCTTCGACCAGAAGGCCTTCGCGGTCCATATCGGTAAATCCGAGAGGTCCTTTGATCTTCTCCGGGTTCCATTTCCTTCCCCACTCCACGACCTTGTCCACAAGGGCCTTGGCCACTTCGAAATCTTCGATTACGTCGAACCATCCGAAGCGCACGGTCTTCTCATTCCATTTTTCATTGGCCTTGTGGTTGATAATCGCAGCTATGCGGCCGGCGATGCGGCCGTCCTTGTAAGCCAGGAACAATTCCCTGTCGCAGAATGCGAGCGACGGATTTTCACGTCCCAGGGACTTATATTCATCATCCTCAAAAGAAGGAACCCATTTGTCACAGTCCTTGTACAACTCAATCGGGAAATTGATGAACTGCTTCAGCATCTTTTTCCCTTCAACAACATATATGCGGTTTAGCGGCTACAAATATAGCTATTTTTTGACTTGGTGTATTGCTCAATTTTTATTAATTTTGCGGGATTTTCGGATTAGGTTATTTATTTAGATATAGTATGAAAGATTCCATTATCATTCTTTGCGGCGGCGGCCCGGCTCCGGGTATGAATACCGTCGTGTGCTCCGTCGCCAAGACTTTCCTTTCCAATGGCTATCGCGTAATCGGCCTCCACGGCGGTTACAGCGGGCTTTTCAGCAAGAATCCCCGTATCGAGGACATCGACTTCTTCAAAGCCGACGCTTATTTCAACAGAGGCGGTTCCTATCTGCAGATGAGCCGTTTCAAGCCCACTGACGAAGATTTCGAGCAGCGCTTCAACCTTGAGCTGTTCCAGCAGAACGGCATCAAGCTCCTGGTGACCGTGGGCGGCGACGACACCGCTTCGACCGCCAACCGCATTGCCAAGTTCCTCGAGGCAAAGAAATATCCTATCGCCAACATCCACGTGCCGAAGACAATCGACAACGACCTTCCCCTGCCGAACAACACTCCGACCTTCGGATTCAATTCCGCAAAACAGGAAGGCGCCCACATCGCCCGCACCATCTATGAAGATGCCCGCACCTCCGGCAACTGGCTCCTCATTTCCGCAATGGGACGCAGCGCCGGCCATCTCGCGCTCGGTATCGGCGAGGCTACGCACTGCCCTATGACCATCATCCCCGAGATGTTCAACAAAACATCCATCACCATCGACAAAATCATCAAGCTGACCCTTTCCGCCATTATCAAGCGCAAGATTCTCGGCATAGATTACGGTACCGTGGTCGTGGCTGAAGGCGTGTTCCACGATCTCGCAGCCGAAGACATCAAGGCCGCTGGCGTGCATATGACCTACGACGAGCACGGCCACCCCGAGCTTGGCAAGATCAGCAAGGCCGTCCTCTTCAACGAACTGCTCGAAAAGGAGTTCAAGAAAGTCGGTATGAAGGTTAAGACCCGTCCCGTGGAGATCGGTTACGACGTGCGCTGCCAGGATCCTATCGCATATGACCTGAGCTATTGCTCCGAGCTTGCGATGGGCGTGTACGAGCTCTTCCGTAAGGGTGAGACCGGCTGTATGGTCTATGTGGACGCATTCGGCAATCCATCTCCCCTGTATCTGCACGACCTGCAGAACGAGGAAGGCAAGATTCCTCCCCGCCGCGTCGAGATTGCCGGAGGCATCGCCCAGAACTACTACAACCATATCTGCCACTACATTACTCCCGCCGATTATGAGGCTGCGAAGAAGTATGTGGCCGACCCTGAGGCCTACGATTTCAAGAAAATCCTGAACTGGTAATCCCAGGTCCCGAAATAAAGCAGCCCGCCGGAATCCCGACGGGCTGATTCGTTTACTGCTGACCGACGCATTATTTCAATGCGCGGAGCACGGAGTCGCAGACTTCCCCGACAGTGGTGGGAGCAGCCTCCCCCACCGGGAAACGCATATTGAACTTCTCTTCAACTGCAAGCGAGAGCAGCATCATCGACAGGGAGTCGATGCCCAGCTCGCGCACGAGTTCCGTGTTGAAATCCACACCGGTAAGGTCCGTATTCGGGCGAATCACCGAGATGACCTCCTTGAGGCCTTCGAAAACTTCTTCCCTGCTCATACTCTCGACACCTTCATACTGCCCGTGCGCTTGAAATCTTCGGTGCGTACAGTCACTTTACGGATCTGGTGGGTGGAGGGCAGAGTGCCGTTGATCTTGTCCACCAGTGCATTCATATATGCGGTAACCTCTTCCCAGCTCTTGCCGTCGAATGCCGGCATAAACGGAAGAATCTCCACTGCAATGACGTTCTGACCGTTGAGATCATCCTCCTTGACCATCGCGTCACGCACGCAAGGATCGGCATAGAAAGGCTCCTCGAGGCTCTCTGGGCTCACATTCTCGCCATTGGAAAGGATAATCAGGTTCTTGATGCGGCCCGTGATGTACAGGAAGCCGTCTTCGTCGAAGCGCACCAGGTCGCCGGTACGGAACCATCCGTCCTCGGAGAAAGCCTCGGCGGTCTTCTCGGGATCCTTGTAGTAGCCTGAGAATACGTTGTCGCCCTTGATCCAGAGCTCGCCGTCCACGACCTTGGTCTCCTGGCCGGGATAGATTTTGCCGATGGAAGTAGGATGAGTCACGGCGTCGGCGTTGGCGGAGGTCAGGTTGGCGGTCTCGGTCAGGCCGTAGCCGAAGCAGAACTCCACTCCGAGCTTGGTGAATATGCTCACAAGGCGGGGAGGCACGTTGGCAGCGCCGGAGATGATGAGGCGCAGGTTGCCGCCCAGGAACTGAGGGCCGTACATCTTCACGAGTCCTGAAAGGATGTCGCAGATACCGGGCACGATGACCAGCAATGTGGGTTTGAGCACGGGCAGCTTGCCGATGGTGGCCTTCATATCTTCGCAAGTGAAGATGAGGTTGCCGGTGTAGAAGCATCCCATAGTGCCTGCGATGAGACCGAAGACGTGGCTCAGAGGCAGGATGGCGATGTAGCGGTGCACGCCGATGACCTTGCCGGGCTTGAAGATGGCGTTGTAGTTGCCGCGCATAAGGGCCCTGTGGCTCAGCACGGCACCCTTGGGCATACCGGTAGTACCGCCGGTGAAGAAAATGGCGGCAGGAGAATCGGGATCTATCTTAGCGGAAGGAACGCCCTGCTCTGCAATGCTTGAAGCAGGAAGCACCTTGACTCCCTGGAGCTTTTCGGTGAGGGGTTTGAACTCATCACGCACGAACATTGCTGCGATGTCGAACTTTGCGCAGGAGCCTATGACTGCAGGCTCTACGAGGGTGGGAGGGAAATTCATTGCCACGTATCCGGCAGACGTCACGGCCAGGAAAAGTTCGATGGCATCCTGGCTGTTGCGGTCGAAAATAGCGATGTGGCTGCCCTTCGGAAGGCCGAGACCCTCGATGAAAGCGCGCCTGCGTGCGATTCTGTCTCCAAGTTCTTTGTAAGTGATTGTGTTGACCTGGTCGGAGAGTGCGGGGCTGTCCGCATATTCCTTGGTGAACCAGTCAGTGAATTCGCTCATTGTAGGAAGATAGGGAATCCTTTCGAACTCTTCCTTGGGGAGCATCTGGTAAAAATAGTTTGACATTATTATTAGGTTTGGTTATTAAAATAATTCTGCAAATGTAATAATTTATCTTGAAACACCATCAACCTGAAAAACAGCACATTTCTCATACATATAAATATAGGGAAAAATCAGGAAAATGCTTATATTTGTAAGCTATGGACAAAACTGAAGTCAAAGCCAGAATTGAGCAGCTTCGTGCTCTCCTCGAGGAAAACAGCCGTAAGTATTACGTGGACAATGCGCCCACGATGAGCGACCAGGAATATGACTTCCTTATGCACGAGCTCGAGGATCTCGAAGAACGTTTCCCGGAGTTCCGCAGCCCCGACTCCCCCACCCAGCACGTCGGCTCCGACCTGGACGCCCCGTGGGGTGAGAACGCCGAGCCTCGGACCGCTTCCGAATTCGTCAAGCGGCCGCACCGCTACCCGATGCTCTCACTCAGCAACACATACAGCATCAGCGAGATAGAAGAATTTGCCGCCCGCGCCCAGGGCAGCCTGGGAAGCGGCTTTTCATATTGCTGCGAACTGAAGTTCGACGGCACGGCCATCTGCCTGACTTACAAGGGCGGACATCTCGTGCAGGCCCTGACCCGCGGCGACGGACTGCAGGGAGACGACGTGACCCGCAACGCGCTGCGCATCTCCAACATCCCGAAGACGCTCAAAGGCGACTTCCCGGAAGAATTCGAGATCCGCGGCGAAGTGCTGATGCCCTATTCATCTTTCGAAGCGCTCAACAAGGAGCGCGAAGATGAAGGCGAGCCGCCATTTGCCAACCCCCGCAACGCCGCCTCCGGTTCCCTTAAGCTCTCAGATCCGGATGAAGTCGGCAGGCGCGGCCTGTGGTGCACCCTGTACCACATCCCGGCGCAAAGCGTGCCCTTCGAGACGCACGACGAGGCGCTGCGTAAAGCCGCATCCTGGGGCCTTCCCGTATCCGAAGACCGCCGCCTGTGCAGCGGAATAGACGAAATAAAGGCATTCATCGACCATTGGGACAAAGCCCGCCGCGACCTTCCGTACGCGACCGACGGCTGTGTAATCAAGATTAACGAACTGTCCGCCCAAAGAGCTCTCGGCTACACGGCAAAGTCTCCCCGCTGGGCAGTAGCATACAAATTCAAGGCCGAGCAGGCCTGCACGCCGCTGCTGAGCATTGACTACCAGGTCGGCAGGACGGGCGCGGTGACTCCGGTCGCCAACCTCGCTCCCGTGCAGCTCGGAGGCACCGTCGTAAAGCGCGCCACGCTCGTGAACCAGGACCAGATCGACGCCCTCGACATAAGGGTCGGAGACTCCGTGTACGTGGAGAAAGGCGGCGAAATCATTCCGAAAATCACGGGCGTCAACCTCGCCCTGCGCCCTTCCGGGGCCGGGAAGCCGGCTTTCCCCGAATTCTGCCCCGACTGCGGCACTCCGCTGGTGCGGGCGGAAGGCGAAGCCAAGTGGTTCTGCCCCAACCAGGACGGCTGCCCGACCCAGACCAAGGGCCGCATCCTGCATTTCCTCGGACGCAAGGCTATGAACGTGCTGGCCGGAGAAGCCGCCGTGGAGCAATTCTACGAAACGCTCGGTGTCCGCACCCCCGCCGACCTGTACGAAATCAACAAATACCAGCTCACGAGCCTTGAGGGCTGGCAGGAAAGGTCGGCCCAGAAATTCCTTGACAGCCTTGCCGCCACCCGCGAAGTCCCGTTTGAAAGAGTGCTCTTCGCGCTGGGCATCCGTTTTGTAGGAGAAAGCACGGCACGCGACATAGCCCGCCATTTCGGAAGCATCGACGCCATAGAGGCCGCGTCCAAGGATGCACTGCTGGAGGTCGCCGAAGTGGGAGAGGTCATAGCCGGAAGCGTGTACGACTATATGCATAACCCCGTCCATCTTCGTGAAATAGAGCGCCTTAAGGCTTTCGGGCTGCGCTTCGAGACCGTCTCGGGTGCCGCTGCCTCCGAGGCTCTCGAGGGGCTGAGCATAGTCATCTCCGGCAACTTCAGAATCAGCCGCGACGCTATGAAGGAGCTGATACTCAGCCACGGCGGGCGCTGCTCCTCTTCGGTCAGCGGCAGCACCTCGTTCCTGCTTGCTGGCACCAAGCCGGGCCCGGAGAAACTGCGCAAATGCGAGACCCTCGGCATTCCGGTCAAGAGCGAGGCCGAGTTTATGGCAATGCTGCCCGGCGGCGCCCCCGTAGCGGGCCGGGATGAAGAACTGACACTTTTCTGAGAAGATGAGCAGACTCAGCAACCTCTTCACCGACCGTATCTGGTCCATCGACACCGAGAAAGTATCGCTGGTCTCGAAAGGCTACGCCCGTCTCGTCAATTTTGTGAAGCTGATACGCATCACCATCGACACCTTCGCCGAGAACCGTATGGGTTTCCAGTGCGTTGCGCTCAGCTACTTTATGACCCTCGCCCTCATCCCGCTTACCGCTTTCATCTTCGCCGTCACCGGCGGTCTGGGCCTGAACGACTTCGTGGACACTATCCTGATGGCCATTGCGCAGGATGTGGATCCAGACCTGCTTATGATGATCAAGGAAAAGGCAGTCAACATAATCGACAGCGCCAAGAGCGGCGGCGTGGGAGTGATTTCCGCGCTGATGTTCCTATGGACCATACTCTGGATGATGTTCCAGGTCGAAAGGGTGTTCAACAACGTGTGGGGCATACGCAAGATTCCCCGCAAGTTGTACAAGCGTTTCGGATTCTACTTCCTCGTGCTGCTGCTGACGCCTTTCATCGCCATCATCTTCAGCGCCGGTATCGCCTACTACTCCAACTTTTCGAAGTTCCTCGGCCTGGACCTTTCGGAGCTCCGCTTCCTGCCCAAGCTCCTGGGCTACCTGGGATTCTACGTAATCGCGACCTTGACCTTAAGCGCGATGTACAAGTTCATACCCGCCACCGAAGTCAAGTATCGCAACGCGATACGCGCAGCGGCGATAGGCGGCGCCGTCTTCGTGATTTTCCAGTATCTGTACCTCGAGACGCAGGTCTTCGTGGCCCGTCTCAACACGGTGTACGGAGTGCTCGCAGCCATTCCCCTGTTCCTTATCTGGCTGAATTTCAGCTGGCAGATAATCATTTACGGGGCCGAGCTTACTTATAGTTTCCAGAACATTAAGAATTATGGCCTTCAGGAGGAGGTCGGAAAGAAATGACATCCGGCGCGTTCACTGAAAAAGACAACCTTGCGGTCCGTTCAAGTTTTGAGAGACTGCTGACCCTTGCCCGCGGGAGGTGCCGCGGAGAGGAGCAGATCGCGCTGATAAAAAAAGCCTTCGAGCTCGCCTGCGAGGGCCACAGAGGGGTGCGTCTGCATTCGGGAGAGCCTTATATTCTTCATCCGCTGGCAGTCGCGGAAATCGTAGTGTCGAAGGTCGGTCTGGGATACCACTCAATCTGCGCCGCCCTCCTGCACGACGTACCCGGCAATACGCAATATACGGTCGATAACATCCGCACCCTGTTCGACGACAAGATAGCGCGGCTTGTGGAAGGCCTTGTGAATCTCGAAAAGATACTCCGCACCAGCCCTGCAGCCGCATCGGAAAGCGAGCAGGCGGAGAACTTCAAGAGAGTGCTCCTGACAATGGGAGACGACGTGCGCGTGGTGCTGATAAAACTCGCCGACCAGCTGCAGAACTGCCGCAACCTTGACGACAAGACCGAGAGCGACAGGGAAAGGCTGCTGGGCGAGACGATGTTCATCTTCATCCCGCTGGCGCACCGTCTCGGACTCTACAGCATCAAGTCCGAGCTGGAAAACATCTGGCTGCGCTACACGCACCCTTCGGAGTATTCCGACATAGAAAGCCGCATCGACAAAGACGTGGCGCAGAGGACCAGGGATATGGACGAATTCATCGCCCCCATAAGCAAAGCCCTGGAAGATAAAGGCTATACCTTCAGCATCAAGAAGCGCATAAAGACCCCGTATTCAATATGGTACAAGATGCGCAACAAGCACGTGCCCTTCGAGCAGATTTACGACCTGTATGCCGTACGCATCATCTTCGACCCGCTTACTGACGACCCGGCGGCAGAGCGTGAGCAGGCGTATATCATCTACAGTATCGTGGGCCAGCTGTACAGGGACAAGCCCAGCCGTATGCGCGACTGGATACGCCAGCCCAAGTCCAACGGCTACGAGGCCCTGCACTGCACGCTGATGAGCAAGGCCGGCATCTGGGTGGAAGTGCAGATACGCTCCCGCCGTATGGATGACATAGCGGAGAAAGGTATTGCGGCGCACTGGACATACAAGAACGACGGCTACCTCTCCGAGAGCGACAGCCAGGTGGACCGCTGGCTGGCCAAGGTCCAGGATATCCTCAGCAGCAACGACATCGACTCGCTCGAGCTGCTGGACATCATCCAGGACGACATCGTGACCAACGAGATAGTGGTATTCACCCCCAAGGGGGACCAGTGCAGCATTCCCAAGGGCTCTACGGCCCTCGACTTCGCCTATCAGGTCCATACCAACGTGGGCAACAGGGCCATTGCGGCCAAGGTGAATATGAAGCTCTCCCCCCTTTCGCACCAGCTCAAGGCCGGAGACCAGGTGGAAATCCTTACTGCCCGCAACGCCCGTCCCAATCCGGAATGGCTGCGCTTCCTGCATACCCGCAACGCCCGGCGCAAGCTGATGGACTTCATAAGGGAGTATGCTCCCGACCAGCTCGCCCAGGCCGAGGAAATACTTCGCGAGAAGTCGGAATCCGGCTCACGCGAAATGGAGGAGATACCTGTACGCATAGTCCTTCACGGCATCAACCGTCCCGGGCTTACAAATGAAATAGAAAACGCACTCAAACGAATCGACGGCATACAAAGCGTCGAAATCAGCGACTTATGACAAGGTTCAAGAAGTTCATACCAGTAATAATCTCGGCGGCCATTTTCCTGCCGATGATCTTCGTTCATTCCTGCGCCAACACCACGCAGGCTCCGACCGGAGGCCTCAAAGACACCATACCGCCGCTCATCATCGGCATCAATCCCCTGCCGGGAAGCGTCAACGTGCCGGTGAACACCAAGCTGGTGTTCCGCTTCGACGAGTACGTGACCATCAAGAACCCGAAAAACATTTTCCTGTCCCCGCCCCAGGCAAAGGCACCGAAGGCCCGGATCAAGGACAAGTTCCTGATCGTGCAGTTCGAGGAGCCGCTGGATTCCAACACCACCTACACTCTCAACTTCTCCGACGCCCTTGCCGACAACAACGAAGGCAATATGTTTCCGGGCTACACTTATGTCTTCTCCACAGGGCCCGGCATTGACTCGCTGCTCGTAACCGGCGTCGTACAGGACTGCAACACGCTGAGGCCCGTCAAGGGCGCAACGGTCCTGCTCTACAAGGACCTCGCCGATTCGGCAGTCTTCCTCCACAGGCCCGACGCCGCCGTCAAGACCGACGACTGGGGTTACTTCTGCCTCCCCTACCTTGCCGACACGCCCTACCGCCTCTACGCGATCAAGGACGAGAACGACAACAAGATCTACGACCCTGACACCGACCTCGTGGGCTTCGTGGATTCCCTCATACGCCCCAAGGTCCAGGTCAACGACACCCTGCCCGAAATGCTGAAGTACGATATGACCGACACGCTGATGTGCGAAGCTCGCCGGGTGGACTACAAGATGAGGCTTTTCCGCGAAAGACCCACCAAACAGTTCCTGGTCAACAAGGTGCGCACCGCCGACCGTTCGGCCTACGTGACCTTTATGGCCCCCTACGTGTGGATAGATTCACTCTGGGTGCGTGGCTACAAGGCCGACCAGCTGATTACCCAGTTCAACGTGCTGCAGGACAGCCTCGAAATCTGGGTCAACAGCCGCAAGCCGGCCCCCGATACGCTGCACGTTTTCGTGAACTACCGCAAGACCGACAGTCTCGGGGTGCTGCAGTCTTCCCTCGAGCACGTCAAGCTCACTATGCCCGAAGGCCGCCGCGTACTCCAGAGGATGAAGCGCAAGGACATCAAGCACGAAGACACGACCTGCGTGCTCAAGCTTGAGGCAAAGCCGGAGACCGTGGAGCAGAATGGCTTCGAGCTGGAATTCGCGCAGCCTATTGTCTATGAGAACTTCGACTCACTCGTATTCAAATACCGCAACCCCAAGCAGAAGGAATTCGTCGGAGAGTACACTGTGGAGAGGGATTCGACCAACATCAGGCGCTACACTATCCGGCCGAAGGAGAAAATGCTTTCGGGCTACGAATACACCCTCAAACTCCCCTACAAGGCCTTCCGCGACATAGGCGGTTTCTACTCCGACAGCACCGAGGTCAAGGTGAGCCTGCCTACTGACGAAAAGCTCAGCCTGCTGAAGGCCACGCTTAAAGGAGTGGACCGGAAGGTCATAGTGGACCTGCTGGACGAGAAACGCAAGGACGTGCTGCGTTCGTACATCATAGACAAAGACTGCACGCTCGAGTTCCCTTACCTCAAGGAAGGCCGCTACACCATCCGCTTCACGGACGACGGCAACCGCAATTCCATTGTGGATACCGGCTCGCTTCTCGAGCACAGGCAGCCCGAAGCCGTGCTTTACCTCTCCATCGAAGACAAGGACTACATCGAAATCCCGCAAAGCTCCGAGATCGAGCAGGAAATCGACGTCAAAACCCTATTCGCGCAATGAAGAAACTGATACTCCCGGTCGTTCTGCTCTTCTGCGCCTTCCTTCCGGGAAAGGCCCAGAACGATTCGATTATGTATACCGCCGAATACCTCGACACCGTAGTGCTGAAGTCGGCCAGGCAGATCAACGACTACTCGCTGATAGGCGTAAATTACGGAGTGACCTTCTCCACTATGTATTTCAACCCGGACAAGATGGGCACCGACTTCCGTTTCAATCCCGTCTATTTCTCGGTGATGTACACGCATTACGAGAAGATGTTCGGCTATCTCCCCTATTTCGGCATCACCGCCGGCTTCTCCTACTCCCACTCCGGCTGTACTTTCCGGAACAATCCCGAGACCGGCTTCCCGCTAGGCTACATTGACGGCGCCACCAATGTCTCCTACACGACCGTCGAGATGCCGGCTATGATGCAGATGCACATAGACAGCGCCCCGATGAAGTTCCTGATCAATCTCGGCGGTTTCGTGGGCTACAGGCTTTCCGTCGAGAGGAGCGGCGAATGGATGGACCAGGATTACACCAACAAATTCCACGATTACGAGTACCGTTTCGACTACGGAATAGTCGGAGGAGCGGGAATCGGATTTATGCTGGATCCCATCGAGATACATCTTAACCTGCTGGCCCGCTGGAGTATGCAGAGTCTCTACGAGCCGGACTACTTCAACGAAACCTTCCACCCCAACAATACCTACTACTACCGCTACGCGAACCCGATCGACATTTCGGCCACAGTGGGCGTCTATTTCCAGCTCACGAAGCGCAGCGGCAAGACCAACAAACAACTGAAGAAACAGGCAAGAGACATAGTGTATGGAACGTCTGAAAACTAAGCAAGTACGGGTCGGAGACGACCTGCTGATTGGCGGCGGCGCCCCCATAGTGGTGCAGACAATGTGCAACACGCACACTTCCGACGTGCAGGCAAGCCTCGCGCAATGCCGCAGGCTCGCGGCGGCCGGGGCGCAGATGATACGACTGACCGTGCCAGGGCTGCAGGACGTGCCCGCGCTGAAGGAAATCCACAGGAGCCTCCGCGAGGAAGGCTGCAAGGTACCGCTTGTCGCTGACATACACTTCTCTTCCGATACCGCAATCGAGTGTGCCAAGGTAGTGGAGAAGGTGCGCATCAATCCAGGCAACTTCCATCCGGACCACGAGACGGCACGGCGCAAATTCGCCGAATTCCTCCGCGTCTGCAAGGAGCACGGCACCGCCGTCAGGGTCGGGCTCAACCACGGCTCGCTCGGAAAATACATCACGGAACTTTACGGCAATACCCCTTTTGCGATGGCAAAGGCCGCTATGGAGTGGCTCGATATGTGCGTGGAAGAGGATTTCTTCAATGTCGTGGTGTCCCTCAAGGCTTCCAATACCGTCGTGATGGTGCAGGCCTACAGGGAGCTGGTGAAGATGATGCAGGAGAGCGGTAATGTATTTCCCCTCCACGTCGGAGTCACGGAAGCCGGCAACGGAGATGCCGGACGCATAAAATCCTGCGTGGGAATAGCCTCGCTGCTGCGGGAAGGCATAGGCGACACCATCAGGGTATCGCTTACCGAAGATCCTGAAAAAGAGATTCCTGTGGCCGCTTACCTCGCTAAATACTTCAGCACTGAGACTATCGCCGAGCGCAATCCCCTGCTGGATGCGGCGATTGAATGGGGCCCCAGACTCCTCGACCGGGAAATCGACGAGATTCCCGAATCCGCCGGACTTGGAGAATATCTCCGGGATGAGATTATGCAGGCGGCCAGAAGGCGTTTCTACCGCCCCGAGTATATCGCCTGCCCCGGATGCGGACGCACTATGTACCGTCTGGAAGACACCTTCGAGGAGGTCAAGCGCCGCACCTCGCACCTGAAAGGTATGGTCATAGCAGTGATGGGCTGCATCGTAAACGGGCCGGGCGAGATGGCAGATGCCGACTGGGGATATGTGGGCGAAGGCGGAGGCCGCGTGTCCATTTACCGCCGCGGCGAGCCGGTGCTGCGCCACGTACCTGATTCCGAGGCGATTGACAAGCTGCTGGAACTGATAGAAGCCGGTTAAAGGCTATTCCACGTACAGCAGCAAGCCCTTAAGATACTCTCCTTCCGGGTGATAGATGCTGACAGGATGGTCTCCGCCCTGGCAGAGCCTGTCTATGATCCGCACGCTGCGTCCGGTCTGGGCGGCAGCACTGAACACGAGCTCGGCAAAAGCGATTTTGTCCACAACCTGCGAGCAGCTGAAGGTAAACACCAGCCCTCCGGGAGCCACTTTCGATATTGCAGCGGCATTCAGCCTCTGGTATGCGCGCAAGGCATTCTTCAGGACGCCGCGGTGCTTTGCGAATGCTGGCGGATCCACGATAATCATATCGTACTTCCCTTCCGGCACGGCGCCCAGGTATTCAATCGCATCCTGGCAGAGGCCGCAGTGCTTGTCAGCTTTGCCCGTCAGGGCCACGTTCTTTTCCACGAGAGCCATAGCCCTTGCGGAAGAATCAACGCTGTCCACCAGGGAGGCGCCGCCGTCGAGGGCATAGACGCTGAAGCCGCCTGTATAGCAGAAAAGATTGAGCACCTTGCGGGATGCGGCAAGCTTGCCCACGAGGAAGCGGTTGTCCCTCTGGTCGAGGAAGAAGCCGGTTTTCTGCCCTTCCACCCAATTGACTTCAAAACGGTGGCCGTTTTCCTGCACGGTGAGGCTGGAAGAGTCAAAACCGGGGGCCTTATACAGGTAGCCGTCAATCAGATCCAGGCCGGCCTTGAAAGGTGCGGTCCCCGAGCTCTTGTCATATACCGCCTTGAGCTCGTCCCCGAAGACTTCCTTCAGGGCCTCGGCAATGCGGCTCCTCGCACGGAACATTCCCACGCTGTGGGCCTGCATCACGCACACGCCGTCGTACCAGTCTATGATAAGGCCGGGCAATCCGTCCCCCTCGCCGTGGACCAGGCGGAAACAGTTGGTGCTCGCGGACGGGAGGCCTATGGCAGCCCTTTCCGCCTTTGCACGGGCAATGCACACGGTCAAGAAATCCGGAGCAAGAGGGTCTGCGGTGAAACTCAGCACACGCACCGCTATGGAGCCTATCTGGTAATGTCCGCAGGCCAGGTAACGGCCCTCGCAATCGTGGACCGCCACCAAGTCGCCTTCTTTCGGGTTGCCCTGGATCTGGGCTATCGCGCCGGAGAACACCCAGGGGTGATAGCGCAGGAGAGACTCATCCCTCCCTTTTTTCAGTATCAGTTTGATCATTGGATTTCTTCTTGCGTCTGCGTTTCTTTCTTCTGGAGCGGGCCTCTTCCATACGCTTCTTCTCTTCCAGGAGATTGGCCTCCTTGCGCGCTTCTTTCTGCTCGTGCGCAAGCCGGTCCTGCGGTGAAAGCATCTCCTCGGGGGTGAGAGGATGCTTTTCTGTCTCGAGAAGCTTCAGGTACATCTCCCTGCACACCCAGGCGTCAGTAGCAGCATAGCGGCACTGCGAGGGGCTCAGCTCGGCGGCTTCCCAGTTGGACAGTTGCTGGGCCTTGGAGATGCGGCAACCGAGGATGTTGGCCGCAAGCTTCTTCACGCTCTTGTCCCGAATTCCCCATTCCCAGGCTATTTTCTGCAGGTCCACAAAGCCGCCGGCCTCGAATCCGCGCAACCTCTGAAGCCCGTGCACGTCATCGCCGGAAGCGGCTCCGACTTTGACTATTTTCTTGTTGGCCAGCAGATTGCACAGGCTCCTGCGCATACCCAGGGTCTGCACCCTGAAGAGGTAAGCCTTTTTGGGGCCGGAGAGCTGCAGGAGAGCTACGCCGTTGTTGTGCTGGCCCGGAGAAAAGACCGGACGGCTTTCGGTGTCGAACCCAAGCACCTTCTGGCGCCGCAGGTAGAAAACCGCCCGCTCGTAATCGAGCCCTGGTTTGTCTATAACAATAATCTCACCGGGAAAGTACCCAAGGGGCATCTTGTCTATCTCTCCCGCTTCTATGCTAATTTTGAACATTCTCGGATGGAATCGTCAGGAACGGAGCATCTATGCCACGGAGATGCGGCGCAACCGTATATTGTTTAAGCTGTGGCTGTATGATACGATGGGTGAAGAGGCTGGTCCGCCGGAGCAGGTCGTAGCAGGTGCGCATCGTGATATCCGACGAGGACAGCAGCACGAAGTCCGGGGAAATCAACTTGCCGTAGAGCATCGATTCTTCCTTGGTATAGTCGCGAATTACGGCGAGTTCTTCGGCAAGGCGCCCGCCCGAAATGCTCCAGTCGTCCACAAGAAGCGCCTCCAGAGGAGCGGAAGCGCCGGACTCTGCGTAACGTGCGAGGAAGTCGCCAAGCAGGCTCGGGGCCTCCTTGTCAACGGCCGATTCGAAAAGGTGCGCACCGACTATGCCGTGCTCGCGGGCTTTCGAATCGAAAATCTTGGGATATACGCCTTTACCCACATAACTGGAATCACAGAGCACGCCCACCGTAAAATACTTCTTGTCCCCCGCGAAGATGCTGCTGAGCATCAGGTCCTGGGGTGAGAGCACCGGCACGGCGCAGGAGGTCAAGGAGAACAGGGTGTCAACATCAAACTTGCCGCAGCACAGCAGCCAGGGGTCGGAAAGGATTATGGTCTTCGCGGGAGTCTTGGCCTGATTGCCTTCGAGGTCGTAGATGCTTACGTTGCATTTGTCAGAAAGGGCGGAAAGGGAAAGCCTCACGCAGGCCTCCCTGAGGGCTTCCGTCCCCTCCTCGGCGGCATAATCGGAATATGGGGTAAATGCCTTGTCGCACATCAGCGAGAAGGTCTCGCCTGCAAAATCCTTGAGTCCGTCGCTCCAGTCCCTGCCGCGGGCGTTTTCAAACACGTCGCATCCGGCAAACGCTTCTCCAAGCCGCTGACAGGATTCCTCCCCGCCGATGATGTAGATGTCTCCGGAAGAAGGCACCTTCGCGAACGAAGCCAGGCTGAGGAACTGGGGCGACGTTTCATCTCCGGCTATTGCCTTGACATAGGGTATGGTGTCCCGCGAATGGCTTTGGGGCCGCGAGCAAGAGGCTGCAAAGAGCAATATGGGAAGCAAGGCACAAAAGAATCTGCGCATATTTTTCATTTTAATTTACAAAAATACAAAAAATCCATATCTTTGCACACCTTGATACGATTTACTTATGGAACACAACCATCATCACCACCACCATCACGGTGAAACCATCACTGCAGATCTCAAGAAAATATACATCGGCGCAATTATACTCAATGCCCTCTTCGTGGCTTTCGAGGCCTGGATGGGCTTCAGGTCCGACTCCCTGTCGCTGGTATCCGACGCTGGCCACAAACTGATTGACGTACTGTCTCTCGGGCTTACCCTTATGGCCTTCATCCTCTCCACCAGCCGTCCCGGCAAGAAGTTCACCTTCGGCTACCGCAAGCTCACGGTCATCATCGCCTTGGTCAACGCCGTCTTCGTCGTCATCGTGGCGGGCAGCATACTTTACGAGAGCATCGAGAAGCTGCTGGATCCTGCCTCCCTTACCCCCGACGGCGACATAATCAGCCTGACAGCGGGAGTGGGAATCATAGTCAACGGCCTTTCAGTCGCCCTGCTCTCCTTCAAGCGCAAGCACGACGTCAACACCCGCGGCGCCTTCCTGCATATGCTTACCGACTGCCTTCTCTCCATCGGAGTCGTGATTGCAGGCTTCGTCATCAAGTGGACGGGATTCGTGCAGCTCGACCCCATCGTGAGCCTGATTATCTCCGGATTCATCATCGCCAACATCTGGGGCGTGCTGGTCGAAAGCTTCAAGATGAGCATCGATGCCGTGCCTGACGCCATCGACCCTTCGAAGATTGAAGATTCTATGCTCAAAGTGGAGGGCGTGCAGGAAATCAAGCGCCTGCACATCTGGCCCGTGAGCACCACCGAGACGGCACTCACCGCCGAGGTGCTCGTGGCTCCCGGCGCCGACCGTGATGCCCTTACAGAGACGCTCAAGGCCAAAATAAAAGAGGGCGGAATCGATGAATCCACCCTCGAAATCAAATCCCTGGCCTGATTACTCCTGGACCAGTAATTCTACTGTGCCGTCCTTGTACTCCACGCGAAGCATTCCGGGAGTACCTGCCACCTCACTGACTCCGGACACGATTCCGCCGGCATTGAGGACCTCGGTCCCGCCGCCGTGGATGGGAAGGGGAATCATAGGCATTTCGCCCACGGTTTCCCAGCCTTCCTCCCAGCCGACCAGCTGATAGTCGCCGTTCTGGCTCTTGCTGGTGTAGAGCTGGACCTTGTCTCCAAGCCGCACTTCATCCCTTGCCGTGCAGGAGATGTCGTACACGTAATAGTAGGCTTTTTTATCGACATAGGCGCTCGATGACCTCGAGCCGAGAGTCCCTATGTATTTGCCGGAGAAATCCACCTGGTCAAAACGGAAGTAGCCGGTGTATTTTTTGGTCGTGGGATTTTGGATGAGGCCTGCGTTAAGAAGGAAGGTGTCCCCTTTCGAGATACGGGACACGGTGCCGTCGTTGCGTGTGATTCCGTAGTAAGGATGGCCCTTGTGGGTGCCGGCCTTGAGATACAGGTCGGAGCCGCTCACGCTGTCGGACGGATAATCCGAAGCCTGGGGAGAATACTGCGCCGGCTCATCCATCTGGACAGGAGCGGGAGTGGTGCTGCGGTCGGGTTCGAGACCGATGAGGGCATCGATGTCGGTATCGAATTTATCGGCCTTGAGCTCATCTATTTCAGCCTGCGTATATCCATACTCCAGCAGATAGCTCAGGTCTTGATCGGCATAGGGAGCGAAGTTATCGACGTTGAAATAGCCGTTGCAGGCGCCTCCCCAGCCCCAGTTGACATAAAGCTTGTCATCCGAATCGTATCCGCAGACCAGGAACTGATGGCCTCCGTCGCCGGATGTGCCGCCGTAGATTACGGGACGGTCTTCGTCTATCTCCTTCTTCACTGCGGAAAGCCACTCGGAAGTGCTGTAGTTGTTTTTATATATTATTTTCGAGGTGTTCTTGTAGTACATATACTTGCTGATGCGGCCCGGAATGTCTTCAGTGTAGGCTCCGGTGCCATCGTAGCTGTAGGTCGCCTTCAGCATAATGCCCAGATCGTACATCAGCCAGGCCACCTGCTTGTGAGCTTCGGAAGGAGTGCTGACTGTCTCGGAATAAATGTCCTCCATCGGCATAATGTTCCACTTGTACTCGTGGCCGAGCTCGTGGCCGTGTATCTTGATGGTTATGTAGTTGTCGCTCTCGGCATCCGGCCAGAAACGCATATCGTAGTCGGGAAGGACGCCGGTGCCGCAGGGAGGCCACTGATAGTAGCGCATCACCATCGCACAGGCCGTGGCGACGCAGCCGGTCACGGCCCTGCCTTCTTCGTATTTGGAGAGATACGGGCAGTACCAGTTGTACGGATTCTCCTGGGACCAGGAGGGAAGTTCCAGAAGCTTTCCGCCTGCTTCACCCGGGGCGGCCGATGACTTCCACATTTCAGCTATATCCTCGCGCACGGGCAGGGAATGCTTGCTGAAAAAGGCTGCGGTCTTCCCAACCCTGTCCAGCCAGAACTGCATATTGGCGGGAATGCGGTCCGCATCGATATGTCCGCTTTCGGAATAGCCGAGCACGGGTATAAGGCAGTCTTCGCCTGAAACAATGACATAGCCGCCACCGTCGCGGTTGAAAATATAATATGCCGGGGAGCCCTGTGAAGCGGCGTTGATGGCGTTTCTGCCGCTTAAGACCTGACGGGCCCGGGACTGTTCTATACCAAGGAATTCGGCAGCCTTGGCAGCCGCCTTGCTGCGCCCCACGGGTGCCGCCTGGCAGAATGATGCGGCAAGTGCCGACAGAGCGAGTGCAGTTATTATCTTTTTCATTGTACCGTGGTTTCAAAAACAATATAACCCCTCTGATTCTCAAAGTCCTGGAACCAGTCGGTCGTACCTTCGCGTTTCACGAGAGTGGCCTTTACCGTGCAGTCGTCAACGCCGGTCTCCCCTATTGAGGAGATGGTCAGCTGGCATTCGCTGCCGACTTCGAGTCCGGCGGGATACTCCACGAACAAGGCGAAAGCCTGGTCCGGATTCTGGAAACGGAAGCTGTATTTCTGAGCGCTGAGAGCGTGCAAGGCATACTGATCGTCTCCCTTCACATAAGACTTGACGGCAACGGGAGTACCGCTGCCGAGGTCGTACACGCCGAAGACAGTCTCCGACAGGAATGCGGAGCCGGTGGGCACGAACTGTATGGGAGCCAGTCTCTTGACTACGGCCCTTTCGCTGACAAGCCCCTTATTCCCGCTGCTCTTGATCATTTCGTTTCCTGCTGTGTCGCAGACCTTTACGCTGATTCCGCCGGCGAGAGTCCCGACGGGCACGACAAAGTTGAACACGGCAGGACCGGCACCGAGAGCCACGCCTTCTCCGCAATCAAGCACGAGCGAGCTGCAGCTTTCATTCTTTTCCATCACCAGCGCCGGAGCATCTTTCCAGTTCATATCGACGCTGCCCTTGCCCCAGAGCGCCTCGCCGGCGGTACTGGTCAAGGTGATTGACGCCACGCTTACGCCCTCGCCGCTTATCTGCAGCGACAAGATGCCGCACAAATTCTTGAAAGTGAACTTATCGGTACTGCTGGCGGCAACCATAGGATTCACGCCGTCGGCAAAGCCGTTTGGAGAATACTTCTGGATGCCGGGCAGGCCAACTGTCAGCACGCCATCCGAAAGAGAGGCGGCATCGTCGGCAGGATACAGGGCATACCAGGGGGCGGTCCCGACGGAGTTGCCGGAGAACTTGGCCTCGGCCTTGCCGGCGCCGCCTTCAAGTATGGTATAGGTCTCTCCCGCTGCAGCAGAAGAGCTGAATACTGAAATCTTGTCTTCGGAACTCCAGAGCACGCTGGCTCCTTCAAGGCTTGTCTTGGACAGGGCCCCGTCTTCACGGGAGGCGCTGAATGTCATCTGCGGGATATCCTTTGCCTGTTCACCAGGCGCGCAGGAAGCCACTAAAAGCGAGGCCGAAAGAAAAAATAAACAGAGTCTATTGGTCATAAAGCGTAGTTTGGTCAAAAAGTTCGGCAAGGTAGCGATTTTTTTCCTTTTTTCCTTATATTTGTAGCCATTAGAACGCACTCAAATGAAGAAGTTATTGATTTTCCTTGCGCTCGGTATCAGCGCTGTGAGCGTGTCGGCTCAGCCGAGGCCCACTCCCAAGATGCCTGACTATCAGTTCACTACTGTAAAAGCCAATCCCATTACTTCTATCAAGAACCAGAACCGCAGCGGCACCTGCTGGGCTTATTCCGCGATTTCATTTTTTGAGTCCGAAGCCATCCGTCTCGGCAAAATCACCGACACCCTTAAGTACCCCGATTTCTCCGAGTTCTTCGTGGTCAGCAACTCCTATTATGAAAGAGGTATCAAGTACGTGCGGCTGGACGGCAACCTGACCTTCGGAGCCGGTTCCGAGGCTGACGACGTGCTGGATGTCATCCGCGACCACGGCATAGTGCCCAACGCCGCAATGACCGGAATGAACTACGGCACCGAGCTTCCCGTGCAGGGCGAGCTTGACGCCGTGCTGAAGTCTTTCGTCGAGGCTATAGTGAAGAATCCCAACAGGACCCTCAGCACCGCCTGGAGGCGCGCATACAAGGCCGTCATCGACGAATATCTTGGCAAGTGCCCCGAGACCTTCACCGTGGACGGAAAGGAATACACCCCCAAGTCCTACCGCGACGCCCTCAAGATCAACCCCGCGGACTACGTCTCCCTGACGAGTTTCACGCACCACCCGTTCTACACCAAGTTCGCCGTGGAGGTGTGCGACAACTGGCGCGGCGATATGTCCTGGAACCTCCCTATCGACGAGCTGATGACCGTGCTTGACAACGCCATCAACAACGGCTACACCGCCGCCTGGGGCGCAGACGTGAGCACCGTCGGATTCACCCGCAACGGTATCGCCATCAACTTCGACACCAAGGCCGCCGTGACCACCGGTTCCGACCAGGAGCATTGGGTCGGCAAGGAAGAAGGCAAGCCCGCCCCCATCCAGGTCAAGGAAATCGAACCCACCCAGGAGAGCCGCCAGATAGACTTCGACAACAAGACTATGACCGATGACCACGGTATGCACATCTACGGCATCGCCAAGGACCAGGACGGCAAGAAATACTATATGGTAAAGAACTCCTGGGGCGAGACCGGCAAGCACAAGGGCATCTGGTACGCGACCGAGTCTTTCGTGAAGGGGCAGACCCTCGACATTATGGTCCACAAAGACGCTATCCCCAAGGATATCAAGGCCAAGCTCGGCATCAAATAATCTACGGATGAAAAAATACATTCCCGACTGCATAACCTCGATGAATCTCTGCTTCGGAGTCATCGGGGTTGTGTTTGCTTTCAAAGGGCGGCTCGACATCGCCTTTATCCTTATGCTCGCCGCGGGTGCCGCGGATTTTCTGGACGGTTTTGCAGCGCGCCTTCTCGGGGCGTATTCCGACCTGGGCAAGGAGCTCGATTCCCTCTCTGACCTGGTCTCTTTCGGAGTGCTGCCCGGCGTGATGCTCTATACGCTTTCGCGTAACTGTATGTTCGGCGAGAGCTGGACAGCCTGGGTGCCGCTGGTGGCTTTGAGCCTCGCCAGCGCCCTGAGGCTTGCGAAATTCAATGTGGATACCCGCCAGAGTGCCGGGTTCCTCGGACTTCCTACGCCCGCCTCCGCATTGATTGCCGGCTCACTGTGTTATTTCGTGGCCGTGGCGCCCGGCAGTTTCCTTGCCACCTGGTGTGCCGGCCCCGTGTTCCTTCCCGTCCTTTCCGTCTGCCTTGCGGCGCTTATGCTCAGCGAGATTCCGATGTTCTCGTTCAAGTTCCACAAGGACGACCCCAAGATACTTAAAAACAAGAGGATGGCTTTTGCAATCCTGGTGATTGCCGCCACCCTCCTGTGTATTCTGCTTCGTCTGGACTGGTCAGCCGGAGTGCTGACAGTTATGACGGGTTATGTGCTGAAGAACCTGATTTACGCTATCGCGAAGATTTAGCCTCGTATTCCTCGGCCATCTTCTTCATCTTCTCCGCCCGCTTCTCCGTCTTCGGATGATCGGCGAACATATGAGCGATAATCGAACTGTTGGTGTCCTGCGAAAGTGTCAGAAGCTTTTGCAGGGCATTGTACATACTGTAGGGGCTCTTCCCCCGCTGGATTGCGAATTCGCATCCGTGCTCGTCAGCCTTGTACTCCTGGGCCTGAGAGAACTGCGCGCCGCAGAGGGCTTCGCCGAGGTCTCCGAGGAGGTATGAAGCCATAGCGCCGTATGTGCCTGCGGAGGCCACCACGTCACGGGCGGCGGAAGCCAGATAGGCGCTCTTCATAGCCCTTTTGGTGTCCTGATGACGCACGTGGCCGAGCTCGTGGCCGATAATGGCGGTCAGCTCTTCGTCGTCCATCACGTCCATAAGGCCGGAATAAACACGGATGGAGCCGTCGCCGCACGCGAATGCATTGACCTCGTTGGTGCGGTACACCTTGAAGTTCAGCGGCAGGCCGTCCAGGTCAGTCAGTCCGGAGAGCACCCTCCCGAGACGCTTGGCATAGGCGCCGTTGTCGATGACGTTCTGCTGGTCGAGCTGGAGGATAGTCTGGCGGCTCAGCGCCACTATCTGCTCGTCAGAGATGTTTGCGGCTGTAATCGCCTTCCCCGCCGCGCTGGCGAGGCCTTCGGAATTCCAGTTGATGCCCGAAAGAATCGAGCAGCTGCACAGCGAAAGGAGCGCTGCGGCATAGATGATCAGTTTCTTCATATCGTTGATTTTATTTCGTCTATCATTGCGCGGGCTACGGCCCGCGAAGCCCCGCTTCCGCCAAGGGATTCACGTATTTCGGCGTAGTCGGAGAGCATTTTCTCCCTGTAGCCGGCATCATCCAGCAGGCGCCTGACCTCTGCCTCGAGTGCCGCAGGGGTGAATTCATCCTGCACCAGCTCCCTGAATGCCTGACGTCCTATGCAGAGGTTGCCCAAAGAGATGAATCTCACGCGCTTTCGCACCTTGAGAATGTACTCTGCGACTAAGAATGTCAGCCGGCTCGTGCTCCAGCCCACTACCTGGGGCGTACCTATCAGGGCCGCCTCCAGCGAAGCGGTGCCGGAATTGATGACAGCCGCATCGGCATACTTAAGTATATCGTAGGTCCTGTCGAAAAGCACCTCCACATTTTGCCGTCCGCCGATGTAGGGACTATAATCCTCGCGGCTGCGGGAAGGAGCGCCGGCAATCAGGACCTTCATTCCCAGCGAGTCGGCGACCTGCATACATACGGGCATCATACGGGATATCTCCCCTTTCCTCGAGCCCGGAAGCACCGCAAGATAGCGGCCTTCGCAGGGACGGCGGTATTCGTGGCCATCCACCGCATCCAGAAGCGGATTGCCCCTGTATGTAAACGGAAGGCCCTGCGCCGTGAAGTAAGGCACCTCGAAAGGGAAAATGATGAAGAGGCGGTCCACCCACTCCTTGAGATGCTTGTTGCGGGACGGCCTTGACGCCCAGGTCTTGGGCGCTATATAATAAAACACCCGGATGCCGGAGTCGTGGCAGTAACGGGCTATCTTGAGGTTGAAACCCGGATAGTCGATAAGTATAACCACGTCAGGGCGGAAGCCGGCGATATCCTCCTTGCAGCGCCGCAGGTTGCCGAGCAGCTGAGGGCCCTTGCGAAGCACGTCCGTAATGCCCATCACCGCGCCGTCTTTGTAATGCACCACCGGCGGCTCTCCGCAGGCTTCCTGCATAAGGCCGCCGCCCCAATAGCGTATGCGGGCATCCGAATCCTCGGCAAGCAAGCCCTTGATGAGATTGCTGCCGTGAAGGTCGCCGGATGCCTCCCCCGCTATCAGATAATATCGCATAGGCGCTTCAGTTCCGCTGTGTCAGTATGGTCAAGGTTCAGGGGCGTGATGACAATATAGCCCTGGTCCATCAGCAGGTGGTCTGCGTCAGGCAGGTTGTTTCCATTGTCCACGAAATCGCCCGCCATCACTACAAGCTCATCGTCCGGGTGCTTGTTTTCCACATACTCGACATCGGCCCTGGAGGGCACGTGGCCACGCTCATAAAGGAATTCCGGACCGTAAGGGAGATACTCGTGCTCCCAATGAGCCATACCCATACGGGTGGGGCGGATGCCCACTATCTGGGAAGCCGGGAGGTCCGGGAAATTGATGTTGTAAATTGTGCCGTAGCGGCTGCTGAAAGAGCCCAGCAACTTCTTCAGTATGCCGGGCAGCAAGGTCTCAATCGCCGAAAAATCAGCGTCCGAGGAGAAACAGTCGAGGCTCACGGCAATGGACTGCACTCCGTTGAGGGCGCCTTCCATAGCAGCGCCCACCGTGCCGGAATAGACGGCGGCCGTGGCGGCATTGCTGCCGTGGTTCACCCCGCTCAGCACCAGGTCGGGCTTCTCGGGATAGAAAACATTGTCGATGCCGAACTTTACGCAGCTTGCAGGCGTGCCGTCCAGATACCACCACTCCTCCCCGGGAAGGCTCTTTATCTTGCGGGCTGCAATGGGCTTATACCCCATAGTCACGGCCATAGACATTCCGCTCTGCACTGATTTTGGGGCAATTACAGTTATGTCGCCGAACGCGCGGGCCACATTGACAAGGGCTTGGATGCCCTTGGATGAGTACCCGTCGTCGTTTGTTATCAGAATCCTCATCTTTTTTCTGCAAATATAATTGAAATTACGCAAAAAATTGATAAATTTGCGCCGCCTTTTAAGGAATTATTATTGTTTAACTTTTATAACACAAAAAATGGTAAAACTTGGTATTAACGGATTCGGCCGCATCGGCCGTATGGTTTTCCGCGCTGCTGTTGAGAATTTCCCTGGTGAGATCGAAGTTGTAGGTATCAATGACCTTCTCGATCCCGATTATCTCGCTTACATGCTTAAGTTCGATTCCGTCCACGGTCCTTTCCGCGGTGAAGTCGCAGTCGAGGGCAGCACCCTCATAGTGAACGGCAAGAAGATCCGCCTCTCCGCCGAGATGGATCCCGCCAACCTCAAGTGGGACGAGGTCGGAGCTGAGGTCGTGGTTGAATCCACCGGTCTCTTCCTCACCGACGACAAGGCTCGCAAGCACATCGAAGCCGGCGCCAAGAAAGTCATTATGTCCGCCCCTTCCAAGGACGCTACCCCTATGTTCGTCTATGGTGTGAACCACGAGACATACGCAGGCCAGGACATCATCTCCAACGCTTCCTGCACCACCAACTGCCTCGCTCCTATCACCAAGGTCCTCAATGACAAGTTCGGCGTCGTCCGCGGCCTTATGACCACAGTTCACGCTGCAACCGCTACCCAGAAGACCGTTGACGGCCCTTCGAAGAAGGACTGGAGAGGTGGTCGTGGCATCCTCGAGAACATCATTCCTTCCAGCACCGGTGCTGCAAAGGCTGTCGGTAAGGTTCTCCCTGAGCTCAACGGCAAACTGACCGGTATGAGCCTCCGCGTCCCTACTTCCGACGTCAGCTTCGTCGACCTGACCGTCGAGCTCGCAAAGCCCGCTTCCTACGAGGAAATCTGCGCCGCTATGAAGGCCGCTTCCGAGGGTGAGCTCAAGGGTGTCCTCGGTTACACCTCCGACGCCGTCGTCGCCACCGATTTCCGCAACGATCCTCACACCTCCATCTTCGATGAGAAGGCCGGTATCCAGCTCGATCCTACCTTCGTGAAGGTCTGCGCCTGGTACGACAACGAGTGGGGTTACAGCAACAAGGTCCTCGAGATGGCAAGGGTCATCACGAAGTAATTTGTCGCTCCTGTATTTTTAAAACCAGCCTTCCCCGGCTGGTTTTTTTTGTCCCCTTGTTTAAAATATTATTACATATTAAAAAAACATATACACCATTTTTTAAGGAAAGAGGCGAAACTATAAAAATCGTAAAATCGTCCATATGATTTTTTCGGTTTCTTGGAATCAAGGCTGCCGGAAGGCAACTTTGCATTATGAAAAGTTCAAGATTCATAGGACTGTGCGGCATCCTGATACTTGCCGCAGCCGCCTGCGGCACACACAAGAAAATCGAGCAAATCAGATTGGTGGAAATGCAGGCCAGGCTCGCCTTGCCTTCCGATTCGCAGAAGACGCTGCGCGAAATCAAGATTCCCCGAAAAACGCGGGACACCTTGCAGATCGTGGATTTCGAAGGCCACGAGATGCTGATAATGAACGCAATCCGCGACGAAGACGGTGAAATGGTGGCCACCGAGCGGCTGGACGCGGCGGTTGTCACCGCGAGGTTCCGCAATGTTGCCGAGCGCCGGGGGCGCGTGGACCTGGAGTTTCAAGTAATCGTGCCCCGGGATATGCAGGACAGCCGCTGGCAGCTGCGGCTCGACCCCGATATGTATATACTGGGCGATTCCCTCCGGCTCGATCCGGTGATAATAACCGGACGCGACTACCGCAAGGCTCAGCTGAGGGGCTACGAGCAGTACAGACGCTTCCTGAATTCCATAATCACGGACACCACGAGATTCATCAACCTCGGCGCCCTGGAGATCTTCATAGAGCGCAACATACCAGAGGTCTATGCCTTCCGCAACGATACCACCTACGTCTCCGACGAGCAGTTCGCCTCCGCATACGGCGTCACGGAGCGCCAGGCCGTAGAGCACTACACCTGGAAGCTGTGGAAGCGCTGGAACAAGCGGCGCGCCGGCCGCAAGAACCTGATGTACAGACGATTCGTAAAGGCTCCCATCGTCACGGAAGGCATACGCCTCGACACCGTCATCCAGAATGACAACGGAGACTTCATCTACAATTACGTCCAGACCATCAACACCAGGCCGAAGCTCAGGAAGGTGGAGATAGTGCTCTCCGGCGACATCCGCGAGCAAGGCAAGCGCATCTATACCATCCCCCGCAGCGAGCCGCTCACATTTTACATTTCCTCGATCTCAGGGCTGGCCGACGGCAGCGAGCGCTACCTGAAGAAGATAATCGAACGCAAGGTGGAGGCCAACACGGCCTGCTACATCGAATTCCCTCAAGGGAAGGCTGGCATTGACCCGCAGCTGGGCAACAACCCCGGAGAGATAGACCGGATCAAAGGCAATTTCAGGGAGCTGCTTGTCAATGAGACTTTCGACCTGGACTCGATTTGCGTCGAGGCCTACGCCTCGCCTGAAGGTGCGGCGAAAAGCAATGAGGCCCTTTCCGAAAGGCGCGCGAGGGCCGCTTCAGACTACTTTTCTCATTTCGCGGCGCAGCTCAGCGATTCACTTTCGAGAGAGGCCGGACTCGTCCTTGCCCTCGGCGACGAGGTCATAGAGACTCTCAAGCCTGCACCCATCTCGTTCAACAGCCGGAGCGGAGGCGAAAACTGGCAGATGCTCGACGTCCTGATTGAATCGGACGAGCATCTGAAAGATGCGGCCAAACAAGAATACAAGCAGCTCGCGGCCCTGTACAAAGACCCGGACATACGGGAAAAGCAGCTCTCGCGCTCGCCGCATTACCGCTACCTCAGGGAAAAAATATATCCCCGCCTGCGGGTGGTCAAATTCAACTTCTTCCTCCATCGCAAGGGTATGCTGAAAGACACGGTCCACACTACCGAGCTGGACACTGTCTATATGCGCGGCGTGCAGTACCTGCGCGACCACGACTACGAGGAAGCCCTGAAAAGGCTGCAACCCTACAAGGATTTCAACACCGCAGTCGCATACGTGGCCCTGGACCGAAATTCCTCCGCGATGGAGATACTCAGGCGGCTTGAGCCCGACGGGCCCGTGAATTACCTGCTGGCCATCCTGTACTCCCGCGAAGGTGACGAGCAGAGGGCCGTACAATGCTATGTCCACGCCTGCGCCCAGGAGCCGTCCTACGTGCACCGGGGCAACCTCGACCCCGAGATCAGCGCGCTGATAAAAAAATATGATCTCAATAACCTGTAAATGTCCGTAAATTGCAAATGATTCCCTATCTTTGCATCCGTTATGAAAGAGATCCGATTCGTCAGCCCCGATGAGGCGGTAAGCCACATCCCCTCCCACAGCCACATACACTTAAGCAGCGTCGCAAGTGTCCCCCATTGTCTGATCCAGGCCCTCGTACGCAGGGCAGATGCAGGCGATGTCACTGACCTGCACTTCCACCACTTCCACACCGAAGGTCCCGCCCCGTACAGCGAGCCCAAGTACGAAGGCATCTTCTTCGAGCAGGGCTTCTTCGTGGGGCCCAATGTGCGCGCCAATGTCAATGCCGGCTATGCCGACTACACTCCCGTCCACCTCGGCGAGACTCCCCGCCTCTACAAGAGCGGAGCCATCAAGCTCGGCGCCGCACTGGTAAACGTATCGCTGCCCGATGCGGAAGGCCGAGTGTCGCTCGGCACGTCCGTGGACTGCTCAGTGGCTGCCATCCAGACCGCTGACCTCGTGATAGGCGTCATAAATCCCAACGTGCCGTTCGCCCTCGGCGACCTCATCCCGCTGGAAGCTTTTGACTATCTGGTGCAGGACGACACGCCCCTGGTGACCGCCAACTTCGCCGAACCCACGCCCACCGAAATGCAGATTGGCAAGAACTGCGCGGCCCTCGTGGACGACGGCGACTGCCTGCAGATGGGCATCGGAGCCCTTCCCAACGCACTCGCCTCGCAGCTGGGAGACCACAAGAATCTCGGCCTGCACACGGAAATGTTTGCCGACGGCCTGCTGCGTCTCATCAAGAAAGGCGTCATCAACGGTTCCTGCAAACAGATTGACAAGGGCAAGGTCGTTGCATCCTTCCTGCTCGGCTCTCAGGAGGTCTATTCCTTCATCGACCACAATCCCGACGTGCTGATGCGCGACATCACCTACACCAACGACCCCTGGATCATCTCGCGCAACCACCGTATGAAGGCCATCAACAGCGCCACGGAAGTCGACCTTACCGGCCAGATCAGCGCCGACTCTATAGGTATGCGCATTTTCAGCGGCACCGGCGGCCAGGTGGAATTCGTGCGCGGCGCCTCTATGTCTGAGGGCGGCAAGAGCATTACGGCTTTCGCATCCCGCACCAACAAAGGCAAGAACAAGATAGTCAGCACGATAAATCCCGGCGGCGGCATCGTC
This sequence comes from uncultured Bacteroidales bacterium, assembly GCA_900318565.1. Taxonomy (GTDB): domain Bacteria; phylum Bacteroidota; class Bacteroidia; order Bacteroidales; family UBA932; genus Cryptobacteroides. The sequence continues at coordinate 37,218 of ONLD01000008.1, forward strand.
ACGCCCCGCGCTGACGCACACTGGATCGTGACTGAATACGGCGCCGTCGACCTTTACGGCCGCAGCCTGCAGGAGCGCGCCCGTCTGCTGATCAGCATCGCGCATCCCGACGACCGCGAGATGCTGGAGCGCGAAGCTTTCGAGCGCTTCGGTCCCCATTTCCTCAAAGTCGCCTGACGGAGGACTTCCCCTATAGGCCCCCGGGGCCGGATACTAATAGATGTAGATTTTCTGACCGATGCTAAGCCGGTCGGAACGAAGATGGTTCCAACTCATCAGCTGCTTTACGCTGGTGTGGTAGCGACGGGCTATATGGCTGAGGGTGTCGCCGCTGCGTACGGTATGGCAGATTCTGGCTCCCCCGCCGCTCTTGCCGCCCTTTCCTGACTCGATTTCCTTGAGCACCTGTTCGGAAAGATAAAGCGAGGCGTTGTGCGTGTACAGCGAATCCTGGTCGGCTGCAATCCAGGCCGCGGACCAGTCGTAAGGGACGCGTACGACACACTTTCCCCCGCTGCCGGGCACGATATCGTTGTAATACTCCGGATTCAGATACTGCAACTCGTCAAGAGGCACGCCGACCACTTCCTGAATCTGTTTGAAGTGAAGGTTACGGCGCACCTCGAAGGTGTCCACCTGTCCCGGAGCCCCGACGGCTTCAGGAGTGAGGCCGTAGTCGCCGCTGTAGGCAAATGCGTACATAACGCCCACGAAAGCAGGCATATAGCCCCTCGTCTCACGGGGCAGATACGGATATACGGACCAGAAATCCCGCTTGCCGCCTGCCCTGCGTATCGCCTTGTTGACATTGCCGGCGCCGCAGTTGTAAGCACTCACGGCAAGGGTCCAGTCCCCAAGCATATCATAGAGATTGCCAAGATAGCGGACGGCCGCCTGGGTGGCCTTCTCCACGTCCATACGCTCGTCCACGAAAGAATCGATGCGCAGCCCGTACGAACGGGCCGTCCGGTACATAAACTGCCAGATACCCTTGGCACCGGCGCGGGATGTGGCGGTGGGCTTCAGCATAGACTCCACCACGGCAAGATATTTCAGTTCCAGAGGCAGGCCGTGTCTGCGCAGAGCCTCTTCGAAAATGGGGAAATAATAGCTGCTCAGCCCCATTGCCTGACGCATAGCCACTCCCTTCTTCTCGGCGTAAAGCACCATATAATTCTTCACGACCTCATTGAAAGGAAGGGTGAAATACGGATTAAGCGCCAGCAGACGCTTCATCATAACGGTGTCGCTCACCGAGGAGGACAGGTGTACCGTGTCCATATCGAAGCCGGGGCCGTCGCCGTCCCTGTTGAAATTGCTTCTGTACCAGAGAGTAAGCAGGCTGTCCGTCACCTCCGGCGTATAGTCCATCGGACGCGAGGCCGACGCAGGCACGTCATTGCCTTCCTCAAGCACGCTGACACGGTCGGAAGACTTCTCCACAGCCCTCAGACTGTCCACCAGGGCCTTAAGCGAATCCAGCTGCCGCTTCAGGGCCGCATTCTCGCTTTCCAGCTTCCTGTCGCGCAACGTCCGCACCTGCGCTTCCGCCGGCAGCGGCAGAAGGAACAGCGCAAGCGCAAAGACTATGGGAAGGCTGCGGCTCATAGGCACTCAGAACTTCAGGCCGACGCTCAGTCCGAAAGCGGGCTGGGGATTGAATGCCAGTTGGGTATTGGGCGTAATCACGGAAGGACGCACGTCGAGTGCCATATCGTCGGCAATTTCGAAATCGTGCATATACGAGAACACGTTGGCATCGATGACCTGCAGCAGGTACACCAGCGCCATAGCCAATATGGAATAGTCCCTGTAACGGCGGAACACATCGCGGTAGTACAAAGCCTGCTCGGCAGTAATGGGACCGGTATAAGCGACCTCCGTGTTCGTGGCTTCCTTGTAGATGCGGCGGTAGCGCTGATAGTTTATCTCGTTGGTGTTGTAGAAGTAGTATGCAGCACCGAGGCCGCCGATATAGATAGGAATCTTCCAGAATTCTCCGTTGTATGCCTGCCCGAGGCCGGGAAGCAGCAGAGAGTACAAGGTCGCCTTGCCAGGCAGCGGGTACTGGTTGGTGCGGTAGCTCACTACGCCGTCCATCAGCGTGCCCCAGTACGCCAGCCCGGCGCCTATGAAGCAATACTTCGCGGCATCGTGGTTGCCCTGCGTGTTCAGGTAAATGCCTGCCCCCAGGGGCGCAAGTATCCCGGTGTACACGATGGGCAGCTTCCAGTACTGGCGGTTGTAGATCTGCTCGCCGCCGACGACCAGCATCGAACCGGCGAACATCGTGCCTATCTTGATTTCCTGGCGATGTCCCAGGCCCGCGAAATACTCCTTGAAGGAGAACATCACGTCCACGGAATCGGTCGGAGAGGACTTGTCGTCGTTGTACTGTTGCTGAAACGCTTCGGAACGGAATTGCGCCGAAGCGATAATCGCAGAGAGCGACAGTACTATGCACGCAAGGACTTTCTTCATCAGATGCGTGCTTCTTCTAGCGCCTTCAGGAAAGCCTCCACCTCGGAGTCGGAACTGAAGCGTATGGTCATTGTACCGGACCCAGCGGCGTTGCGGCGGAGCGAAATGTCTTTCTTGAAGAACTTGCCCACGCAACCGAGGAGACGGTCGTATGATTCGGGAAGCGGGAGCTGCTGCGCGGCGGGGGCTGCGACGGGAGCCGTGCCGTTTTCACGGGTACGGCGCACCAGCGACTCGAGCTCGCGCACCGAAAGCCCCTGTGTAATCACGAGGTCGCAGAGCTTTTCCTGCAGCGAGGCGTCCTCCAGCCCGAGCAGCGCCTTGGCGTGTCCTGATGAGATCAGGCCCACCTTAAGATCGTGCTGAACCTTCACGGGCAGCCGCAGCAGGCGGAGCGTATTGGTCACGGTGACGCGCTTCTTGCCGACGCGGTCGGCCATCTGTTCCTGCGTTAGCGAGCATTCGTCGATAAGGCGCTGGTAGCTCATAGCCACCTCGATGGGGTCAAGGTCCTGGCGCTGAATGTTTTCCACAATCGCCATCTCGAGCATACCCTGGTCCGTGGTGTCGCGTACATATGCGGGAATCATAGTCATCCCGGCGATGCGGCAGGCCCTGTAACGGCGCTCGCCGCTGATTATCTGGTAGCGTCCGGGAGCCGAGTGGCGTACGGTAATAGGCTGGATCAGACCGAGTACGCGGATGGAAGCAGCCAGTTCGTCGAGAGCTTCCTGGTCAAAATTGATACGGGGCTGGAAAGGATTTGCCTCGATCATATCCATAGGGATGCGGAGTATGTCCGCCTCGGAGACGGTCCTCGCACCGGCGATTTCTTTGTTGATGTAGCCGACAGGCTTCCGTAGCTGGTCGGCGGCGGGGACAGACCCCATAAGGGCACTCAGGCCCTTGCCTAAACCTCTCTGCTTTGTGCTCATTGCTGTACCGTTTTGTCTCCGTTGCGCTCGAGCACTTCCGAAGCCAGGTTAAGATAGTTCGTGGAACCGGAGCAGGAAATCTCATACAGCAGTACGGGCTTGCCGTGCGAGGGAGCCTCGCTGAGGCGGATGTTGCGCTGTATGACCGTCTTGAACACGAGGTCCTTGAAATGCTCGCGAAGCTCTGCCAGGACCTGCTGGTGCACCTTGGTGCGGCCGTCGAACATAGTCACCACAAAGCCTTCGATGGTCAGCGAAGGGTTCAGGCCGTTCTGGATGATGCGGATGGTCTGGAGCAGCTTGCCGAGGCCTTCCAAGGCGAAAAACTCGGGCTGCACGGGAATTATCACGGAATCGGCTGCCGTCAAGGTGTTGACTGTGATCAATCCCAGCGAGGGCGAACAGTCGATTATGATGTAGTCGTAGGAATCGCGGATGGGGGCGATGGCGTTCTTCAGCACGGACTCGCGGTTCTCCTCGCCTATCATTTCTATGTCGATACCCACAAGGTTGATGTGCGAAGGTATCATATGCAGTCCGGACATCTCAGTCTGGATAAGCGCGTCTTCCACGGAAATCGCGCCCTCCATAAGCTCGTACAGGCTGCGGTGTCTGTCATCGTCGGGAGAGAAATTGAGACCGGAAGTCGTGTTGGCCTGGGGATCGGCGTCGATGATCAGCACTTTCTTTTCCAAAGCAGCGAGAGAGGCGGCGAGGTTGATGGCTGTAGTGGTCTTTCCCACGCCTCCTTTCTGGTTTGCTATAGCTATTACTTTTCCCATAATATGCAAAAATACGAAATAATTCTCACTTTTCAATATCCCCCTTTCTAAATTAGGTTTTCACAGCGAAAGCTGATACTGAAGCTTGACTTCAAATTTAGAAGCTTTATACGTTGTGTTCCAAGGATATTCGACATACGATACTCTACAATCGAGACGGTGCCTCCGGGACGGTTTCCAGCTGCCTGCGAAGGACAGTGCCCAGCCCCTTCCGTAATAGGCCGGGACATTGAACGACCCCGGGACATCCCGTTCATATACATATATCCTGTCATCCCACTGGTCTATGCAAAAAAGGGTCCAGCGCAGCCACGCCTTCGCTTTTTCTCCCACGGCTCCGCCCTCGACGTTGAAGAGCCACGCCGGTCCGCGGCCGTGCACCACATCCAACCTGGAGCGCAGCACGAAAGGCTCCAGCGACACTTCAGCCTCGCCCCGCCCCTCCAGGCGCCAGAAGTCTTTGTGGCGGGCCGCCAGCCGCAGCGAAGGGGCAATCCGGAAAGGTCCCGCCTGCCAGGAAGGAGCAAAGCGCGCAAAACTCCGGAACTGGGCGGGACTGCCGTACACGAGGGCTTCAAAAGTCTTCCCTGACGCCCCCAGCGCTATGTCGGGAGTGCCCGAGAGGTAACGCAGGAGCGCACCCGCCTTGTATCCGTACGACGGAATCCACAGCGTGCCGAGCACGGCCGCAGGCTCCCCTTTCCAGGCGGCTTCTCCAAACACCACGCCTCCGGGGTAGCCCAGCTTGAAGTCCGCGCCGACGCTCCGTCCTGCCACGCTGAGGCCCAGTGAAAAACGCTTGCCTACATAGCCGAGAGCACCCATAGGCAGCTTGTCTGTAAACGAATACGCAATCGAGGCGCTCCAGGCCCCAAGTCCGAAGTCGGCGGCCGCCCCGCACCTGCCGGGGCTGAAAGAGCCGGTCGGCGAGAAGCCAGTGCCGCTCCGGCGGAAAGTCCCCACTCCGCTCCACGGAGTTGCGGAAAAGCCGTCCCAAAGCACGAGCCCCTGGCCGAGGCGGGCGTTGAAATGGCCCAGCACCAGTTTGCCGAGGTACTTCCGGCCATAGACGGCGGCGCTGACCGTGCCAAGCCTCGGAGCCGTCTCGGAGTAGGTCGTTCGCGAGCTCCAGTTCACTTCCGCCCACTCCCCCGCCGAAAAGCGGTACCGGAACCCGCCGGCCGGAGTCCAGCCTTCGCTCTCCCTGGCAGAGCCCCTGAGCATCAAGTCGTTATGTACGGCTCGCAAGGGCCGCTGCCCTGGAGGCGAGCTGACGCCGAGCACGGTAAACGGGCGCAGCGCCTCGGCATAAGCGGGAGTAAAACCATCCACCAGGCCAAGCTCCGTATAAGACAGGATTTCGCCGCTCTCGAGCCTGTACTCTATGAGGGAGGCGGCCTGGAAGGCGCTCACCAAACCGCTCGCCACGAGACGGCGGCTTCCGGCGGCATTAAGGTCAAGCGGCCGCTGCTCCAGAGCGCGGAAACGCTCGAGAGTGCTTTCGTCAAGGTCTTCAATACAGGACGCGCCGGTAAGGAACAATACGGCCCCTTCGAAACCGGGGCAAAGTGCCAGCAACACTAACATCATCAGTTTCATAGTCTTAAGTTTTGGGGGACAATATACGAATATTTTATTTATCTTTGCAAACTATTATGCATACTGAAAACCAGAAAACCTATGAGCTTGGCGGCGTGCTTTATCTGAAGATGCTTCAGCAAGGCTGCGCGCGCCTTGGGAACAACCGTCAGGCCGTCAACGACCTCAATGTTTTCCCGATACCAGATGGCGATACCGGCGACAATATGACCCTCACTATAGAATCCGGCCTGTCCCAGGCTTCACAGTTAAAAGGTGCTGCCCTGGGCGAAATAGCAGGAGCCGCATCCTCCGGGATGCTTATGGGAGCGAGAGGCAATTCCGGCGTCATCCTGTCCAGAATCTTCGCCGGCCTCGCCAAATCTCTGGCCGGCAAAGAATATACTGATACACAAGGTTTTGCAGCCGCTATGCAGGCAGCTGTCGAAGAAGCCTACGGGGCTGTCTCAAAGCCCGTGGAAGGCACCATCCTGACCGTTGTCCGCGAAGGTACGCAAGACGCTCTTCCCCTTGCCGGCGGCCCGCTCGAATCCTACATCGGCGCCCTGCTGCACGGAATGGAGTATTCTCTCGAAAAGACCCCGGAGAAGCTTCAGGTGCTCAAGGACGCAGGCGTGGTGGACAGCGGCGGAGCCGGACTGCTGCAGATTTTCTACGGCTTCCAGGATGCCCTCCTGGGCATCACCACAGACTACGACTCCCCTGCCGCGGCCTCTCATTCTATGCCTCCGGTGGATTTCTCCCTTTTCAGCGAGGACACCGAACTAAAATTCGGCTACTGCACAGAATTCCTCCTGCGCCTGCAGCGTTCAAAGGTTGACCTTGACAGCTTCGACGAGAAAGAAATCGAGGACTACATCCTCGGAGCGGGCGATTCCGTGGTATTCTTCCGTGAAGGGTCCATCATAAAGGTGCACGTACACACCAAGACTCCCGGAGACATCCTCAGCCACTGCCAGCGCTGGGGCGAATTCCTGACCGTGAAGATCGAGAATATGACCCTCCAGCACAACCACAGCGCATTCGCCGAGCCGAAGGAGAGCAAGCGCAAGGACTGGGGCCTGGTCACGGTAGCCTCCGGCGCCGGGCTTGCAGATGCGTTCAGGCAGGCGGGAGCCGATTACGTGGTGGAAGGCGGCCAGACGATGAACCCATCAGTGTCCGACTTCGTCGAAGCCTTCGACAAGGTCGCGGCCGATACCATTTTCGTTTTCCCAAACAATTCCAATATCATTATGACCGCCCGTCAGGCCGCCGAAGTCTATTCCGCCGCCGACGTGCGCGTGATTCCGACAAAAGATATCGGAGCCGGCTACGTGGCCCTCGCATCCTTCGACCCTTCGGCAGGTGAAGCCGGAGCCATTGAAGAAGCACTCTCCCAGGCCGCTTCCGGCGTAGTGTGCGGAATGGTTTCCACCGCCATACGCGACACCGTGAAAGACGGCATCTCCGTCAGCCGCGGCTCGTTCATAGGATTCCGTGGCGACGAGATACTTTCCAGCGCACAGACCCGCAACGATGCCGCCTGCAGCCTTCTCGACTCCCTGCGGGCCGGAGAGCACGACGTCGTGGTGGTCTTCTCCGGCGCCGACGCCGCCGAAGACGCTCCCGCGCTCCAGGCCGCACTTGGCAGCGCCTATCCCAATACCGAATTCATTTTCCACGAAGGCGGGCAAGCCGTCTTCGACTATATTTTTGTATTATGCTGACACTTTTTTCTGATACTGACTGCGACGTGACTCCCGCCATCGCGAAGGAGTACGGTTTTAAAATCATACCTATGCCCTATGCCGTCGACGGCAAGCTCTACCACCCCTACGTGGAGAGCCAGGACTACGACCACAAAGCATTCTACGACCTGCTGCGCCAAGGCACCATCCCGACCACCAGCGCCATATCCGATGCCGTGTACGTGAAATACTTCGAGCCCGAATTCGCGGCCGGCAACGACATCTTCTACGTCCATTTCTCCTCCGGTATGTCCAATACCTTCGAGAATATGAACAGGGCCGTCAAGGAACTCCTCGAAAAGTATCCTGAGCGAAAGTTCTGGACCGTCGACACGCTCGGCATTTCTGCCCAGTCGCTCAATATAGTGTTCGAAATCGGAGACCTGTTCAAGGCAGGCAAGACTCCCGAGGAGGTCATCGAATGGGCCAAAGTCGAAGTCCAGAAATTCCCCCTGTACTTCATTGCAGACGACCTCAAGTTCTTCCGCCGCAGCGGACGCGTCAGCGGACTCGCCGCCACGATGGGCAACTTCATCGGCATCCGCCCCGTCATCTACGTCAACGAACAGGGCAAAATGGTGCAGATCGGCAAGGAAGTCGGCCGCAACAAGGCCATCGACCGTATGGTCCAGTACGTCGAGGAACTCGGCGAGAATGTCAAGGACCACCGCGTGGTCATCGGTCACGCCGACTGTCAGGAACTGGTCGATATTCTCGTGGGCAAGCTTCGCGAGAAGTTCGGCGACGACCTGCGCATTTACGTGACTATGGTCAACCCCACAATCGGCAGCCACTGCGGTCCCAACGGTATGGGCGTCTGCTTCCACGGCAAACACAGATAAAAGTCTTATGCTGGAAGTCAGGGAAATTAAGACGCGACGCGAGCGGAAGGATTTCATAGAGTTCCCTCTCAGGCTCTACAAAGACTGCCCGTACTTTTGTCCGCCGCTGTATATGGACGAGCGCAACCTGTTCGGCAGCAAGAACATATACAACGACTGCTGCGACACCGTCTATTACGGCGCCTATCGTAACGACCGTATGGTAGGGCGCATAATGGGCATCATCCAGAAAGCCGCCAACGAAAAGAACGGCGAAAAGCGGGTACGATTCGGGCGCTTCGATTCCATCGACGACCAGGCCGTATCCGATGCGCTGTTCAAGGCTGTCGAGGGCTGGGCCGTCTCCAAAGGGATGGATACCGCCCACGGCCCCCTGGGCTTCTCCGACCTGGAACGCGAAGGACTGCTTATCGAGGGTTTCGACCAGATGTCCACCTACGAAGAGCAGTACAACTATCCTTATTATCAGAAGCTGATCGAAGCGAACGGCTATGTCAAGGAGGTTGACTGGACTGAAAGCAAGCTGACCGTGCCCGAAGACTACGACGGCGGCCTCGAAAAGCTCGGGGACTTCGTGATGAAGCGCTACAAGCTCCACATCGGGCCCGCCAAGGACGTCTCAGATTTCATCAAGAAATACGGAGACGGGCTCTTCGACCTCATCGACAAATCCTACGACAAGCTCTACGGCACCGTGCCCTTCACGACCGCGATGAAGCGGCAGATGATTTCCGGTTTCAAGTTCATCGTGGACCTCCGCTACGTGGCCGTGGTCCAGGACGAGCACGACCGCATCGTGTGCTTCGGAATCTGCTTCCCCAGCATCGTGGAGGCCCTGCGTTGCTCCGACGGGCACATTACGCCCCGTATGCTCCTGAAGTTCCTCAAGGCGAAGAAGCACCCGCGCGTCCTTGACCTCGGACTGGTGGGAGTGGACCCGGAATTCGCCAATATGGGCATCAGCGCCATATTCTCGGCCGCCCTTATGCGTATGCTCCGCGAAGACGGTATCGAATACGCCGAGACCAATCTCAACCTGGAAGACAACTACGATATTCAGAACCTCTGGAAACGTTTCGGCCGGCAGGTCCACAAGAGACGCCGCGCCTTTGTAAAGAAACTGGTATGATAAAGATTATTGTTGATTGCTTCGGCGGCGACCACAGCCCGGAAGCCAATGTGGACGGCGCAATCGCCTCCCTGAAGTCTCTGAGTGACCTGCATCTCATACTCAGCGGAGACGAAGCCGCCCTGCAGCGCTGCCTGGAAGGCAAGGACTACGACCGCAGCCGCGTGGAGATTCTCCACGCCCCGCAGGTCATAGGCTGCGACGAGCGCCCTACCGACGTTATACGCCTCAAGCGCGAAAGCTCTATGATCAAGGCCATACGCCTGCTGCGCGACGATGACTCTGTCGCGGCTATGGTAAGCACCGGATCCACAGGAGCCTTGGTTGCCGGAGCCCTGACGCGCCTGGGCCGTCTCCGCGGCGTGATCCGCCCCGCCTTTTGCCCCATCCTCCCGACAATGAACGGAGGCATCGTGGGCGTGTGCGACAGCGGCGCCAACGTGGAAGTGACGCCCGAGCACCTGCGGCAGTTTGCGATAATGGCGAGCCTGTATATGGAAAACGTGTACGGCATCTCCAGGCCGCGCGTCGCCCTGCTCAACGTGGGCAAGGAAGCCGAGAAAGGCGACGAACTCCGCCAGACGGCATACCGCCTGCTCGAACAGACCGCGGAAATCAATTTCGTGGGCAATATGGAGAGCAGGGACCTGCTGAGCGGCAGCTACGACGTGGTCGTGGCCGACGGCTTCTCCGGCAACGTGCTCATCAAGTCCACGGAAGGGGCGGCCATCGAACTGCTGGGCAAGCTCAAGAAAGACATCTACTCCAAGTTCATCTATAAGGTGGGCGCGGCCCTGATGAGCCGTATGTTCAAGCAGGAGAAGGAGTTTATGAACTACCAGAATTATGGCGGCAGCGTGCTGCTCGGCACATCCAAGGTAGTGGTCAAAGGCCACGGCAGCAGCAAGGCGGTAGCGGTGCAGAAATGCATCGAGCAGGCTTACAAGATGCAGGTCAGCGCCCTCGCCGGCAAGATGGAAGATGTAATCTGCAGATACGAACACTACGAACAATAAAGTTAACTATGTTTGAAGAAGTCAAAACCATTCTCGCCCGCCAGCTGAGGCGGGACCCCGAGACCATCACACTTCAGTCCGACATCAAGAAGGACCTTGGTGCCGACTCCCTGGACATCCTCCAGCTGCTTATGCGCGTGGAAGATGAATACGGCATCGTGATTCCCGACCAGGAACTTGCCGGTTTCCGGACAGTTGCCGACGTGGTCGAATTCCTGGACAAACAAAAGCAATAAGCTATGGACACCATCAAGCTGCACGACAAGACTTTCCGTCCCTTCATCCCCCACGACCGCATAGAGTCGGCAATCGACGCCGTGGCCGAGAAAATCAACCTTGATTTCGAAGGCTGCGAAGACGTGCCCGTGATTATCTGCACACTGACCGGAGCCATTATGTTCACGTCCGAACTGCTCCAGCGCCTCCGCTTCACGGTCGAAGTGAACTGCATCAAGCTCAGCTCCTACCAGGGCACGCGCAGCACCGGCACCGTGCTTACTATGCTCGGTCTGACCGGCGATGTGAAAGGCCGCCGCGTCATCATCTGCGAAGACATCGTGGACACAGGCAACACCATCCTGGCCCTCCAGGAAATGCTCCTCGCGCAGGGCGCCGCCGAAGTGCGCATCTGCACGATGCTCCTCAAGCCCGACGTGTATGACAAGGACGTCAAGCTTGACTATGTGGCTATGGAGATTCCGAACGCATTTATCGTCGGCTTCGGACTCGATTACGACGAGCTCGGACGCCAGTATAAAGACATCTATGTTTTAGACCAATGAAATACTACATTCTTTTCGGCCCTCCCGGTGCAGGAAAAGGCACCCACGCTGGGGCAATCGCACAAAAGTACAACCTCAAGCACATCTCCACCGGCGAGTTGCTTCGGGCCCAGATTGCAGCCGGCACCCCCCTCGGCATCAAGGCCAAGGCTCTAATCGACAATGGCAGCCTCGTCCCCGACGAAGTCGTGGAAGGGATGATTCAGGACGTGTTCAATTCAGTCAAGGACGTGGACGGCTTCCTGCTGGACGGCTATCCCCGCACCATCCCCCAGGCCGAGGTGCTTGACGAGATTGTCGCCGCCCGCGGAGAGACCGTGACCGGCGTCATCTCCATTATGATTCCCGATTCAGAAGTCCACGCCCGTATCGCCCGCAGGGCGGCCATCGAAGGTCGTGCCGACGACGCCTCGGACGCTACCATCACCCACCGCATCGAGACCTATCACGCCCAGACGGAGCCCCTTATCGATTTCTATAAGAAGGAAGGCAAGTACCACGAAGTCTGCGGCTATCCCGGAAGCATTGACGAGGTGCGCGAAAGGGTACTCGCCCTGGTAGAAACCATCTAGACTATGGCAGCCCGCAAGGAAGACATATCCGTGCTCAGCAACCAGCTGATTGAAGAGGCCAGGCAAGGCGTTTTCAGGCCGGTGTACGTCCTTATGGGCGACGAACCGTACTACCCCGAACTGGTCTGCCAGGCCATTCTCGACAACTGCATCGACGAGTTCGGGAAAGATTTCAACGAGACAGTCTGCTTCGGCGCCGACGTGACGCCGGAGCAGATTATTACCGCTGCGAGGCGCTTCCCTATGATGGCGGACAGGCAGCTGGTCGTGGTGAAAGAAGCCCAGATGATGAAGGGCATAGATGAAATCGCAATCTACTGCAACGAGCCGCTTGACTCCACCGTGCTGGTGCTGCTGCTTCGCGGAGCGTCGCTGGACAAGCGCAAGGCCCTTTACAAAGCCGCCCAGAAAGCCGGCGTAGTGCTGGAAAGCCCGGCCCTGAGGGATTATGAGATTCCGGGCTGGATTTCCCGTTTCTACGGCGAGCGCGGACTCCAGATAGAGCCGGAAGCCGCCAACCTCCTGGCCGAGTCCGTCGGCACCGACCTTTCCACCATTGCCGTCGAGACCGACAAACTGCTGAAGAACCTGCCTGAAGGCAGTACCTCAGTATCTGTAGCGGACATTGAGAAGAACGTCGGTATCTCACGCCAGTTCAGCATATTCGAGCTTACTAAAGAGCTTTCTTATCGCAATGCCCCAAAGGCCCTCAGGATCGCCGCAAGCATTGGCAATGCAGCCCGGTTCAATATGCCGCAGGCCGTGAGCGCCCTGTATATGCATTTCTACCGCATTCTCAAGTACGGAGCCCTGCTGTCCCGCGGCGGCTACCCTTCCGCAGAAGACAAGGCCTCCGCTCTCGCGGGCGTGAACCCATATTTCTATAAAGAGTACGACGCCGCGGTGCGCAACTATCCCCTGCCCACCGCTATGGCAGTGATGTCCCTGCTCTGCGAGTACGACTACCTCGGGAAAGGCGGGGACGGAGGAGCGGCAACTCCCCCGGAATTAATGGTCGAACTCATTTCCAGGATTCTTAACAGCTGATTTTTTATTGGAAACTGCAAAGAACTTATGTATCTTTGCGGCCGCTATGCTAAAATTCATTACTTCTGGAAGCACCGCAGGTGCAATTTTCATTCTGGCGCTGGTCATAGCATCGGGACTGTACCTCGGCCGGTTCAAGGTCAAAGGCATTTCCCTCGGC
>ONLD01000063.1 GCA_900318565.1 uncultured Bacteroidales bacterium
ATAGTGTAATTTGATTTGCAAAATCAAATATGATGAACCTGACAATATGAACCTTGAACCCGACATATTTCAGGTTGAACATAATGAAGCCCGACCGATATGGCTCCCTATTTTTTTTATTATATTTGCAACATTATGGACAGAAGAACATTTCTCGGAATCGGGGCGGCGGGAGCCCTGGCGGCGGCGGAAGCGACGCTGGAGGGCAAAGTGCCCGGAGCCATCAAGGATTTGGCCAAAGACAAATCGCTCAAAATCAAGTTCCTCGGTACGGGGGCGGCCGGAGGCAAAGGCATCAGCGGCCTGGGCCGGCGCCACTCCAGCATCCTGGTCAACGATGACTTCCTCATCGATTTCACCGACGACTCCCTGGATATGATTCCCGAAGGCCTGCATCCCGACACCATCTTCTACACCCATTCGCACCGCGACCATTTCCAGCCGTCCGCGGCCCTCAAGATAGGCATAAAGACCGTGTACCTCAACCACAGCTGGTACGACGTAGCCTTCAAGGCCTTCAAGGAAGAGGCGAAAAAGAAAGGGGTGGAAATGCCAGTCATCATCCCGACTTACTTCGGAATGCCCGTGCAGGCAGGCGAAGTAAAGGTAACTCCCCTCTTGGCAAACCATCCGACGGATAACGTGATGGAGGAATCTCAGATTTACCTGCTGGAAAAGGACGGAGTGCGGCTTCTCTATGCCACCGACACTTCCGGCATCCCCGGCAGGTCAGCCCGGTGCATAGGCATAGACAAGCACCGCGAAGGCTACGGCATCACGGCCCTGATTATGGAAGCCACTATGGCCGATGCCGACGATTACAGGCTCTACTGCCACTCCAGCACCGCCACGGTCGCGAACACCGTGCGCGTGCTGCAGAAAACTAAGCGCCTGCATATGCCCAAAGGCCAGAAAGTCTATATCACGCACATCGCCTCCAGCCTGCACCCCTCCGACATCAACGCCACCCTGCCCGAGCCCCTCAGGGCCGCGCACGACGGGCTTGAAGTCGTATTCCAGGCTCCTTAAGGCTAGCGGAAACGCTCCTTGATGGATTCCCGTTCCTCCGGCTCCAGGGAACGGAACAGCATATCCAGCATACGAGGAGGGAAGTCACTCAGCCTGGACAGAATCAGGCCGTCCAGCGAATTATTGAAATCCGGGTCCACGTTGAACGTGATGAATTTGGCCCCCCAGCTGACATATGCGCGCACCAGAGGCGGCACACGCCACTCCCCGTCGGACATACTGGAGAACAACTTGTCGAGGTCGTCTGGATCTTTCAATCCGAAAAGCAGCCGGGAAGGGTCCACGCGCAGGAAATCCGGCTTGTGGGGATGCTCGGGCAGGGCTATGGATTCCTCGGGAGACGCCCCGTAGCGATCGGTCAAGAACTTGACCATCAAGCTCTTATAAAGTTCAGGATAGTCCCCGCTGATGCTCACCGGACCTATAAAATATTTCACGTCGGGGTACTGCATCACCGTGCGTAAAATCCCGGTCATCAAGAGCCGGAGCGGCAGGAATTCCCTTTGGTACTTCTCCACCACGAAGCTCCGTCCAAGCTCCATACACTGCGACAAAAAAGCCTCCGCACCTTTCTGATAACGGAACAGGGTGGAGGTGTAGAAGCCTCCCACACCCTTCGACAGCATAATTTCGCTGCCTATGCCTATGCGATAAGCACCGGCTATGCAGCCGTCCGCTACGTGCCAGAGGACAAGCTGACGGTAGTAGCTGTCAAACGAATCGAGGTCCAGCTCCAGCACCGTGCCTTCCCCGACGCCGCGGAATGTAATTTCACGCAGCCTTCCCAGCTCGTGCATAATGGCGGGCACGTCATCGCTGCGCGTCAGATAACAGCGGTAGCCGGCCTGCTCGAAGACCATACGGTCGGAGATACGCTCAATCTCGGCGCGGACTTTTTCTTCACCCCAGCTGGCAGCCACGGGCACTGATGCCTCAGCCTTGCGGTCTCCCGATTCACGGCATTCCGACTCAAGTGCATAGCAGCGTGCGCGCAGATATCCGCCGAGCGCGGCCACATCCATTCCTTCCGTCTCGAAAGGCAGAATGGGCTTGCCGATGCGCATCTTCACGCAGAGACCGTCCTTGTTGAGCATCTCCCTGATCAGCCTGACGGTACGCAGGCGCGGGTGCAGCAGGCCAAGCAGATGGAAGAGGCGGGAATTGCCTCCGTCGAAATAAATCGGCACTACCGGGAGCTTCGAGCGGCGGATCATCTTGATGATGTTCTCGGCCCAGGGGCAGTCTTCTATGACGCGGCCGCCGGCCGTGCGCTTGGCTTTTTTCTGCCAGGTGGCCACTTCACCGGCCGGGAAGAAACCGATGGCATTGCCGTCCGCTATATGGCCGAGGGCGGTGCGTATGCCCTGGATGCTGCGCGCTCCGCCGGAGCTGAAATTGTCCACCCCGATGAAGCTGTCGGAGAGTCCCGGAATCTTCGACAGCAGGAATGTAGTAAGTATCTTGTAGTCAGGCCTGCGACCGCCCACGACGGCACTTAACAGAAGTCCGTCTATGCTGCCGTAGGAATGGTTGGAGACGGTGATGAAGCCGCCTTCGGACGGGATGTTGGCTAGGTCCTGTACGGGAAGATCCCAACTCACGCCCACTTCTTCCAGCACGTGCGCCGCAAACTCAGGTCCGGCTGACTCACTATATTTACCCTGGATGCGGTTGATTTCATCCAGTCCGATGATCTTAATTATCGCCTTGCTGACTGCAAGACCAAGGCCTCCTTTGAGCCCCAGTAGGGACTGAAGCTCTTCGGCGGGCATTACAGTTGTCTGCTTTTCCATAACACCAGATTATACGATTCGCAGATTTTTCTTTAACTGCCTGTTTGGCTTCCAAATTTAGCAAAAATCTTGTTATATTAGCGAAATATTTGTTGGTTATGAAAAAGTGTACCCTTCTGGCCGCCCTGGCCATCCTCTCCTTCACCGCCTTCGGTGAAGAAGCCCGCCTTATGCGTTTTCCCGCTACCAACGGCGAGCAGGTAGTGTTTTCCTATGCCGGAGACCTCTGGACAGTGCCTGTCGAAGGCGGCACCGCCCGGCGCCTGACTTCGCACCTCGGCTATGAGGCCTTCGCCCGCTTCTCCCCTGACGGAAAGAGCATTGCATTCACCGGAGAATACGACGGCAACCGCGAAGTATATCTGATTCCCGCCGAAGGAGGAGAGCCCAGGCGCCTGACCTGGACTTCGACTAATTCCCGTGACGATATGGGCGACCGTATGGGCCCCAACAACATAGTTATGAACTGGACTCCCGACGGAAAGAGCATAGTCTTCCGCAACCGCATAGGAGACGGTTTCTCCGGTAAGCTCTGGAAGGTATCTCCCGCAGGCGGGATGCCCGAACAGATTCCTCTTCCAGAAGGCGGTTTCTGCAGCTGGTCTCCTGACGGAAAGAAGCTCGCTTACAACCGCGTGATGCGCGAATTCCGCACCTGGAAGTACTACCGCGGCGGTATGGCCGACGACATCTGGATATGGGATTCCAAGGCGAAGAAAGTCAGCAACATCACCTCCAACGACGCCCAGGACATCTTCCCTATGTGGATAGGCGGCAAGATTTTCTTCGCCTCCGACAGGGATATGATAATGAACCTGTTCTGCTATGACACCAAATCCGGAAAGACCGTCAAGGTCACGGATTTCAAGGACTACGACGTCAAGTTCCCCAGCTCTGACGGCAAGACCATAGTCTTCGAGAACGCCGGCTGGATATGGCGTTATGACCCTTCAGACGGCAGTCTCAGGAAGCTTAGCATAGAGCTGGCCTCCGACAACATCCAGGCCCGTCCCGAGATGCGTTCCGTCGGTTCCCGCATCAACGGCGCTTCCCTGTCCCCCGACGGCACGAGGATGGTAGTCACCGCCCGCGGCGAAGTATTCGACATCCCCGTGGGCAAGGGCGTGACCCGCAACCTCAGCCGCACCCCAGGCGCCAATGACCGCAGCGCGGACTGGAGCCCCGACGGGAAGTGGATCGCCTGGATAGGCGACGGCACCGGTGAGACCGAAATCTACCTGTACGACGCCGGGAACGGCGGCGAGCCCCGCCAGCTTACGAGCGGCTCCGACACCTACATCCGCGGCCTGCAGTGGGCTCCCGACAGCAAGTCCATCTACTGCACGGACCGCCGCAACAGGATAGTCCAGGTAGACATCGAGTCCGGACAGAGGAAAACCGTCATCCAGAACCCCGAATCCGAATTCTACGGCGCATCCTTCTCCCCCGACGGGAAGTGGATCACTTACACCAAGCCCGCCAAGAACGAAATGAACGTGGTCTATGTGCTCGAGCTCGCCTCCGGAAAGGAGTACCCCGTCACGGAGCGCTGGTACAACAGCAGCAGCCCGGCATTCTCTTCGGACGGCAAATATCTGATTTTCAACTCCGACCGCGACATCAACCCGCAATACAACAGGGTCGAATGGAACTTCACCCTCGGCAATATGGGCTCCGCCTACATAGCCCTGCTGGACGCCGCCACCCCTTCTCCCCTTCTGCCCAGGGACGGCGAAACCGCAAAGCCCGGAAATGAAGGCAAGCCCGGCAAGGGAGAGGCGGCAAAGCCTGAGACCGGCAAAAAGGGCAAGGACGCCAAAGAGGATGCTCCCAAGAAGCCCGAGGTCAGCGTCAAGATCGACCCCGACGGCATCTGGGCCCGCATCGTGAAGCTTCCATTCAGCGGCCGGGGCTACATCAGCGACGGTAAGAAAATATGGTATTCCGGCCGCGGCGGCACCCGCGTCTATGACCTCGAAAAAGGCAGCGACGAAGAGTGCACCAAGGGATTCATAAGCTACCGCAACGGAGACAAGAAAGCCCTCATCCGCGACCGCGGCAAGTTCTCCGTGGGCCGGCTCGAAGGCAAGATGCGCGGCGAGGAAGTCTCCACCGAGGACTGCACTGCCCTCGTGGACTACTCGCAGGAATGGCCCCAGATTTTCGACGAAGTCTGGAGGGCGTTCCGCGACGGCTTCTACCTGGAGAATATGCACGGCCGCGACTGGCAGGCAATCAAGGATAAATATGCCGTGCTGCTGCCATATGTCCGCACGAGGCTGGACCTTAACTACGTCATCGGCGAGATGATTTCCGAAGTGGGCTGCGGCCACGCTTATGTATCACCGGGCGAGTATCCCAAGCCGGAACGCATCCAGATGGGCCTGCTCGGCGCAGAAATTTCGCGCCAGGGCGATTTCTACCGCATCGACCGCATACTTGAGGGCGCCCCTTACAGCGAGAAGCTCCGCTCCCCTCTCGGCGAGCAGGGCCTCGGCGTGAAGGCAGGAGACTATATTACCGCCATCGACGGAGTGAGCCTCAAGGGCATCGACAATATCTACAAGCTGCTCGCCGGAAAAGCCGGGGTACTGACCGAACTGACAATTTCCGACAAGCCGGCCGCCGGCGGCAAGAAGGTGGTAGTCAAGCCCATAGCAGACGAATACCCGCTCTACCACTACGAGTGGGTGCAGAACAACATCAAGACCGTGGACAAGCTTTCGGGCGGAAAGGTGGGCTACATCTACATTCCGGATATGGGGCCCGAAGGCCTGAGCGAATTCGCCCGCTACTACTACCCGCAGGTCGATAAGGAAGCGCTCATCATCGACGACCGCGCCAACGGAGGCGGCAACGTCTCTCCTATGATTATCGAAAGGCTCAAGCGGGAGGTGTACCGTATGACTATGAGCCGCACCTCGACGCTCACCGGCACCGTGCCCGACGCCACCCACACCGGCCCCAAGGTGTTGCTGGTCAACAAGTATTCCGCCTCCGACGGCGACCTCTTCCCGTGGAGCTTCAAGGCCAACGGCCTCGGCACCGTCATCGGCACCCGCACCTGGGGCGGCATCGTGGGCATCAGCGGACCGCTGCCGTATATGGACGGCACCGACGTGCGCGTGCCCTTCTTCACCAACTACGACCGCAAGACCGGCGGCTGGATCGTGGAAAACCACGGCGTGGACCCGGATATCGTGCTGGACAACGACCCCCTGAAAGAATATGCAGGCACGGACGAGCAGCTGCTGAAGGCCGTGGAAGTGGCCATCGAGCAGCTTAAAGACCGGGTGCCCCTGCCGGGAGTCCCCGCTCCCCGCACATTCAAAGACCTCGGCCTGCCGCAACTTCCTTAGGATATGAGAAGAATCGCCGCTTTGCTTGGAGCCCTGCTTGTGCTGTGCTGCTGCGGCAGGGATGTAGATTACGTCGCCTGGCTCTATGAGTCAATGCCGCTGCCTGACAGCCTCCAATATCCCCGCAGTTACTGGGAAGAGAATGTCAGGAAGACGCTGGAGGTAAGGGAGCGGATGCACTGGGACGTGCCCGAAAGGGAGTTCCGGCATTTCGTGCTGCCGCTTCGCGTCAACAACGAGACGCTGGACGACTTCCGTATGCTCTACGCCGATACGCTATGCCGCCGCGTGCAGGGTATGGATATCACCGCCGCAGCCCTGGAAATCAACCATTGGTGCCACGAGCAGGCCTGCTACGAGCCTTCCGACGCCCGCACGAGCAGCCCCGTAGCCACGGTACGCCGCGGTGTGGGCCGTTGCGGAGAGGAGTCCGTGCTCACAGTGGCCGCCCTGCGTGCCGCCGGCATCCCGGCCCGCCAGGTCTATACGCCCCGATGGGCCCATACCGACGACAACCACGCCTGGGTGGAGGTCTATACCGACGGCCGCTGGCACTTTATGGGAGCCTGCGAGCCTGCACCCACCCTCGACAACGCCTGGTTCAACGCCCCCGTGTCGCGGGCCCTGCTGCTGCACACCAAGGTGTACGGCGACTACCGCGGGCCGGAGGATGTCATACAACGCACCCCTTGCTACACCGAAATCAACGTGATACGAGGCTATGTGCCCGCACGGAACACGGTCGTGACGGTCCTTGACGGCGGCGTTCCGGTAGAAGGCTCCACCGTGGACTTCAAAATTTACAACTACGCCGAATTCTACACTGTCGCATCCTACGCGACCGGAGCCGACGGCAAGGCGTCGCTCTACACGGGGCTCGGCGACCTGCTGGTCTGGGCCCGCAAAGGGGAGCGTTTCGGCTTTGCCAAGGCATCTTCTGAGAGCGTTACCGTCTGTCTCGACCATACCATTGGCGAGCGGTTCAGCGCCGATGTCGACATCGTGCCTCCGGCCGAAAATCCGATTCCGAGCGGCGCCACGCCGGAACAGGAAGCGGCCAATCGGCAGCGCCTATCCGAGGAAGATGCGATTCGCGGCTCCCATCCGCACAACAACCCGGATGCCGATGCGTTCGTACGCGACCACGGCGAACAGGGCAGGAGGCTGCTCGAGCTTCTGACGGCAAAAGACCGGGGGGATGTGGCTCTCGACGTGCTGGAAGACGCCCTGGCATTTAATCCCGTGCTCTCAGCGCGCATTGAAATCGAGCCTCTGCGGCCTTTCCGCCGGGAGGTCCTCTCGTCCGGAATCGCCTCGAGGCTGCACTCGCCGGAAGAAGTATTCCAGTGGGTACGCGACAGCATAAAGCTGGTGGAGGGTCGCAATCCTCAGAATCTGAGGACGGCCCCGATTGTCGTCTGGCGTGCGCGCAAGGCAGATTCCATCGGCCGCGGCATCTTCTTCGTCGCCCTGTGCCGGGCTCTGGCTTTTCCGTCCCGCATCGACCCGGTCACCGGCAAAGTCCAATACGCTGAAGGCGAGGTCTGGAAAGACGTCCGCTTCGAAGGGCAGGAAGCGGCAGTGCAAGGCAAGACCGGCACTTTGTTGCCTGTCTTTGACAAGGACGCTCCCGTCTCCTCCCCCGAGTACTACAGGCATTTCACGATTTCCGGCATCAGCGCCGACGGCATAAGGCTCCTCGAGTATCCCGAAGGCTGGAAATGGGACGGCGACGAGCCGCTCTGTCTCGAGACCGGTTACTACCTTCTCACTACCGGCACGCGGCTGCAGGACGGCAGCGTCAAGGCCCGCCTGGAATTCTTCCCCGTACCCGAAGCCCAGGTAAATGTCAATGTATCAATAAGGAAGCCGGAAGGAAGCCTTTCCGTCATCGGGGACTTCAGCATCCCGGACAGGCTGCTGAACGCTGCCGGCAGGGGCCTGTTCCTGCTGGCCTTTCTCTCTGACAGCGGCCACGAACCGACCAACCACGCCATCAGGGAGCTTCGTTCAGCAGCAGCTGCCATCAACAAATGGGGACGGCCGCTGGCCCTGGTCTGCGAAAACGTGCCTGAGACGCTTGGAGAGGCCCTGCCCGGCGCCGTGCGAGTCGAAGACCCGGACGGCTCCCTGCTGGAATCATTTGCGGAGGCAGGCCCCGACGGGCTCACGCTGCCAATCATCGCGCTCTGCGATTCATTCGGGAAAATATATTACATATCAAAAGGATACAATACCTCACTAGCATCAGATTTAACATCTATTTTATGAAAAAAGCTATTCTTTCAGGCCTCATTGTCATAAGCACATTCTGTTTTGCCGCACCCCCGAACAAAGCCTTCTTCTGCACCTCGCCCGGGACAGCGCTTTACTACGAGCGCCACGAAGAAGGCAGCGGAGAGCTGGCCTGGAAACATACCTCATCCATTGTATCCTCGAAGGACATCCAGGACGGTAAGCTGGAAGTCACTTTCAAGACCGATATCAAGTCCGGAAAGATGAAGTCCCCCATCAAGGAGCCCGTCTCGTCCAATGTGGTCATCTACCCGGACGGCAACGTGGAACTTGACATTGCCCAAAGCGCCCTGCTCGCTGCCAAGCAGCGTTTTTCAGGATTCAATTTCACTTCCACCGGCGGCACGTCCATACTGCCCGCATCAATGAAAACAGGCGACAAACTCGAAGACATCCACGCCTGTGTGGCCTGGGGAGGCGTAAAGTACACCATCGACTACACTTCCCGCAAAGTGCTGCGCCGGGAGACCATCACCGTGCCCGCAGGCACTTTCGACTGCGTAGTGGTGAGCGAGCATAAAGTCGAGAAGGCGCCTTTCCTGAAGCGTGACCGCACCACCCTGACCTGGTACGCTCTCGGAGTAGGGATGGTCCGGCACGACACCTTCCTCCCCAATGGAGAGATGGAAACGTCGGAAAAGTTGAATTCAATCAAAAAGAATTAAGATATGAAACTCAGGCACACACTCTGTTTTCTCGGCACCCTTGTGCTCCTTCTCAGCTGCTCGCAGAGCGGCATAATCCGCACTCAGGTGCCTTCCCGCCCCGCAGGGCAGCAGGATATGATTCAGTTCGCTGCCGAGCCAATCCCCGACGTTGGAATCGGCGTCGTGGGTCTCGGGATGAGGGGCGGCGACGCCGTGGAGCGCCTGAGCTTCGTGCCGGGCTGCCACGTGGCGGCAGTGTGCGACGTGGAGAGCGACCGTGCGCAGGCCAGCATCAAGTATCTTGAGGGCAAGGGCCTGAAAGCCAACGCGTACAGCGGCGAGGAGTTATCCTACCGGGCTCTGTGTGAAGACCCGTCCGTGGACCTCGTGTACATCTGCACCGACTGGATGCACCACGTGCCCGTTGCCCTCTACGCGATGGAGCACGGCAAGCACGTAGCCATCGAGGTGCCCTCGGCGGAGACCCTGCAGGCCTGTTGGGACCTCGTGGACACCTCGGAGCGCACCCGCAGGCACTGTATGATACTGGAGAACTGCTGCTACGACTTCTTCGAGCTCACAGCCCTCGCGATGGCCCAGGCCGGCGCCTTCGGGGAGATTATCCACGCAGAAGGAGCCTACCTGCACAACCTCGACCCTTATTGGAAGCGCTACTGGAACAACTGGCGCCTGGAGTTCAACAAGCAGCACCGCGGCGACCTCTATCCCACCCACGGCTTCGGTCCCGTGTGCCAGGCACTCAACATCCATCGCGGCGACCGTCTCCTGACCCTGGTGGCAATGGACACCGACCCCTTCAACGGTCCCAAGCACGAGAGCGCCCGCACGGGTGAGCCCTGCAAGGATTTCGCGGGCGGCGACGTGACCACCACGATGATACGCACCGCCAAGGGCAAGACCATCCTCCTTGAGCACGACGTGATGACGCCCAGGCCGTACAGCCGTATGTATCAGCTCGTCGGCACCGACGGATATGCCGGGAAATACCCCATGCAGCAAATCTGCCTGCGCGAAGAGGGCGCCGAAAGCGTCGATTACCAGAACCTCGGCAGAGAGAAAATCTACACAGGAGATGCTCTCAAGGAGCTTATGGCCCGCTATCCCAACCCGGTGCTCACCCCCGAGCTTGAGGCCACGGCCAAGGAAGTCGGCGGCCACGGAGGAATGGATTTCATTATGGACTACCGCCTTATCTACTGCCTCAACAAGGGACTGCCTCTGGATATGGACGTGTACGACCTCGCGGAATGGTGCTGCGTGACCGAACTTTCCCGCATCAGCCTCGAGCACGGCTGCGCGCCGGTCGAAGTCCCCGACTTCACCCGCGGCGCTTGGAACCGCGTCAATGGCTTCAGCTACGCTTTCTAAGATATCCCTTCTCGAACGCTCCCGGATAAAGGAGTTTGGGAGAATCGTTTTTTGGGGTACCTTTGCATCAGTGATGTGATTATCCGCCTTTGCGGATTAAGGAAGTTTCAACTTAAAGGCATTTCAGTGAGGGCTGGAATGCCTTTTCCTTCTTAAAGATAGTTAAAAAAGGAGCCAAAGGGGTACTGTCGCTCCCTCCTGGTGGTCTCGGTGCCAAATGAGGGACGAGACCGCCGGTTTCCGGGGTTTTGGGGTGGTCTCGGTGCCAAATGAGGGACGAGACCGCCGGTTTCCGGGGATTTTGGGTGGTCTCGGTGCCAAGAACGGGACGAGACTGCCAGTTTCCGGGGATTCTGGGTGGTCTCGGTGCTGAAGGAGGGACGAGACCGCCGGTTTCTGGGGATTTTGGGTGGTCTCGGTGCCAAGAACGGGACGAGACTGCCAGTTTCCGGGGATTTTGTGCAGTCTCGGTGCCGAATGAGGGACGAGACTGCCGGTTTCCGGGGATTTTGCGCAGTCTCGGTGCCGAAGGAGGGACGAGACTGCCGGTTTCCGGGGATTTTGCGCAGTCTCGGTGCTGAAGGAGGGACGAGACTGCCTGTTTCCGGGGATTTTGGGTGGTCTCGGT
>ONLD01000044.1 GCA_900318565.1 uncultured Bacteroidales bacterium
TAATCAAGAAATAATCCGCCTTCCCGATATACGGGTACAGGCGCGCTACGGGCACGTCGGGATTGATGGCCACGCCGGCCTTCATCCCCAGAGCGTGGATAGCGTCTATGCAGGAAGAAGTGCGTCTTCCTGCAGCTTCGAGATGGAATGACACCCAGTTTACCCCGTCTCCGGCAAGCCTCTCGAACCAGCGCTCCGGATGCACGACCATAAGATGCGCGTCCATAGGCTTGCGCGCCACTTTGCTGACGGCATCGATGACGCTGAAACCGAAAGAAATATTGGGCACGAGGGTACCGTCCATCACATCCAGATGAATCCAGTCGGCACCGCGGTTGAACTTGTCTATTTCCGCTTCAAGGTGCAGGAAATCAGCGGCAAGCAGCGAGGGTGACACCAACATAGCTATTCGAATTTACGCACCACTTCGTCAAGCAGAGCGACGAACTTATCGAGCGAAGCAAGTTCCAGCCTCTCGCCGGGGGCGTGGACTCCGCGAAGGGTCGGTCCGAAGGAAATCATATCCAGCCCGGGGAACTTCTCAAGGAACAATCCGCATTCCAGACCTGCGTGGATAGCCTTCACTTCCGGCTCGGTGCCGAAGAGCGTACGATAGGCTTCAACGGTGCGGGCAAGCACGTCGGAATTCACATTCGGATTCCAGCCTGGATACTCATACATATGGCGCACGCGGGCTCCGGCGGCTTCGAAATTAGCGCGCACTTTCGCCGCAATGGCGCGGCGCTCGCTCTTAGCGGAGCTGCGCTGGCTGGTCACGATCTCCACGATGTTGGAGTCCACCTTTGCCTTCACGCTGGCCAGATTAGTCGAAGTCTGCACCAGCCCGGGGATATCCTGGCTCATTGCCTGCACCCCGTGCGGAGAGGTGAAGAGGGCGGTGATTATCCTCTTGCTGGCATTCAGCGATATAGGATTGCCCTTGGCCCGGACGGGCTCGGCCTGGAAGCAGAGTCCGGGATCGGTGGAGTGGAATTCCTCCTTAACGTCTGCGGCGAAGCTCTCGAACTCAGACTTGAACGCGGCCGCATCGGCGACGCCGACCACGGCAGTGCATTCCCTGGCTATGGCGTTGGGCTTGCCGCCGCCGTCAAGGGAATAAACCTGCAGGGAATTGCCGATCTGGTCGTAAAGGAAACGGGCCATCAGCTGCACGGCATTTGCGCGCTCCTTGTTGATATCGTCGCCGCTATGGCCGCCTATGCCGCCTGAAATAGTGCAGCGCATTGTTTTCGAGCGGCT
The DNA here is from genome assembly GCA_900318565.1 of uncultured Bacteroidales bacterium. Classification (GTDB taxonomy): domain Bacteria; phylum Bacteroidota; class Bacteroidia; order Bacteroidales; family UBA932; genus Cryptobacteroides. Next base: position 1,261 of record ONLD01000044.1, read on the forward strand.
TTCGGGCGCTCCCCTGCGCACCTGAAAACGGATGTTGGTGTTCAGACCGCCGGCACAGCCGATAAACAGCTGCCCTTCGTCTTCGGAGTCCAGGTTGATGAGGGTCTTGCCGTCGAAGAATCCGCTCTCGAGGGCCTCGGCACCGTCCATACCGGTCTCTTCCGAAATAGTGAAGAGGCACTCGATCTTGCCGGTAGGGGCATCGTCCTCGAGCAAGGCGAGGCAGGCTGCGATACCTATTCCGTCGTCTGCTCCGAGAGTAGTGTCCTTGGCCACCATCCAGCCGTCCTCGATCACATAAGGGATAGGATCCTTGCGGAAGTCGTGCTTGAATCCGGCGTTCTTCTCGCACACCATATCCTGGTGGGCCTGAAGCACAATGGTTCTCACGCCTTCCTTGCCGGGGGCGGCGGGACGCGTGATGAGCACGTTGCCGATAGAATCTTTCTTGCAAGGCAGATTTCTGTCTTCCGCCCACTGGCAGAGCCAGCGCGTGATGGGCTCTTCGTGCCCTGATTCACGGGGGATACGGGTAATCTCCTTGAAAATATCAAGTACTTGTTCTGAACGCATATGTGTATCTTAAGGAATTAATTCTCAGCGGGTGAGAGCTTGCTCTCGAGGTCGGTGACGTATTTCTTGAACACCCTGTCGGTGGACATAAGGTCAGCGACCATATTGCAGGAGTGCAGCACGGTGGCGTGGTCCTTGCCGCCGGTCTCGGCACCGATGGTGGAAAGGGAGCAGTTGCTGATGAGGTTGCGGCAAAGGTACATCGATATCTGGCGGGCCTGCACTATCTGGCGCTTGCGGGACTTGGACACAAGCTCTTCGGTGCTTATGTTGAAATAGTCGCAGACAGCGGCCTGTACGGCGGGTATGTTCAACTCCCGGGAAGGAGAAGAAACGATCTTCTCAGTCACCTTGGCGGCAAGTTCAACGGAGTTCTCGGCGTGCATCGCCGTCGCATAAGCCATCACGGAGAGGAATGCTCCTTCGAGCTCACGGAAATTGGTCTTGATGCGGGAGGCAAGGTACTCGAGCACGTCCTGCCCTATCGACACGCCTTCCCTGCGGCACAGCGACTGCAGCATCTGCAGGCGGGTGGCATAGTCCGGGTGCATAAGCTCCACGGAGACGCCCCACTTGAAGCGGGAAAGGAGCCGGTCTTCGAAATCTTGAAGTTCCACGGGCGGACGGTCCGAAGTAAATATCAGCTGCTTGCCTGTCTGGTGCAGATGGTTGAAGATATTGAAGAACGCCGACTGGGTCCCCTTGCCCTGCAGGCCCTGGATATCATCCACGATGAGGACATCTATCTTTTTATAGTAGCCGAGGAAATCCGTCAGTTTGTTGCGCACGTTTACGGCGTCCATAAACTGAGTCTTGAAATCGTGGCCGTTGACGTAGAGCACGATCAGGTCCGGGAATTTCTCGTGGACCGCAATTCCTATGGCCTGGGCCAGATGGGTCTTGCCGAGGCCGGGGCCGCCGAAAATCATCAGCGGGTTGAAGGAATTCTTTCCGGGGGCGGCGGAAATTGCGCTGCCGGCGGCAAATCCCATCTTGTTGCACTCGCCTACTATGAAATTGGCAAAGCAGTAAACGGGATTTAGGTTGGGGTTGATCTTGATTTTGGTCAGGCCAGGATACACGAAGGGGCTCGGATTGCCGGACGGCTGTATGTTCACGCTGATTTCGCGGTTCACAGGCGCAGTCCCGGCTGCTGCGGGCACGGCCATAGCAGGCTGGCTTTTCACTATCTTTACAAGATAAATCAACTTGGCGTCGGCTCCGATGACGCGCTTGAGAGTCTTCTTGATCACATCAAGGTATGTAGCTTCGAGATACTCGCGGAAGAAATCGGAAGGGACTTCTACCGTGAGCGTCGAATCCACTATGGAGACCGGCCGCACAGGCTTGAACCAGGTCGCGAACTTCTGAGGCTCTACGATCTGCTCCACAATCCTGAGGAAATGGCTCCAAATACTGATATGTCTGTCGTTCTCGTTCATCGGAAATCGCGACTGCCTGTAAAGGTCAATCGCGATTGCAAATGTGGTTGAAAAAAAAGTTAAAAAAAAATAACTTTGGTATTGTTTTTTATTTTTTTAAGCGCTAAATATATAGGGAGCCAACACAAAAAATTACTTTTACAACTAATTGATTTATAGCCAACTATAAAACAAGCGCCCTGCTAAATACACAATTTTCAATATGTTTCCAATTTAAAACTTTTCAAGTTATCGCATTTTAAGAAAAACTATCGCTCGGGGCCTGCCTACAGCACAAAAAAACGCATTTCAAAAAAAATCATTTTACCCGTTTCGTAGAATTTCCTTCAATTTTCACCAAAAAAGCATCAGGGAATTTTTCCTTGACCGAAGCAAGTCCGGCCCTGGCCTCCTCGACGGATTCGGATACGCAAACGATATATTTATATATGGTACCCGTATCGACAATGTAAGGAGTATAGCCCTTGAGGGCTTTGTCCTTGGATGTCAACTTGGCCTTGCCGGCAAGGACCTGAATTCCGTACTTGACGCCGTCAGAGGCGGCAGGAGCCGGTTTGACGTCCTTGACGGTCTTTTCAACGGCTTCATCGGCCGGTTTTCCGGTTTTCTTATCTTCTGCTGGCTTTTCCGCCGACGTTTCTTGGGCTTTCTCCCCTGCCGTTACTTCAACCTTTTCCTCAGTATTCCCTGCCGGGACTTCTACATCGAGGGAGAGGGTGCCGTCATACTTTGCCTTATATTTCTTGAAAGCCGTGCAGAGGCGGGTCGCAATCTTGTCCCTGTCGGTCTCTTTCTTGAGCTTCTCTAGGTCGGTACTGTTGGAGATGAAGCCGAGTTCCACGAGCACCGCGGGCATAGCGGTCTTCCAGAGCACCAGGAAGGGATCCTGCCAGATACCGCGGTTGACTCCGATAGGACCGCCCTTGAGGTTGTCCGAGACCTGCTGGGCAAATTCAAGGCTCTGCTCGAGGTTGGAATTCTGCATCAGTTGCAGGAAGATGAAGGACTCGGGGTCCGAAGGATCGAAGCCCTGGTACTTGGTCGTATAGTCATCTTCCAGGAGAATTACTGAGTTCTCCCTCTTGCACACATCCATATTGTATGCGAAGAGGTCACGGTCCTTCTTTGAGGACTTCCCGAGCACGTGCACCGAGTAGCCGTTGGGGCTGCTCTTGGCCGTAGAGTTGATGTGAATCGAAATAAACAGGTCAGCACCCACTTTGTTGGCAATTGCGGCACGGTCATTGAGAGCAACCGTCTTGTCCTTGTCACGCGTAAGGATGACCTTCACGCCTGGACAATCAGCTTTGATTTTATCGGACAGGCGTTTAGCTATGTCCAGGGTAAGATTCTTTTCATAGGTCTTGCCGTCTTTGCTGACAGCTCCGGGGTCGGTGCCGCCGTGGCCGGGATCAATTACGACAGTGGACAGGCTCAGGTTCTGCGCCCCTGAGGAGAGGCTCGCCAAAAACAGGGCGAGAAGCAAGTAAATTGTACGTTTCAAAAAATAATGCTATTTTTGTGGATTCGCAAATTTAATAAAAATATTGCAAATTGGGAAATATTAGGCGAATAGTTTGCTTGGCCGCCTTGCTGGTGCTCTCGCTCAGCTCCGTTTTTGCCCAGACAGCGGGCAGACGCGGACCCCGAAGAGTATTCAGCAACGCAGTGCCCAAGACAGTGCGCGAGGTTGTGCTGGACTCGGCGGAAATTGCCCGCCGTGACTCCATCCACGTGGCCGATTCCCTGCACAGGGCCGATTCCGCCGAGCTTCGCAGCAAGAGTTCGCTTGAGCTTCCCGCTTTTTCCGAGGCCAAAGATTCCATAGTCGAAGTCTTCACGGACGGCCAGCAGATGATTTACTACTACGGCGACGTGTCCGTACAGTACCAGGATATGAAGTTGACCGCCGCCTATATGCAGTACAATATGAAGACCGGCACCGTCTATGCCAAGGGCGTATATGACTCCCTGAAAGGCGAATGGACGGGCCGTCCCGTGATGACGCAGGGCGGCAAGACCTACAATATGGACGAGGTCAAATACAACTTCAACACCAAGAAGTCTTCCATAAAGAACATCATCACCACCGAAGAGAGCGCCATCCTGCACGGCGGCAAGGTCAAGATGATGCCGGACCAGAGCATCAATATGACGGACGGCAAATATACCGTGTGCGACCTCGACCACCCGCATTACTATCTCGCCTTGACTTCAGCAAAAGTGATGACGGAGCCTTCTCAGAAGACGGTTTTCGGTCCTGCGTACCTGGTGGTGGAGGATGTCAAGTTGCCCTTCGTGGGTCTCCCCTTCGGATTCATACCCAAGCGTCCCGAACGCGCGACAGGCTTCCTTATGCCTAACTTCGGCGAGGAAAACGCCCGCGGCTTCTATATGAAAGACGCCGGTATGTATTTCGTGTTCGGAGACTACCTCGACCTGTCATTGACCGGAGATTACTACACCCTCGGCTCCTGGGCTGTAAACGTGAATTCCCGGTATATGGTGAAGTACAAGTTCAACGGCAACTTCGGCTTCACCTACTCCCACGACCAGACCGGAGAGCCTGACACGCCCGAGTTCAACGAGTACAGCAACTTCTCCGTCAGATGGTCGCATTCCCAGGATTCGAAGGCCCACCCCGGCACCACGTTCAGCGCGTCCGTCAACTTCTCCTCCCCTTCCAACAGCCGCTTCAATTCCCGGTCCGTCAACGAAGCCCTGCAGAACCAGATTTCCTCTTCCGTTTCCTACGCCAAGAACTGGAACGGAAAGTTCAACCTCAGCATCAACGCCCTGCATTCGCAGAGCTCCCGTGACTCTTCCTACTCGTTCACGCTGCCCAACGTCACCTTCGCAGTCAGCACCTTATATCCGTTCAAACGCAAGGTACGCGCCGGCAAGGAACGCTTCTACGAAAAGATTTCCTTCGGCTACAACACCACCCTCCAGAACAAAATCAACTTCAAGGCCTCGGAATTCGGCCAGGAGGGCTTCCTGGACAAGTTCCAGAACGGTATGACGCACAGCTTCAGCATCGGCCTGCCCAATTTCCAGCTGTTCAAGTACCTGAACGTCAACCCGTCGGTGAGCTACGGTATGAACTGGATGTTCCGCAAGCGGGAATACGACTACAACCCCGAGACCGACAAGGTGGAAGAACTGCCCAGTTCCCAATTCAACACTTTCGGCATCACGCAGAACTACTCCGGTTCCGTCGCGATGACCACCCGCATCTACGGTCTTTTCCAGTTCGGCGACTTCCATAAAATCCAGGCTATCAGGCACGTGATTTCCCCTTCCGTGTCTATGAGCTTCAGCCCCGAACTCGGCACCGCCGCCAACGGTTACAGGACCCTCACCTACACCGACAAGCACGGCGAGCAGAAGACATACGATTACAACATCTACCAGGGAGGCCTTTATTCTCCTCCCGGCAGGGGGCGTTCCGCCACGGCCAACATAGCGATAAACAACAACTTCGAGGCTAAGGTGCGCGACTATGCCGACACCACCGGCAAGGGCAGCAAGAAGGTCAAGCTCATCGACCAGCTCAACATCAGCACGAACTACAACTTCCTCGCCGACAGCTTGAATATGGGCAATGTCAACCTTTCCCTGTCCACGTCCCTGTTCAACAAAGTCTCCATCAGCGGAAGCGCCGGATTCGATCCCTACGCCATCGGGCCGTCCGGGAGGAAAGTCAACAAGTTCGCCATAACCCAGGGCCAGGGCCTGCTGCGCCTCAACAACATCTCGGCGTCGGCATCCTATTCCATATCCGGAGACGGCACCATCAAGGGCAACGACGGCATCAAGGACCCGAGCAACCTGTCCGGCCAGGGCGGGTCCACAGTCAACGGCGCCGCAAGCTACTATCAGCGCTATTTCTACCACCCGGTGACAGGCGAATTCATCCCCGGAGGCTGGCTGTACTACACCAATCCCAACGTCCCCTGGTCAGTCAACCTGAGCTACTCGTTCAGCCTGAGCAGAAACTACAAAATCGAAGAAGAACGGCTTGTAGCCACCAACAACATAACCCAGACCCTGCAGGCGAGCGGCAACATAAAGCTGACCCCGCGACTTAACATCAACGTCAGCTCGGGCTTCGACTTGCAGGCGATGAAAATAACAACCACCCAGTTCAGCTTCACCTACGACCTGCACTGCTTCAACATATCGGTATCTTGGGTGCCTACGGGAAGCTGGGCGTCCTACCAGTTCAGGATAGCCGCCAACGCCTCCGCACTCGCCGACATACTGCAGCTGAAGAAGAGCAGCAGCTACTGGGACAACAGATAATAGAGAATGATACACGGAAAGAAAATCGTCGTCGTGATGCCGGCGTACAATGCCGAAAAAACGCTGGAACAGACATACTCCGAAATACCTATGGACATCGTGGACGAAGTCATCCTGACCGATGACTGCAGCCGCGACGGCACTGTGGAGAAAGCCCGCGAGCTGGGCATCAAGGAAGTGCTCATCCACCCCAAGAACCGCGGCTACGGCGGCAACCAGAAGACCTGCTACAACCGCGCCCTCGAGCTCGGCGCCGACATCGTGATTATGCTTCACCCCGACTACCAGTACACTCCAAAGCTCATTGAAGCTATGGCCTACATTATCGCCAACGGCGTATATCCTGTGGTCTTCGGCTCCAGAATCCTGGGCAAGGGCGCGCGCAAGGGCGGTATGCCGCTGATCAAATACATCGCCAACCGCTTCCTGACATTCACCCAGAACGTGCTCATCAATCAGAAGCTTTCGGAATACCACACCGGCTACCGGGCTTTCAGCGCCGAAGTGCTACGGGCCGTCGATTACAATATCTGCTCGGACGATTTCATCCTCGACAACGAGATGGCCGCACAGATTTTCTGGGCCGGCTATGAAATCGGCGAAGTGACCTGCCCGACAAAATACTTCGACGACGCATCTTCCATAAACCTCCGCCGCAGTACCATTTACGGATTCGGAGTGCTGAGGGTGTCGCTGGTGTACCGTCTCTGCAAGTGGCACTTGATGCATTCCAAGCTCTTCCCTGCCAAATGAAACCGTCTTCGCTTCCGGGACTGCTGCTGAAAGGCAGGAGCGGCGACGTCCGCATCCAGCTTTTCCGCTATCTGGTGTCCGGAGGCACGGCTTTTATCGTGGATGCGGGGCTGCTCGCCCTCCTGACGGAACTCTTCGGCGAGGAGAAACTTCTGCTGTGGACCGCCATAGCTTTCTCAGCAGGCCTCCTCATAACCTATTTATTCAGCATACTGTGGGTATTCGACAACCGCAGTATGAAAAACCGCGCCGCGGAGGCCGGTGTGTTCGCCCTCATCGGCGTCAGCGGCCTCGGACTGACAGAACTCCTTATGTGGCTGCTCGCCGGCAAGGCCGGGCTCCACTACCTCGTATCCAAAATAGTGACCACGGTAATCGTGTTCTTCTGGAATTTCGCCGCAAAAAAACTCTTGCTGTTCAGAAGCAAATGAAAAACAAAACTCTGCTTATAGATTTATGCATCGTGCTGCTCGGCGCCCTGTTCTTCATCACCGGAATAGGCGGCGTACGCCTCTTCGACTGGGATGAAATCAACTTTGCCGAATCGGCAAGGGAAATGGTGCTGACAGGCGACTGGTTCAACGTACAGATCAACTTCGAGTCGTTCTGGGAGAAGCCGCCCCTGTTTATATGGATGCAGGCCCTGAGTATGGAGCTGTTCGGAGTCGGGGAATTCGCGGCCCGCTTCCCCAACGCGATTATGGGCATAATCACCCTGCTCGCCCTTTTCCACATAGGCAAAGCGACTGAAGACACCCGTTTCGGACTACTCTGGGCAGGATTCTACGCTATCTCCTTCCTGCCTTTCTTCTATTTCAAGTCCGGCATCATCGACCCCTGGTTCAACTTTTTCATTTTCCTGGGCATCTATTTCTTTTCGCGCTACACAGACCCCGCGGCCAGCGCGCTCAGGATGCGCCACGCAGCCCTCAGCGGACTTGCGACCGGGCTTGCCGTCCTGACCAAGGGTCCCGTGGGCTTCCTCATCTTCGCGCTGACCTTCTTCTTCTGGCTGGCTTTCAATCGTTTCCGTCTGGGCTTCAGATGGAAGGACGTAGGCGTGTATCTGCTCGCACTTGCGCTTGCCGGCGGCGCCTGGTTCATTGCCCTTGCCGCCACCGGCCACAGCTATGTCATCAAGGATTTCATCGACTACCAGATACGCCTCTTCGAGACCAAGGATGCCGGGCACGGCGGATTCCTGCTCTACCATTTCGTCATCCTGCTCTTCGGCGTGACTCCGGCATCGTTCTTCGCACTTTCCTCGCTGCGGCGCGGGGCCCTCAGGGGCGAAGAGGACAGCCGCACGGCGGGGCTCTTCCGCTGGATGATGACTTCCCTGTGGGTAGTACTGATCCTGTTCACCATCGTGCGCACAAAGATAGTCCACTACTCCTCGTTCTGCTACTTCCCCATCACCTTCCTCGGCGCGTGGGCCGCGGCCCGTATGATGGATGGAAAGCTCCGTTTCAAAGGCATCCACCGCGTCCTTCTCATCGGTACCGCCGCCTTCTACGGAATCGCGTTGACCGCCCTGACGCTGTTTGACAGCTTCAAGGACAAGATAGCCCCTCTGGTACACGACCCCTTCGCCGTCAGCTGTATGGAAGCGTCGTCGGAATGGAAAGGATTCGAGCCTTTCGTGGGCCTTCTGCTCATCGCGGCCACCGTGGCTTTCTGCATCAGCTTCAAGAGGCGCCGGGAGCTGCGCAGCTTCATAGTGCTCGGCTGCGGCAACCTCCTGTTCGCAATGACGGCAATCCTGTGCGCCGTGCCCGAAGTCGAGAAATACAGCCAGGCTTCCGCAATCGATTTCTATATCGAGCGGCAGGGTGAAGACTGCTATGTGCAGCCTGCGTATTTCAAGAGCTACGCCCAGTATTTCTACACCGCGAGGGAGAAAGAGAACAACTGCGAAGACTTCGAATTCCTCAGCCGCGGACCGATAGACAAAGACTGCTATTTCGTGGTCAAGGACATACCCGAGAAAGTGGAGCGCCTCCGGGCCGACGTCCCCGACGCCGAGTTCCTGTACCGCAGGTCAGGCTTTCAGTTTTTTGTGCGCAAAAAGCCTGCGCAGCAGCAGGATGCATCCGCAGATGATACCCAGCAGGGCGAGGTTGAATAAGACCGTAAGGAAATAGTTTATGCTGTGCGGCGATTCCTTGTAGGGAGTCGCCGTTTTGCTGCTGTCGAAGCGTGCAAAGGCATTGGAATATATGACCACGCCGTTGTCAAAGTAAGCGGTAAAGTGCACATAGGGTTCGTCGGTGCCGAGCACGTATTCCATAGCGTCTCCGGTCGTCTCGGCAAGCAGCCGGTGGTCCTGCCCCCAGGCCTCGATGCGGGCGGGCGCGGACAGGCGAATGAACGTCGTGTCGGCGCGCAAGCCTATGTCGGCAATCTGCGGCAGGCGGGCGTTCTCAGCGTATTTCACATCCCAGTCGCCGTCTCCGAAATCAGGCACGCGCATAGAAAAGAAGCAGCCGCCGAGCAGCACTTTCTTAAGGTCTTCGTAGCGCGCAGACGGGGTCTGCAGCCAGGAACAGCGGCGCGCTATCTTGCTGTGGTTGCCGGAATCGTGGCAGTCATCGTTGATGAGGCAGTGGGAATAGTGTCCGGCACTTAGCGCCTCGTCCCAATGGCGCAGCTCGGTGGACGCGCCGGAGTCGGCTTCCATAAGACGGTAGCCCGTCAGCAGGCGCATCGAGCGCGGCGTCGTGTGGATGGTGCGGTCCGGATGGTTCATCACGATGAAATCGGCATTCCTCGACAGGTAGTCGTACTGCCATTGCTTCTGGGACACGAACAAAGGCAGCAGATGGTCGTAGAGCATCATCCTGCCGGGATTGAACACCAGCTTGTGGAACTTGAAAAGGCTGTAGCCGTGCTCATAGACATTCACCTGCAAGGTGCTGTCTGTGGGGTGGACAGTCAGCTGGTTGTGGTTGGAGAAGGTCAGGATGTCGTAGCCCATTTTCATATAATCCCTATACACCACGTCCGGATACTCGGGGCACTCGTTGAGAATATTGTCCACGCGGGTGTGCGTGTGGAAATTGGCGCGCTTCCAGCGCCGGGTAGTGTCCAGGCCTTCGTAGGGATTGTATATATCCGGTCCCTCAAAAGGCGCCGGTTCGCTGAAATCATATATGGGGGAAACTGAAAAAAGGCAGATAACTATTATAAAGACAGGCACAAAGGATGCCAGCAGGCGAGCGGAGAACATCAAAACGTTTTTCATACTGCAAATATGGGAATTTTTCAATATTATTATTATCTTTGCATATCAAAAAACGCGGGCAGCCGCTTTCCGCCCCTCCCCGCCCCAATCTATTCAATATGACACACAGCCTTTCCGAGCTCCGTGAAATGAATCGTGAACAGCTCGAAACCCTTTCCAAAGACAACAACGTCAAGTTTAACAAAAAAAATACTGACGAGGATCTCCGTATGATGATCCTGGACGAAGAAGCCCGTGCCGCTTCCAAGGAGCCTATTCCCGAGAAGCCCAAACGCGGCAGGCCCCGCAAGGTCAAGGCTTCCGAAGCAGCCCCCGAAGCCCCGAAGGCTGCGCCCAAGAAGGAGACTGCCCCCAAGCAGGAGGAAGCGCCCAAGGCAGCTGACGCTCCCGCCGAGGCCCAGAAGCCTAAGCGCGGCCGTCCGGCGAAGAAGAAGCCCTCAGAAGCTCCGGCAGCCGCCGAAGCCGTGAAGCCGGAAGAGCCCGGGATAGTCGAAGAGAAGGCTGCGGAAGCCCCTCAGCCCAAGGCGCGCGAAGGCCGCAAGCATAAGCAGCAGAACGGCCAGCAGCAGCCTCAGCAAAACGGCCAGCAGCAACAGCCCCAGCAGAATGGCCAGCTACAGGCCCAGCAGAACGGCCAGCTACAGGCCCAGCAGAACGGCCAGCAGGCCAAGTCCCAGAACGGGCAGCCTCAAAACGGCCAGCAGAGGCCGCAGCAGTTTCCCCAGAAGCCCAGGGTGCCCGAATTCGAAGGCACCGTGGAAGCCACGGGAGTGCTCGAGATTATGCCTGACGGCTACGGTTTCCTCCGTTCTTCCGACTACAACTACCTCAATTCTCCGGACGACATCTACGTCTCCCAGCAGCAGATCAAGTACAACGCCCTCAAGCCCGGCGACACCGTGACCGGAGAAATCCGTCCTCCCCGCGAAGGCGACAAGTATTTCCCCCTGGTGCGCATCAAGTACGTCAACGGCCGTACTCCGGAATTCATCAGGGACCGCGTGCCTTTCGACTTCCTGACTCCCCTCTTCCCGGACGAGAAGTTCAACCTCCTCGGACACGGCCACGCGACCGATCCCAGCTGCCGCATCGTCGATATGTTCTCCCCTATCGGCAAGGGCCAGAGAGGCCTTATCGTCGCCCAGCCCAAGACCGGTAAGACTATGCTGCTCAAGAGCATAGCCAACGCCATCGCCGACAACCACCCGGAAGTCTATGAAATCGTGCTCCTCATCGACGAGCGTCCCGAGGAAGTGACCGATATGCAGCGAAGCGTCAAGGCCGAGGTCGTGGCATCGACCTTCGACGAACCCGCCGAGCACCACGTAAAAGTCGCGAATATGGTCCTGGAGAAGGCCCGCCGCCTCGTGGAATGCGGCCACGACGTCGTCATCCTCCTGGATTCCATCACGCGCCTCGCCCGCGCCTACAACACCGTCCAGCCGGCTTCCGGCAAGGTGCTGACCGGCGGCGTGGACGCCAACGCCCTGCAAAAGCCCAAGCGCTTCTTCGGCGCAGCCCGCAACATCGAGGGAGGCGGCTCGCTGACCATCCTCGCCACCGCCCTGACCGAGACCGGCTCCAAGATGGACGACGTGATTTTCGAAGAGTTCAAGGGCACCGGCAATATGGAACTCCAGCTCGACAGGAGCCTGTCGAACCGCCGTATCTTCCCTTCAGTCAACATAGTGCTCTCCGGCACCCGCCGCGACGACCTGCTGCTAGACAGGGCCAGCGCCAACCGCATCTGGATCCTGCGCAAGCTCATCGCCGATATGAATTCGCTGGAAGCTATGAACTTTATGCTCCAGCTTATGGACGAGTACAAGACGAATGTGGACCTGCTGGACAATATGTCCAAGGTCTCCGCAAGAGATATGAGGTCCGGCTATTAGCCCAGGAGCCGGGATTACCACGCAATTTGCCGCAAATTAACTGACGGATGAAAAGATTCTTTTTTCTTATAGCGGCGCTGCTGCCGCTGAGCCTGGGCGCCCAGGAATTCGACGGCCAGAGTTGCACCAGCATTATGGTGGGCAGGATGGCCTCCTCGGACGGGTCGGTAATCACTTCGCACACCTGCGACGGACGTTACCGCACCTGGGTGCGTATGGAGCCGGCCCGGGACTTCGGCAAGGATGCCAAGCACGCGGTACTCCGCGGCACTATGCACACATCCTCCCCTGAAGACACAACGGGCGTGAAACTGATGGGAGAGATACCCGAGGCCCCGCACTGCTACGCCTACCTCAATACGGCCTACCCTTGCCTCAACGAAAAGCAGCTCGCCATAGGAGAGACCACATTCGGCGGTCCCGACACCCTCGTCAACAAGGCCGGATGGTTCACCATCGAGGAGCTCGAGAGAGTGGCCCTGCAGCGCTGCACGACCGCACGTGAAGCTATCAGGCTGATGGGCGCGCTGGCGGAGCAGTACGGCTACGGAGACGGCGGCGAGTGCCTGACGGTGGCCGACAAGAAGGAGGTATGGCAGTTCGAAATCGTGGGCGTAGGCAAGGAAAAGATCGGCGCTGCCTGGGCTGCACGGCGCGTACCCGACGACCACGTGGCCGTGTCAGCCAATATCCCCCGCATCGGAAAAATCGACCGCAAGGACAAGGATATGATGGCCTCGTCCAACGTGGAGCAGGTCGCGCGTGACAACGGACTTTGGGACGGCAAGGGCGACTTCGTGTTCTGGAAAGCGTTCAACACCGACTACGCCGCAGGCAAGAACTTCAGCGACCGCGAGTTCTTCATTCTCAGCCGTCTGGCTCCGTCGCTGGGGCTGAGCTTCGACGCTCCCGAGCTGCCGTTCTCCGTCAAGCCGGACGAGAAAGTGGACGTGCGGAAAGTAATGGCCCTGTACCGTGAGACCTACGAAGGCACGGACTTCGATATGACCCGCGGAGTGCGCCTCGCCCGGAAGGCCACGGACAAGCACCCGGCCGACACCATCGTGAGCCCCGTAGCCAATCCCTGGCTGACGACTGCTATGCGCAACACCCTCAACACCATCGCCCCCGGCACTGTCGAATTCCGCCGCACGGTGGCAGTGGCCTGGTGCGCTTATTCGCACATCATCCAGCTGCGCGACTACCTGCCCGACGAGGTGGGAGGAGTGTGCTGGCTGAGCCTTGACAACCCCGGGCAGAGTCCGCGGGTGCCCGTGTTCTGCGGCACCACGGTCCTTCCCGATGCATACTTGCAGTGCGGCCAGAAGCAATATGTGCCCGACTGCGCCCTGTGGCAGTTCCGCCGCGCCAACAAGCTCGCCACCCTCGCCTGGCAGAGCACCAAGGAAGGTTTCAACAAAGAAATCCTGAGGCTCGAGGAAACGGCTCTCGAAGGGCTGCCAGGAGCAGGAGCTTCCGAAGCCGTGCTGAATGCATATACGGAGTATATATACAATGAAGCCGTCCGAAGCTGGACGGCTCTCGAAGAAAAGTATTGGCTGCAGTTCGGGGCAGGATTCTAGCCCCTGCGCCTACTTGGTACCGAAAATGCGATCGCCTGCATCCCCGAGGCCCGGGACGATGTAGGCGTTCTCATTAAGCCTCTCGTCTATCGCTGCTACGAAAATATCCACGTCGGGATGCCGGGCCTGGACCTTGGCAATGCCCTCAGGGGCAGCCACAAGGCACATCAGCTTGATGTTGGAGCATCCCCGCTCCTTAAGCATATCGAGCGCATCGCAGGAACTGCCGCCGGTAGCAAGCATAGGGTCGGTCACTATGACCTGGCGCTCCTGGATATCTTCGGGGAGCTTGCAGTAGTACACGACAGGCGTGTGGGTCTTCTCGTCACGGTAGAGTCCGATATGGCCGACTTTTGCCACGGGCACGAGGTCCAGCAGGCCGTCCACCATACCGAGACCGGCCCTGAGTATGGGCACGATAGCCAACTTGCGGCCTAGCACCCGGCTCGCGGTCATCTTGCTGATAGGGGTCTCGATTTCAATATCGGTAAGCGGAAGGTCCCGCGTTATTTCATATCCCATAAGCAGGGAAATTTCCTTAAGGAGCTGGCGGAAATCTTTCGATCCTGTCTCTTTCTGGCGCATTATGCTCAGCTTGTGCTGAACCATAGGGTGATTAATCAGGTGTACTTCACTCATAAGGCTATCAGTTTTTCGCAAAATTAAGCATTTTTTGCTATTTTTGTAATCTATGCTGAAGATATATTGCAAGAACACCGGCACCACTCAGGAATTCCAGGAGGGCGCCACTCTGGCGGAAATGCTTCCCCGCTTCGAATTCGAACGTCCCTTTGACATTCTCTGCGCCAAGGTTAACAATGTGGCCCAAGGCCTGAAATACAGGGCCTTCAACAGCCGCGACGTAGAATTCCTGGACTACCGTTCCTACACGGGCCGCAGCGCCTACTGCCGGTCGCTCTGCTTCCTGCTCAGCAAAGCCTGCCTCGACCTGTTCCCGGACTGCAAGCTGAAGATGCGCCGTCCCATCTCGAAGGGCTACTTCTGCGAGCTGCGCAAAGGCTCGCCCGTGACGGCGGAAGACGTGGCCCGCATCAGCGGCAGGATGCGCGAAATAGTCCAAGGCGACGCCCCGTTCAAGCGCGTTGAAGTGCGCACCGACGACGCCATAGCCCTTTTCCGG
>ONLD01000061.1 GCA_900318565.1 uncultured Bacteroidales bacterium
GACGGCGGCGGCGACATAGCCGACGCCCTGCGCGCCTCGCTTCAAAGGCTCCGCACGGACAGCCTGCACGGCTACCTTCTGCATCATTTCAGCGTATGGCGCAGGGACGCGAGAGTGTGGGATGAGTTCAAAAGGCTTCGCGACTCCGGTCTTTCCGACCGCATAGGCTTCTCGCTATACTCTCCTGAAGAGCTGGAACTGCTGCTGGAAAATGGCGTGGACTTCAGCCTGCTGCAGTTTCCCCGCAACATACTGGACCGTCAGTTCGATCAGTATCTTCCGGAGCTGAAATCCCGCGGAGTGGAAATCCACGTGCGCAGCACTTTCCTCCAGGGACTGTTTTTCAAGGACCGTGCGGCGCTGCCCCAAAAGCTTCTGCCCCTTCGCGACGCCCTGGAGCAGATAGACCGGGAGGCCGTTTCCCTTGGCATCAGCGTCAGTGACCTGGCCCTTTCGTACAACCTCTGCAACCCGCTTATCGACGGAGTGCTCATAGGCGTGGACAACGCCGCCCAACTGCAGGCCGACCTTGCCTCCGCCGCATCCGCCCGAGCAATAGATTTGGATATTAACGTTACAAAACGGGAGCTTCTCAACCCCGTCAACTGGAAATGAAAATACTCGCAGTCACCCAAGCCCGCTACGGTTCCACCCGCCTGCCGGCAAAAATACTTAAGGAAGTAAACGGCACCCCGCTGCTGGAAATCCACCTCCGCCGCATCCTGCTTTCGAAGCGTATCAGCGCCCTCAAGATTGCCACGACCCCCGAAGAAGGCTCGGCGCAAATCGTCGCCGTAGCCGACCGCCTCGGACTCTCCTACTGCCGCGGCAGCGTGGACGACGTGCTGTCCCGCTTCTGGGATACGGCCGCCCCGGAGCAGCCCGACTGGGTCGTGCGCCTGACTTCCGACTGTCCTTTGATCGATCCCGCGGTCATCGACGCCGTCATTGACTTCGCAATCGAGGGAGACTATGACTATGCAGCCACCGATGCGGGCAGTTTCCCCGACGGACTGGACACCGAGGTATTCCGCTTCTCCGCGCTCAAGCGGGCCTACGAAGAGGCGTCGCTACGTTCGGAGCGCGAGCACGTGACGCCTTATATCTGGAAGAACGGTTCCGCCCGTGGCGGCACTCTCTTCAAGAGCGGCTACCTTAAGAACCCCGCCGGCTCTTTCCCGGCGCAGGACTGGCGCATCACCCTCGACGAACCTGAGGATTTCGAGGTGCTCGCCTCCCTGATTGACGCCCTGGGCATTGACAAGGGCTGGAAAGATTATATAGATTACCTGATAGCGCACCCCGAGCTGAAGAGCGTCAACAGCCGTTTCGGCTACAATGAAGGCTACGCCAAATCGCTCAGCCAGGATGCCGCTGTAAAATAGACTCATTATGGGAAAAGGACAAGAACTCTACAAAAAAGCACGCAAACTCATACCAGGAGGCACTATGCTGCTCTCCAAGAGGCCGGAAATGTTTCTGCCGGAAGGATGGCCTGCATATTTCAGCAAGGCCAAAGGCTGTAAAGTATGGGACCTGGACGGCAAGGAATACATAGACTGCTCGCTGATGGGGGTAGGTACCAACACCCTCGGATACGGACGCGAAGAAGTTGACGAGGCCGTGGCCCGCGTGGTGCGGGACGGCAACCTCTGCACTCTCAACGCTCCCGAAGAAGTGGCTCTCGCAGAGCGGCTTATAGGACTCAACCCCTGGGCTGATATGGTGCGCTTCGCCCGCACCGGAGGCGAAATCAACGCCGTCACGGTGCGTATAGCCCGCGCCGCCACCGGCAAGGACAAGATAGCCATCTGCGGCTACCACGGCTGGCACGACTGGTACCTGTCGGTCAATCTCGGCGAGAGCGACGCCCTCGCAGGGCACCTGCTCCCCGGCCTCGAGCCCGCCGGCGTACCCCGCGGCCTCCGCGGCTCCACCATCCCCTTCCACTACAACAATTTCGAGGAGCTGCTCGACATCGTGGAGCATAACGACCTCGCCGCAGTGAAGATGGAAGTCTGCCGCAACGACGGCCCCGAGCCCGGCTACCTGCAGAAAATCAGGCAGTTGTGCACAGAGCGCGGCATCATCCTCATTTTCGACGAATGTACCAGCGGCTTCCGCGAGACCTTCGGCGGACTCTACAAGAAATACGGCGTGGAACCGGATATGGCCATCTTCAGCAAGACTATGGGCAACGGCTACGCCATCTCCGCCGTCGTGGGAAAGGAGTGGATTATGCAGGCCGCCCAAAGTACATTTATCAGCAGTACTTTCTGGACCGAAAGGATAGGTCCCGCCGCAGCCCTTGCAGCCATCGACGTGATAGAGAAAGAACGCTCCTGGGAGAAGATAACAGCCATAGGCACGGAGAACAAGCGCCGCTGGCAGGCCCTTGCCGACAAATACGGCCTGAGCATCAAGCAGTGGGGCATTCCCGCCCTTGCCGGATACACTTTCCAGAGCCCCAACGCCCTGGCCTACAAGACATATATCACGCAGGAAATGCTCGCCAAGGGATTCCTGGCAGGAAACAGTATGTACACCTGCCTGGCCCATACGCCCGAGATTATCGACGCATATTTCGACGCCCTTGACCCCATCTTCGCCCGCATCCGCGAGTTCGAGGACGGCAGGGACATCAGCAAGGAGCTCAAGGGTCCCGTCTGCCACAGCGGCTTTGCAAGGCTCAACTAATTATGAGGCAAAAAGTTGCCATACGTTCCGACGCTTCCGCACGGATTGGCTACGGGCACTTCGTCCGCAGCCTTTCGCTTGCCCGTATGCTTGGGGACAGCTTCGACTGCAGTTTCTGGAGCCTCGAGCCCTCGGACTGGCAACGACGCCTCGCAGAAGACATCTGCCCGCTCCATCCCCTCAAGGAAAGTGAAGGATTTGATGGCTTCCTGAAAGGGCTTGATGGAGATGAAATTGTCGTACTGGACAATTATTACTTCTCCGAAGAACATCAACTAAAAATCAAGGAGAAAGGATGCAAGCTGGTCTGTATCGACGACTTGCACGACAAGCACTTCCTCGCGGACTTGGTACTTGCCCCTTGCTCCGACTCTCCGGGGAAATGGAGCCTGGAGCCCGGCTGCGGCATTGCGGCCGGTCCCCGGTGGGCGCTCATCGGCCCGGAGTTTACCGAAGTCGCTCCTGAGGGTACGCGCAGCGGAGCATTCATATCTTTCGGAGGCTCCGACCCCCTTGCCTTGACTCTCAAATGCGCCAGAAAGTTCCGGCAGCTCTACCCGGACGAAGAAATCCGGGCCGTGGTGGGCGTCGGATTCCCAGCCCCGGAAGAACTTGCAGCTGTGGGAGGAATAAGCATTCGGAGCAATGTCAGCCCCGCTGAAATGGCAGCGCTGATGCGCTCTTCGCGCATCGCCGTGTGCTCGGCCAGCGGCACCTGCTACGAAGCCCTCGCCTGCGGCTGTGAGGTGTATGCTGGCCATTATGTGGATAACCAGCAAGACTTCTACGGCCTCCTGACCCGTCGCGGCCTCATCCATCCGCTCGGAGATTTGCGTTCCGTAGAGCCGGATTTCAGCACGCCCAGTCCCGCCTCCCGAATAGCATTCGGCGGCTTGGCAAAGCGCTTCCGCAGCCTCTTCAGGGGCCTCTCCCTCGAAGCTGTCCCCTATCAGGCTCTCAGCTCCGGACAGAGCCGGGAAGTCTGGGAAGAACGCAACAGGCCCGAAATCCGCTGCCGGATGTCCAACCCTGAGCCTTTCAGCTTCGAATCGCATTGTTCATTCATCGAGGGGCTCGCGTCTCATCCCGACAGGATGTATTATGCGTTCTACGATGGCGGGAAGCTCGTCGGCACTTATAACTTTATCGACATCAAGCCGGGGCTCGGTGCCGAAGGTGGCCTCTTCGTGGTGCCTTCGGCACAGGGCAAGGGCTACGGAGCTGCGATGGCAGCGATAATGGAGGCCCGCATTTCCAGGCTGGGGGTACGGGAGCTCAGAGCCAGCGTGCTCAGCGACAACCCTGCTTCCCTCCGTTTCCACGAATCCCTTGGCTACCGCATTACCCGGAGCGACGGGCGGTATCATTATCTGACTCTTGCATTATGAACGGAAGAACATACATAGTCGCCGAGCTTTCGGCCAACCACGGGCACAAGCTCGAAACGGCCCTGGAGACGGTCCGAGCCGCCGCTGCAGCCGGAGCCGACGCCATAAAGATCCAGACCTACACGGCCGACACCATCACCATAGACTGCGACTCCCCCGACTTCATCGTGCAGGGCACCAGCCTTTGGGACAAGCGGAAGCTCTATGACCTTTACACTGAGGCTTTTACTCCCTGGGAATGGCACAAGGCCATTTTCGAGGAGGCGCGCAAAGCCGGGCTCGACTGCTTCTCCACTCCTTTCGACAAAAGCGCCGTGGATTTCCTCGAGAGCCTCGGCAATCCCATCTACAAAATCGCCAGCTTCGAGATTACGGACATCCCGCTGATTCGCTACGTCGCTTCGAAGCGCAAGCCTATGATCATATCCACGGGCATAGCCACGATGGAAGACATCAGCCTTGCCGTCAATGCCTGCAGGGCCGAGGGCAACGAAGACCTTACCCTGCTCAAGTGCACCTCCGCCTACCCCGCTCCCGTGGACAAAGCCAACCTGGCCACTATGTGTGACTACCCAGGACGTTTCGGCGTCAGGGCCGGGCTCTCCGACCACACGGAAGGCAGCGAAGTGGCGCTGGCCGCGGTGGCGCTTGGAGCCGAGGTCGTGGAAAAGCACTTCATCCTCGACCGGAGCATAGGCGGGCCGGATGCGGCGTTCTCTATGGAGAAAGATGAATTCGCGGCAATGTGCACGGCGATACGCAATGTCGAAAAGGCCATCGGATGCGTGCACTACCCGTCCGAAAGCGAGCACATCGAAGGGCGGCAGTTCAGCCGTTCGCTCTATGTGACAGCCGATATGAAGAAAGGAGACGTCATCAGCGAAGAAAACGTGCGCTCGATACGTCCCGGCTTCGGACTGCATCCGAAATACCTGCCCGCTATCATCGGCAAGCGCGTATGCAGGGACCTTGCCAAAGGCACCCGTTTCTCGCTGGACTTTATTGAAGATTAGGCCATTACGATTTCAGCAATCGTCTCGGCCACCCCGCCCTGTCCCTTACAGTAGCGCTCAGCTGCCTGGCCCATCTGCCCGCAGTATGCAGGGTCGTTCTTAAGGCGCGCGTACCAGTCGCAGAATTCCTTGCGTCCGCTGACGGCCTGCGCAGCTCCGGCAGCAATCATCTTCTCGCAATGCAGCTGCACGCCGAATATGGGGCCGAACGACACCGGTATCCCGTAGGCGGCAGGTTCTATGACGCTGTGGGGAGAGCCGCCGCCGAATCCCGAGCCCACGAAAGACGCGAAGCCGTAGCGGTAGAGCCTCGAGAGCATTCCCACTGTGTCCACAATCAGCACCTGGGCCTGCGCTACGTCTTCGCCGGCCTGCGTATAGAGCACGCTGCGCCCCTTGATTGCGTTCTGCAGATGCTGCAGCTGAGCCTTGCCCTGCTCGTGCGGAATCACGAGGAACTTGTCATCAGGGTTGGCATTCGCCGCCGCGATTATACATTCGTCATCCTCGTCAGGAAGAGTGCTTCCGGCCACGAAAACCTTCCTGCCGCCGCACCACTTGTCCACCACGGGATCGCTCCAGGGCTCGGCAGCAATGGCGTTGACGCGGTCCATACGCGGGTCCCCTGCGAGTTCGACATTGGTTAGTCCGTTATCCTGCAGCACCTTAAGAGAAGATTCACTGTTGACTATTATCTTGGTGAAGCTGTGCTTGAAGGCATTGTAGTAGGGCTTCCCTATGGGCTTGAAATAGACCATATCCGGAGAGAAGCGGGCCGAAGTAAGGAAGGCAGGAATCCCCCGGCGCCGAATCTCGCGCAGGTAGCAGAGCCAGTAGTCGCTGATAGAGACAATCACGCGTACAGGGCGCACCGCATCCAGGAAGCGTCTGGCGTTCCAGGGCGTATCGATGGGAAGGTAGAACACGAAATCCGCGATCGGGTCGTCTTTAAGATACTCGTAGCCGGACGGCGAGAAGAAAGTGGCAAGGAATTTATAGCCAGGGTGTTTAGCCCGGATGGCAGCTATAATGGGACGGGCCTCCTCGAACTCGCCGTAAGACGAGGAATGCACCCAGATGATGTTGTCCTCGCCCTTGCAGGCCTCTTCTATGCGCTTCAGGCCCCCTATGCGGCCCTGTATGAACTGTAGTGCTTTGGAACTCATAAGTACTTGGCTGTAAATGTAGAAGCCTTTTTCAAGTCTTCCGGAGTGCCTTCGAATACCAGCCTGCCGCCGTCGTCTCCGGCATCGGGACCGAGGTCGATAATCCAGTCGGCGCTGCGTATCACGTCGGGATTGTGCTCCACCACGACGAGCGAATGACCGGCCTCCAGCAGGGCGTCGAAGCTCTTGAGCAGTTTCTCGACATCGTAGAAATGCAGTCCGGTGGTAGGCTCGTCGAAGATGAAAAGTATCTTTTCCTGCTTCTTCTCCCTCCGGCTCAGGCTGAGGAAGTATGCCAGCTTGATACGCTGGCTCTCGCCTCCGGAGAGAGTGCTGCTGCTCTGCCCCAGGCGTATGTAGCCCAGGCCCACATCGAGCAGCGGCTGAAGGCGCGCGGCCACTTCCTTCGCCTCAGGCTCCTCGCCCGCCGCAAAGAACTCGGAAGCCTCGCGTACGCTCATATTCAGTATGTCGTCTATGTTCTTGCCGCGGTAACGCACCTCAAGTATGTCGGGCTTGAAACGCTTGCCGCCACATTCGTCGCAGACCATAGTCACGTCGGCCATAAACTGCATCTCGATCTTGACCACGCCCTCTCCCTGACATTCGGGGCAGCGGCCGCCGTCCTGGTTGAAACTGAAATAGTTAGGGCCGAAACCGTTAATGCGGGCATACTGCTGGGAAGCGAGCAGCTCGCGGATGGCGTCGTAGGCCTTGAGATAGGTCACAGCATTGGAACGGCTGCTGCGGCCGATGGGATTCTGGTCCACGTACTCCACTCTCTGGATGCGGTCCAGGTTGCCGGACAGGCGCCTGTGCACCCCGGGCAGGTCGCCGGACTCGTTGATATGGCGGTAGAGCGCGGGATAAAGTATGTCTCCCACGAGGCTGGACTTGCCGGAGCCGCTCACTCCCGTGACTACGGTCAGCACACCGAGAGGGAAACGCACGTCGATGTCCTTGAGATTGTGCTCGTGGGCGCCTTCGACCGTGATGCTGTACTGCCAGGGGCGTCTGGTACGCACGTAACGATGCCGCACGCCGTCAAGGTACTGCAGCGTCAGCGACTCTTCCAGCTGGGAATTGGTGAAGTTGCCGGGATGCCCTTCGAAAATCACCTGCCCGCCGAATTCGCCGGCCAGCGGTCCCATATCGATAAGGTAGTCGGCCGAACGTATGATTTCCTCGTCGTGTTCCACCACGATGACGGTGTTGCCCAGGTCGCGCAGGCGCTTGAGCACCTTGATGAGGCGCTCCGTATCGCGCGGATGCAGGCCGATGCTGGGTTCGTCCAGGATATACATCGAGCCCACGAGCGAAGAACCGATTGCGGTCACCAGGTTGATTCTCTGGCTCTCGCCGCCCGATAGGGTGTTGCAGGCACGGCTGAGGGTCAGGTATCCCAGCCCCACGTCGTCGATGCAGCGCAGGCGCGATATGATTTCATCCCGCGGCTCCGCGGCCACCGCCGCCTCCTGCTCCGTCAGCTCAAGATTCTCCAGGAATGCCAGCAGCTCACGCACGTTCATATCCAGCAGCTCAGCTATATTCTTGCCTCCCACGCGCACCCAGAGAGCCTCCTTGCGCAGGCGCGAGCCGTTGCAGTCGTGGCAGGTAGTGCGTCCGCTGAAGCGGCTGAGCATATATTTGTACTGTATTTTGTAGCGCTGCGTCTCCACCCACTCGAAGAATTCTCCGATTCCGACCAGCGAGTGCTCGTCATCCCGCACGCTGCGTGCGTTCCAGACGAGGTCCTTCTCCCTCTTGCTCAGTTCGCACCAAGGCTTGAACGCGTCGATGCCGTAGTCGGGAGCAAGCTGCACGAGGTGGTCTTTGAACCATCCCATCTTCTCGCCTCTCCAGCAGGCGATTGCGCCGTCGTAGATGCTTTTGCTCTTGTCGGGCACCACGAGGTCCTCGCTGATGCCTATTATCTTGCCCAGGCCGCCGCAGGTGGGACAGGCGCCCAGGGGGCTGTTGAAGCTGAAAAGATAGTCGTCGGGCTCGATGAACTTTATCCCGTCGAGTTCGAAGCGGCTGCTGAAATCCTCGCTGGACTCCTTGCCTCCTGACGTGCTGACCACGCGCACGAATCCATTGCCCCGCGAGAAAGCGTCGGAGATGCTTCCAAGAAGGCGCGTGCGGTCGCTCAGGTCACGGAAACGGTCGACCAGCAGCCACGCATCTTCGGGGTCCGTGCCAGATTTAAGCTGGTCCTCGATTTTCACGGGAGCGCCGTCGGCCCAGAGGCGGTTGTAGCCGTCTTCCTTGAGCTGAAGGAGAAGTTCGGTGCGGTCGCTGCGGTCTTTCCACTGCAGGTCGGCAAGTATGTAGATGGCGTCATAGCCCTCGAGAGCGGACAAGTAATCCACCACGTCGCCCACTCCCTGCTTGCGCACTTCCCTGCCGGAGACGGGGCTGAATGTCCTTCCGATACGGGCAAAGATAAGGCGCAGGTAATCATAGACTTCGGTAGTCGTAGCCACCGTGGAGCGGGGATTCTTTATGTTGACCTTCTGCTCGATTGCTATCGCCGGAGGGATGTCCTCGATACCGTCCACGTCGGGCTTGCTCATACGCCCGAGGAACTGTCTGGCGTACGAACTCAGGCTCTCGGCGAAACGCCGCTGGCCCTCGGCAAACAAAGTGTCGAAGGCCAGGCTGGACTTTCCGCTGCCGGACACGCCGGTGACTACCACCAGTTTGCCGCGCGGGATTTCGATAGTAATGTTCTTGAGGTTGTTGACCCTTGCTCCTTTAATCAACATAGCCTGCAAAAATACTAATTTATGCCGAAAAAAGGAAGATTCGCCCCGGAAAGCTTCGAGGGCGTCAGAAGCGCCAGCCCAAGCCTCCGTGCGCAAATGACGCGACAGGGCCCAAGGTCACTTCGGCAAAGCCGTACAGGTGCTTCCCGCCGTAGCGGACGGCAACCGGAGTTATGCCGGGAAGAGGAATGATGTAGGAAGCCGTCGTGAATCCGATCTGGGCTGCGGAATAGGCCGTCACTTTCCACTTCGGGGACCATATAAAACGCAGCTGGCCGGTCAGGGAGACAACGGGCGGAGTCGCCTTGGCGCCGATGCTATAGCCCTTATGCAGGTCGTAACGAGGCTTGCCGTCGGGGTCGATACCGAATTCCGGATATTGGATGATATCGAAATACCGCCAGCAGACGCCCTCGGTAAGAGCCACTTCCCAATGGCCGTTAAGGCGCCATACTTCCGACAGACTTATTGCGGGCACATCGAACTTGGAATCTCCGGCTCTCTGCCCCAGATCAGCCAATTCCCTTTCTGCCGAAGCAGGAGAACTTAAATACATATGAAGCGGCATCGCGCCCACTCCCAATTCGAGGGAAAAGCTGCGTACTTTTTCCGGCTCGTCCGCAAATACGGACGCAGCCGCGCTCAGCAACAACGCGAGCGTCAAGACCGCGCGTTTCATTTGCTCTCTATGAGCCTGATGGGAATATCGCGTTCGCGAAGGTCAGCGAGTACCGTATCCTTGGGCTGGAAGCGGCCTTCCGGGTCTTCGAAACGGATGAATGGTCCGTTGAGATTGCGGTTGTACGGCAGATTCAGCTTGCAGCTGCCGTTCTCGTCCGTCGTGCCGACTACGCTAAGAGAATCCGACTCGACGGCACCTGCCTCGACCTTGATGCCCTTGAGGGGCGCTCCGGTGGCCTGGGAGACCACTGTGAAACTCATCGGAGCCTCGCCTCCTTCTTCATACATAGGTCCGGGAGTGCCATAGCAGGCCTGGAAGACGAAAAGGGCGCTGGTAAGCGTCGCTCCTTTAAGAAAATGATGAACTAGTTTCATATTGCAAAGATATGTTTTTTTTCAATTAAAATGCAGCGGAGGCCGGAATCTTGCACGGGACTATGCAAGATTTTAAGCGTTTTTGGATTATATTTGTAAAAAAACGATTGTGAATCCTCTGCTATTCCGCCTGTTCCGGGACTATGAGACCCGCGTGCACGAACTCAACTACCTTTTCTGGGAGTGCACGACCAGATGCAATTTCCATTGCCGCCACTGCGGCAGCGACTGCTCTATTCTGAGCCGCGAAAAAGATATGCCGCTCGAGGACTTCCTGTCTGCTCTCGATACCATTCCCGAGGATAAGCGTCCTCCGGAGTTCTGTGTAGTGCTGACCGGAGGCGAGCCGCTGCTCCGGCCGGACCTTGCCGAATGCGGGCGTGAGATTGCCCGCCGCGGCTTCGCCTGGAGCATCGTCTCCAACGGTTGGTTCTACGATGAGGAGATGCACGCCCGCCTTATGGGAGCCGGGCTCCGGGCCATTACCGTAAGCCTTGACGGTATGGAAGTCTCGCACGACTGGATGCGGGGTATCCCCGGAAGCTTCAAGCACGCTGTGCGCGCAATTAAGATTATATCTGCAGAGCCGCGGCTGAATTCGGATGTCGTAACCTGTGTCAACAAGCGCAGCATTTCGGAGCTTGAGGATATCTACCGTCTGCTCGTGGGGCTTGGCGTCAGACAATGGCGCCTCTTCACCATCATCCCCATAGGCCGCGCCGCCTCCGACCCGGAAATGCACCTAAGCGACGAGGAATTCGTCTCGATGATGGAGTTTATCCGCGCCAAGCGCCTGGAAGGCGGTCCGATGAAAGTCACATTCAGCTGCGAAGGCTACCTCGGCCGTTACGAAGAAAAGGTGCGCGACGTGCGCTACTTCTGCCACGCCGGCGTCAACATCGCCTCCGTGCTCATTGACGGCAGAATCTGCGCGTGCCCCAATATCGACCGCGACCGTTTCTCGCAAGGCAGCATCTACCGGGACAATTTCTACGAGATCTGGGAAAAGCGCTTCGAGCCATTCCGCGACAGAAGATGGGCAAAGAAAGGCCCCTGCAAGGACAGCAACAGGTGGCGCGAATGTCTCGGCGGCGGGATGCACAACTGGCACGGGGACTGCGAGGCCGTGTTGCAATGCCACTACGCCAAGACGCTCAACTCCGCCCTGCCGGAGAAGGACGGAACAAAATGAAGAAAAAAAAAAAAAAAAAAAAAAAAGTAGCTATATTTGCATCCGCGTTCGACGCAAAACACCAAAGAGGTGCGGTAGTTCAGCTGGTTAGAATGCCGGCCTGTCACGCCGGAGGTCGAGGGTTCGAGTCCCTTC
>ONLD01000076.1 GCA_900318565.1 uncultured Bacteroidales bacterium
AGCAATTTCTTCTTGACCTCCGCTTCCAGCAGATGCTCAAGAGAGGACAGACGGTGCAGGTCCGTCCCGCTATAATCGTACATCCCGGCCTTGAGCAAGAGCTCGGCCTTGGATTTGACTTCAGGTCCGTACGCGCCGATCAGCGAAGGGATGTTGAGCTGGAACTCGATGTCCATCCCCTTCAGCTGCTCATAGCGCTTCTTGTCCATATACATATACCGCTCCGGATGGGCAAGCAGGGGGAAGAATCCCTTTGCCTTGATAGCCTGCAGCGTATTGTCCATATCCAACGGAGGATTGAAGTAGGACGTCTCCACAAGAAGCCGCTTGTCGGAAAGGGGCAGCAGGTCGCCGGCCTCGAAGCGCTCCTCGAAAAGGCTGTCGAGCATATTTTCCGAAGCCAGATGGAGGCGGAGACGCCCGCCGTAAGCCACTGAAAGGTCGGTAAAACGCTGACGGAGAGCGGCCGTGCGGTTTGGGATGTCTTCCATAATGTGCGGAGTCAGCCATACTTCCCTGAATCCGACCTCCTCATAGCGGGAAAGGGCGGCAAGGGAATCTTCCATAGTCTTGAAGCCGTCATCGACACCGGGAAGAATATGGCAGTGCCATTCCGTCCTGTCCTGCAGAAGACCGAAAGAAGAAACTGATATGCGACTGTCAAACAAACCCATTCTCAGCACGTTTTGTAATTGACAAATATATAAAAATAATTATTCAATTCCTAACGGAAACCCTTTAATCTCTGGCGCAGCGAGCCGTCCATAGCCATCTTCATCATCTTGCGCGTCTGCTCGAACTGCTTGAGCAATTTGTTGACGTCGGCAAGGGAGGTGCCGGAGCCGCGAGCGATTCTTTGGCGGCGGGAACCGTTGATGCATTCTGGATGCTCTTTCTCGTAAGGAGTCATCGACTGAATGATGGCTTCGGTGGGCTTGAATGCGTCTTCGGGGATGTCCACGTCTTTCAGAGCCTTGTCCATACCCGGAAGCATACCCGCAAGGTCTTTGATGTTGCCCATCTTCTGCACTTGCTTGAGCTGGTCATAGAAATCGTTGAGGGTAAACTGGTTGCGTGCGATTTTCTTATGCAGCTCGCGGGCTTGCTTTTCATCGAACTGCTCCTGGGCCTTTTCTACCAGGGAGACCACGTCTCCCATACCCAGGATTCTGTCTGCCACACGGGCGGGATAGAAAATGTCGAGCGCTTCCAGCTTCTCGCCTGTGCTGACGAACTTGATGGGCTTGCCTGTCACAGCCTTGATGGAAAGGGCCGCACCGCCGCGGGTGTCGCCGTCCATCTTTGTCAGGACCACTCCGTCGTAGTCTATCGCCTCGTTGAACGCCTTGGCGCTTTCCACGGCATCCTGACCGGTCATCGCATCGACCACGAAGAGAGTCTCGTCCGGGTTGAGCGAGCGGTGGAGCAGCGAAATTTCGTCCATAAGTTCCTTGTCCACGACAAGACGGCCGGCGGTATCCACGACGACCACGCCGAAACCTTCGGCCTTGGCCTTGGCCACGGCGCCACGGGCCACCTTGACAGGGTCCTTCTCCCCTTCTTCGCTATAGACGGTCACGCCTATCTGCTCTCCGAGGGTCTTAAGCTGGTCGATTGCGGCAGGACGGAAAGTATCGCAAGCCGCAAGCAGCACCTTCTTGCCTTTCTTGCTTCTAAGGAAAAGCGCGAGCTTTCCGGAGAAAGTGGTCTTACCGGAACCGTTGAGACCGGCCACCAGCACCACAGCAGGGCTGCCCTTGATGTTGATTTCGGAGTGCTCGGACCCCATAAAGTCGGCCAGTTCGTCGTGGACGATCTTGACCATCATCTGCTGGGGCTTGACGGCTGTAAGCACATTGGCGCCTATGGCTTTCTGCTTTACCCTGTCGCAGAACTCCTTCGCCACCTTGTAACTGACATCCGCATCGAGCAGTGCACGACGAATTTCTTTCAGAGTTTCTGCAATATTTATTTCGCTTATCTTACCTTCGCCTTTTAGAATTTTGAAGGAACGTTCCAGTCTGTCGGAGAGATTATCAAACATATTTAATCTATTTAACCCACAAAGTTATGAAAAAAAACACTATTATACGGCAAATAATAACCAAAATCGGCAGAAATCTCCTTTGGCTGACATCGCGGAATTCCATCGACAGGGCCACGTCCGGGCTAAGCGAAAAAGACTTCGACCGGATAGAAGAATGGATAGCCCAGAAACGATGGGCGGAAGACTGCAGTATGGACCAGGTGGCGGAGGCGTTGGATATATGCCACGAACAACTGTCCGCCTATTTCATTCTGCGCTTCGGCCAGCACTTCCTGAGATGGCGGAAAGAAGTGAGGATAGAAGAAGCCGCAAAGCTGCTGCTGTCCGACCGCGACATACCCACTGCCATCATAGGAGAAGCAGTCGGCATCAGCGACAAAAGCAATTTCCGTAAACAGTTCAAGCAAGTCAAGGGCTGCACGCCCTCTGAATGGAGGCTAAAACACTAGCTCCATATCCTGCTTCATCAAAGGCTCTACGACAGACTCAGGAACGAATTTCCATCCTCCCAGCACAGCCGGATCACCAATCAGCGAAGGACCCACTACGGTGTGCTCCTTGATGTAGTTATAAATCAAATCACGGATTTCTATCTGACGCGAGACCACGCGGGAGGCGAGTTCGTCGTGCGGGATGCCGGACCCCTCGGTCAGAAGGGCCCCGCCGCCGTTGGCCCGGTAGGAGGTCATAGCCACGGTATAGCTCGCCGCCATATCAAAAGGCCGGCCGTCAGCGAACGAAGCGATATTGACCCTTGAGCCGAAAGGCCGCGTCACGTCGACGGTATAACAGATTCCAGCCGCCGAATCAAAATTGTAGCTGCGGTTCACAAACGACCACCTCTGCGCCCCCGTCCGGGGATCAGGCGCCTGACGGATCTTGAGGACGTGCCCGCCGGGAGTCGAAATCCATCGGTCGTATGAAAG
Source organism: uncultured Bacteroidales bacterium (assembly GCA_900318565.1). Taxonomy (GTDB): domain Bacteria; phylum Bacteroidota; class Bacteroidia; order Bacteroidales; family UBA932; genus Cryptobacteroides. The sequence continues at coordinate 2,974 of ONLD01000076.1, forward strand.
CTCGAGAAGGTCCTTTATCTCGCGGCCGGTAAGTTTCAGCACAAACAGCTGGTTCTCAAACGGATAAATCGTGAACATATCATTGAACACAAGCTGTCCGGCACGCACGTATCCGTTGTAAGTCAGAGGCGCGGCAATCGAAATATCCGCGCCCGATGCGTGCAGCTGAACAGTATGCAGCAGATTCAGGTAATCGCACATTCCTGTGTATGCGTCGCGCATCCTCAGGGGCATTTCAAGCTGTCCGACGGGACGCACGGTGAAAGCGCGCACCGCCTCGAACTCTTTCCCGAACTCTTTCTCCATCTGAGAGTCAATGGCATCCTTGTCCAGGCGCACCACTTCCCCGCGGCGGGTCTTGACCTTGCCGCATTTGCCGAAGCCGAGCACCGCGTGTCCCACATATCCGGCTCTCGCGCCGCCGTTGATAAGCGTACAGCCGGGACGGTCCTTACAGGCAGGACGGTGGTCGTGTGCGGTCACAAGGACGTCGGCCCCGCGAAGGGTCTGGAAAATGTCAAGTCCCTGGCTTTCATAGGATTTACCGTCTCCGTCGCCCGTCCCTGAATGGATTACGACCACGACCGCGTCGGGCTTCAGGGCACGGCGCAGCTGAAAGACACGGTTCTGCACCAGAGGTATCAGCGACACGTATTCGGCTCCGGACCAGAGCTCGGGAGAGAGCCAGCCCGAAATGTTGGCGTTGTTGAATCCCAGCACGAGTATCTTGCGGCCGCCCTTTTCCAGCAGCACGTGATCGGGGAAGAAAGGCTTGCCGTCGGCACCGATGGCGTTGCCTGCGAGCCAGGGTATGCCGAAACCTTCCAGCTGGCCCCGCACGCGGTCATAGACCGGGTGTCCGGCTTCCACGTCGTGGTTGCCCATCGTGCAGGCATCGTAGCCCATATATGCTGCAATGCGCGGCCACACGTGAGGCTCGTCGGTGGCCACATAGTTGAAGTAGTACGATGCATTGTCGCCCTGAAGCACGTCGCCGGCATCCAGCAGCACCACATTCTCCTCCCCCACGGCTGCGCGCAGGCTGTCCACGTAGTGCTTGACGGACATAAGGCTGGTCTTGGACTTGCCGCCCTGGACATACGGACGGGCGAAATAGGAGCCGTGCACGTCTCCTGTCGTGACAATGTGCAGTTCATTCCCCGCGCTTTGCGCAAATACAGGAGCGCAGCTGATCAGCAGCGCTGAAAGTAATATCCTCAATCTCATAAAACAAAACCATCAAACAAATAGCGCCTTTCCCTCGTGCGGGCAGTCTTCGGGTGAGGACGCAGGGCATTCAGGTCGAGGCGCAGGGCCACGGTCTGACGCCAGCCCCTGAACACGGGCGACCCGAGTTCGGGATAAGGCTCGCCGAAACTGAAAGAGAGTTCCGCACGGACGGTCAAGAACTTGGTAAGCCGGGGCTCATAGCGCACCCGCAGACAGTCAGTCCAGCTGAAGCCGGGGCGCATAGTATGAAAAGCCGTATCGGCCAAATACAGGTCGGCAGTATAATCAACCCCGTCAAAGCTGCGGCCATAATACGGCATAAGGTCGCCGCCGGCATAGATGCGGTTATCTATGTGCAGTCCCCATTTGGATAAATGCTGGCGGGAGTATATACCCATAGGGATCTGCGGCACAGACTCCACGTAACGCGCCCGCTGAAAGGAGAGAAGGCCGCCGGCGCTTATGCTGAGATCATCCAGCGAAGTGCGGGGCGCCCATTTGAAGCTCAACTCAAGGGTGTGGTTATCAATCACGCGCGGACTGGCCGGAGCGCAGTTGAAATGGTAGAAAAGGCCCGTCCAGCAGAGCGAGAACGGCCCGGCGAAATTCCAGCAGCCGGAAGACATCATCTGGAAGCGCTCGAATTTGGACGCGTCGAACCTGTCGTTCCAGTCCAGCCCGAATTCAGCGTAAAGCCGGGGGCTGCTGTATTTTACGAAAGCCCCTTCCAGGTTGGGGTCGGTAAACAGGAGGTCGTCCCTGAAGAAAGGTCCTTCATAGTCGCCTTCCGCAAAACGCCTGGGGAAACAGCCGGCCACGGCTTCAAGCCTGCGGCCCTTTATCATCTGGACTTCCGCATTATAGTAGAAAATGAATTCCTTGAAATGCTGCTTCAGAGGAATTCTGGCACCCATATCCTTATAAATATCGATGCCGAAACGGACTCGGTGGAATACGCGGTCATTCTGAATCACGAGCAATCCGGCTTCCGGGGTGAGGCGGGCGGCGTGCAGCGTATAGGACTTATGGTACAGCTCCATAGAGCCGTCATACTCATAGTTGCGGAACAAGTAGTCGAAATTGACATTGTAGTCGAATTTCTGGGCACTTGCCGCAAACGACAGGGTAAGAAAAGCGAAAGCTGTGGCGATTCTTTTCATTTCTCCTACAAAAATAATAATTTTGCAAAAGAAATGAAACTTTATTCCAGAGTTCAAATACCACTGTCCGGGCACCCGTTCAAGCTGGACGAGAAGATAACCATACTGGGCAGCTGCTTCGCCGATTCAGTCGGCGCAAAGCTGCAGCAGGCCGGATTCTGCACCTGCATCAACCCCTTCGGCACGCTCTACAATCCGGCGTCGCTTCGCTCAGCCGTGGCACGTCTTGACGGCAAAGACCTTTTCGGGCCGTCAGACTGTGTGGAAATGGGGGCCGGCGCCGGACGCATTTGTTCGTTTGAGCACCATACGTCTTTCTCGCGTCCTACTGCGGAAGATTTCCTCAGGAATGCCAATGCGCGCCTGCAGGAAGCCCGCGAATTCTGGGCTTCGTGCAACCGGGTAATCCTGTCGCTGGGCACTTCCTTCATCTGGGAGGCGGCGGGGAAAGTGGTTTCCAACTGCCTGAAACGCCCGGCGGCCGAATTCACAAGACGCATACTCGACACTGAAGAGAGCGTGATGCTGCTCAGGTCCATAATCAGCGCGCACCCCGAGAAACGTTTCCTGCTGACCGTCTCGCCCATACGCCACCTCGGCGACGGGGCGCACGCGAACACGGTAAGCAAGGCCCGCCTGCTGCTCGCCGTGGACGAGTGCCAGGAGGCCGACTACTTCCCCGCCTTCGAAATCCTTTACGACGAGCTGCGCGACTACCGTTTCTACGCAGAGGACCTCGTACATCCGAGCCCTGTCGCCGTGGATTACATCTGGGAGCGTTTTCTCGAGAGTTTCACGCTTGCAAGCGAACGTGAGGCCATACTGCAGAACGAAAAGACGGCGCGCCGTGAAGCGCACCGTCCTTTATCTGACCGCTAAAGCGCAATTACTCTTCGGGCTTGAGGGTCGTATAGACGTTGGTCACGTCCTCGTCGTCCTCCAGGAGACCGGTAAGTTTGTCGAGAGTAGCCCTCTGCTCGGGGGTCACTTCCTTGAGATCCACGTTGGGAATCTGCTCGAATCCACCGGAAATCAGCTCGTAGCCGTTTTCCTCGATGTACTTCTGGATGGCGCCGTAGGCCGCATACTCGCCGTAGATCACGATAACCTTGGTCTCGTTGTCGTCCTTGTCCACTTCCACCTGCTCGAAGAGCTCTTCGACGCCGTAGTCGATCATCTCGAGCTCGAGCTCCTCAAGATCCACGCCTTCCTTTTCCTTGATGCGGAAGGTGCACTTGCGGTCGAACATAAAGGACACGGAACCGCTGGTACCCAGGGAGCCTCCGCACTTGGAGAAATAGGAACGCACGTTGGCCACGGTCCTGGTGTTGTTGTCTGTAGCGGCCTCCACGAGGTAGGCGATGCCGAAAGGTCCGAAGCCTTCGTAAATGATTTCCTTGAAATCGCCCTGCTTGCTTTCAGTGGCCTTCTTGATGGCGCGCTCGATGTTTTCCTTAGGCATCTGCTCGGCGCGGGCTTCTGCCATAAGGGCACGCAGACGGGGGTTGCCGGTCACGTCGGGACCGCCCTGCTTGACGGCGATAGTGATTTCCTTACCAAGTTTTGTAAAGGTGCGGGCCATATGTCCCCACCTCTTCAATTTCCTTTCCTTACGGAATTCAAATGCTCTTCCCATAATTACTCTGCTTCAGCGCGGGTGATGTATTTGTCAATATCGTAGCCCTCGATGGACTGAGGGTACTTGTCCTTGATGGTCTTGTAGCACTCGATGGCCTTTGCCTTGTCGCCGAGCTGCTCGTAGATGATACCGGCCTTGAGGAGGTAGGTGGCGGCGAAAGCGTTGTCGGCCTTGGCGGCTGCCTTGGTGTAGGCGGAGACGGCCTCCTGGTACTTCTCCAGTCCGGCGTAAGCGTCTCCCTCGCAGGCGATGGCGCGGGCGGCGAGGATAGGCTCCTTGCCGTTATACTTCTTAAGGTAGGTCAGGGCCTCTTCGTATTTGCCGAGCTGGAGGGCGCAGATACCGGCCTCCATAAACACGGCGCTGCCGGCCTTGGCACCGTACTGGTCGATCACGTCGGCCAGGCCGAGCACGTTGCCGTCACCATTGAGAGCAAGCTCGTACTCACCGGAGGTGAAGCTCTGCTCGGCAGGGAAAGCCTGCTGGGAAGCCTCGACGCACTTAGGCTGATAGATAAGCTTATAGTATCCGAAAATTGCAAGTGCCACTACGACAACGATGCAGGCCACGGTCCAGATGGTCTTCTTGTTTTCGTTGTAGAACTGGTCGGTTTTGGAGACTGTCTCCTGAAGGTTTTCCTCTCGGAGAGCCTCCTTGTCGTTAACTTTAGTGTTTGCCATATACTATAATTTTTGTTTTTCCTGATAAAATAGCTTACAAAGGTAGTAAATTCAATTAAATTATCCTAATTTTGCAGTATGCCCGTATTGAAGAAGCTAGTAATTCAGGATTTCCGCAATATATCCCTGCAGGAACTCACCTTCTCCCCGAATATCAATTGTATCTGGGGCGGCAACGGCGAGGGCAAGACCAACCTGCTGGATGCCATCTACTATCTTTCTATGACGAAAAGCGGCATCCAGAGCGCCGAGAAATTCAACTACCGCCACGGCTGCAAGTCTTTCGCTATCAGCGGACTATATGACCTGGGCGAGGGCTCCGAAGCCCGTTTCGCCATCCAGTCCACGGACGGCGGAGAGAAGAAAGTGCGGAGGGACGACAAGCCCTATTCCCGCATCTCCGAGCACATAGGCACCCTCCCCGCCGTGATGGTCTCGCCCGCCGACTCCGAGCTCGTCAGCGAATCCGGAGATGAGCGGAGGAAATTTTTCAACGCCTTCATCTCCCAGCTTGACAGGATGTACCTTGCAAACGTGCAGCAGTACAACAGGCTGCTTGCCCAGCGCAACCGTCTGCTCAAGAA